>LVAP01000073.1 GCA_001603025.1 Clostridiales bacterium Firm_10 | reverse complement strand
CCGGGCTGTCCAGCCGCAGGCATCCCCGTTCGAAGGAGGCGCGTTCAGTGCTGCCCCACACCACATTGGCATCCAGTCGCATGCCCGCGCCGATCTTCTTTTTCGGCCACACCTTCACGCCGGGCATCATCGCCGCCCCTGCGCCCAGCACAGCCCCGCCGCCCAGCACGCTCTCTTCGAAGGCCGCGCTGTCCGGTTCCATGCGGGCGCCGTCCATCAGCACGCAGCAGCGTGCCTGCGCCCCTGCGCCGACATATGCGCCGCGCCAGAGCACCGCCCGCTTGAGGCTCGCCCCTTCCCCGACCACGCTGCCCGCGCCTACCACGCTGTATGCGCCTACCCGCGCGCCGGCTCCGACCACGGCGCCTTCGCCGATGTAACACGGTCCTTCCAGCACGGCGCTTCGATCCACCCGAGAGCCGGGCATGCGGACAACGCCGCCCCGCCGCGCGTTCACCGGCAAATCGATGCGCCCGTCCATCGCGTCGACATGCGCCTTGAGATAAGCCGAGATGTCGCCGATGTCGCACCAGTATCCGTTCATCGTCCAGGCATAGACCGCCTCGCCGCGCTCTGCCATCTGCGGGAAGAGATCGCGACCAAAATCAAAGGGCCTGTCCCCGGGAATGCGCTCCAGCACAGCCGGTTCCAGGATGTAGATGCCCGTATTCACCGTGTCTGAAAACACCTCGCCCCAGCCCGGCTTTTCGACGAACCGCTTCACCCGCCCCTCCGCGTCGGTGATCACGACGCCGTATTCCAGGGGGTTTTCAACGTGATGGAGCACCAGCGTAGCCATCGCACCTTTTTCCCGGTGGAAGGCAATCGCGCGCGTCAGGTCGCAATCCGTCACGCCGTCGCCGGAGAGGACCACGAACGTCTCGTCCAGAAAGTCCTCCGCCAGGTGTATGCTGCCCGCCGTACCGAGCGGCGCATGTTCCACAAAATAGCTCAGAGAGACGCCGTACGCCTCCCCATCTCCAAAGAAGGCCTGCACGCGCTCCGGCAGATACATGAGCGTTGTGCCCACCTCCGTGATGCCGTGCCGCTTCAGAAGCTCCAGCGAATAAGCCATCACCGGCTTATCCAGCAGCGTGGTCATGGGTTTGGGCAGATCGCACGTCAGCGGCCTCAGTCGGCTTCCCTCACCGCCCGCCATGATGATCGCCTTCATGATGAATATCCTCCCGTCCGGCGGAGGCGGGACAGGGCCCCGTTCCGCTTTTTCACACATTTATCATGGCCCGTTTTCCGCGTTCATATTCAAATTCCCATTTGCGTTTTCGGCCGTACAATGATAAAATGTAATGGAAGCGCCCCCCAGGCGCCCATCCACGCCTTCCGGAGGAACTCGCTGTGCCCGAACAGTTTCTGCCCGTCTGCCCTGCCGATCTCCGCGCGCGGGGCTGGAGCCAGCCCGATTTTGTTTACGTCACGGGTGATGCCTACGTCGATCACCCGTCTTTCGGCTTGGCCATCATTTCCCGCGTGCTGGAAAAGGCGGGCTATAAAATCGCCATGATGCCGCAGCCGGATTACCGAACCTGCGAAGCGTTCAGGCTGTTCGGGCGCCCGCGGCTCGGCTTCCTGGTGACTGCCGGGGTCATAGATTCCATGGTCAATCACTACACCGCGGCCAAAAAACGGCGCAGCGAGGACGCTTACTCTCCCGGCGGCCGCGCGGGCTACCGGCCCGACCGCGCCACCATCGTATACTGCAACCGCATCCGCGAGGCTTACGGCAATATCCCCATTCTGATTGGCGGCGTCGAAGCGTCTCTGCGCCGTTTCGCGCATTACGATTACTGGGATGATCGCGTGCGCAACTCCATCCTCGTGGATTCCGGCGCGGACGTGCTCATGTACGGCATGGGCGAGCGCGTCATCCTGGAAACAGTCCGGGCGCTGGAAGCGGGCACTCCATTCCATGCCCTGCGCCTGCCCGGCACCTGCGTCATGAGCCGCGAGCCGGAGCCGGAGTACCTCCAGATCGAATCCGCCGAAGAAGTGTCGGGGGACAGACGGGCCTACGCCCGGGCGTTCAAGGTTCAGTATGACGAGCAGGATCCCGTCCGCGGCAGGGGCATCTGCCAGAAACACGGCGCGCGATACCTCATCGTCAACCCACCGGCCCTGCCCCTCACGCAGGGCGAGCTGGATCAAACATACGCGTTGCCCTACACCCGCCGCTGGCATCCCATGTACGACGCCCTGGGCGGCATACCGGCGCTGAAGGAGGTCGAATTTTCCATCGCGCATGTGCGCGGCTGTTACGGTTCCTGCTCCTTCTGCGCGCTCACCTTCCACCAGGGCCGCATCGTCTCTTCCCGCAGCCACGACTCCGTGGTCGCGGAGGCAAAAAAACTCACGAAACTGCCCGGCTTCAAGGGCTATATCCACGATGTGGGCGGCCCGACGGCCAACTTCCGCCGCCCGGCCTGCGAAGGGCAGCTTAAGCGCGGCACATGCAAAAACCGTCAGTGTCTCTTCCCTGCGCCTTGCAGAAACCTGGATGCCGATCACGGCGACTACATCGCCCTGCTGCGCAAGCTGCGCGCGGTGCCCGGGGTGAAGAAGGTCTTCGTCCGCTCAGGCATCCGTTTCGACTATGTGCTGGCCGACAAGAGCGGCGCCTTTCTGAATGAGCTGGTGCGCCATCACGTGAGCGGCCAGCTGAAGGTAGCGCCGGAGCACGTGTCGCCCCGCGTGCTCCGGTATATGGGTAAGCCCGACGTCGCCGTATACAACAAGTTCGTGGAGGCTTACAAAACGGCCAATGAGCGGGCCGGGATGGATCAGTACCTCGTGCCCTATTTCATGTCCAGCCACCCGGGCTGCACCCTGGAAGACGCCATCGAACTGGCGCTGTACATCAAGCGCAGCGGACACCGGCCCGAACAGGTTCAGGACTTCTATCCCACGCCCGGCACGCTGTCCACCGCCATGTTTCATACCGGGCTCGACCCACGCGACATGACGCCGGTCTATGTGCCGCGCGATCCGCAGGAAAAGGCCATGCAGCGCGCGCTGATGCAATACTTCCTGCCGCAGAACCGTGAACTGGTCATCAAGGCGCTCGTCAAGGCCGGGATGAAAGATCTGATCGGCTTCGGCCCCGACTGCCTCATACGTCCGGAACGGAACGTCAGCGCAGCCGACCACCCCGGGACGCGAAAAAAACCGAAAACAAAGGGCAACGCGACAAAAAACATCGACGCCCGCAAAAACAAAGGAGACGGCATCCATGAAAAAAGGAATCGTCCGGCGCGAACAAATCATCGAGACGGCTGAAAAGCTGTTCTACGCCAAAGGTTACGAACAAACCGCTGTCCAGGACATTCTGGACGAACTCAGCCTGTCGAAAGGCGGCTTTTATCACCACTTTGAGAGCAAGCTACAGGTGCTCGAGGCCATCTGCGCGCGGCAGGGTGAACGCGACCACGCAGCCATGGAGGAGGCCATACGCGCGAACGAAGGCCGCGCAGCCGCCCAGTTGAATGCGCTGTTCGACTGCTGCGGGCTGTGGCGGCGCGACCGCATGGATTTCGCAGGCCTTATGATCCGCGTGGCTTACCGCGGCGGCAGCTACCAGCTGCGCGACACGATGCGCCGCGTCCTGGTTGAAAACGCGCTGCCGGTACTGAACGGAGTCATCGCCGCCGGCATCGCCGAAAAAGTGTTTTTTACACGCTTTCCGAATGAAATCGGGGAACTAATTCTGCAGCTTTTCGCCAATATTACTGATGAACTCGCCATGACGTTGGCCGGAGCCGACAGGAAAATGGGCCTGAGCGACGTACTCGCGCGGCTTGAAGCCTATCGGGCTTCTGTAGAAACGCTGCTGAACGCCCCCTTTGGCTCCGTCGTCCTCTACGACCTCACGCGGCTGCCCGCCGTCATCGAGGAACTGGCCCGACAGGACAGCCAGCAAAGCGCGGTCCGGCAGCCAGAACCCGTCGGCAGCCCGGACGATGCCACGGCGTCTGATTTTCAAACCGGCAAGGAGTAATTGAGACATGCAGAGAAAGTCCACACAGCGCAGATTCACCATGAAAAGAAGACACAGTTCGCCTGCCGCCACGATTGCCCTCGTGCTTTTGCTTCTGATCGGCATTGGCTCCTTCATGACCAGTCAGCCGGCCAACGCAGGCGTACCCACGCCAGGTCCCGCGCCTTCCGACGAGCCCGCGCCCTCCGACGAGCCCGCGCCTTCCGACGAGCCCGCGCCCTCCGATGAGCCCGCGCCCTCCGATGAGCCCGCGTCTGCGGCCGAAGCGCCTTCCGCACCTTTCAATCCCATGAACGCGGCCGGTTCACAGGAAATCACTGTCACGGAGTCCAAACGCGGGTTGCTCTACGGCGTGAAGGTGGGCATCGATCCCGGCCACCAGACGCACTCCAACAGTGAACAGGAGCCCATCGCGCCGGGCAGCAGTGAGACCAAGGCGAAGGTATCCAGCGGCACGCAGGGCGTAAAGACGCGCATCCCCGAATATGAGATCAACCTGCAGATTGCGCTGCTGCTGAAAACCGCGCTGGAGGCGCAGGACGCGGAGGTATTCATGACCCGCGAGACCAACGACGTAAACATCTCCAACGTTGAACGCGCGACGATGATGAACGAACTGGGCGCCAACGTGGTGCTGCGACTGCACTGCAACGGCAGCGACGACCGCTCTGCCGCCGGCATCGGCCTCTTCGTCAAATCCGCCGGGGACGGCGCGCAGGAGAGCTACGCCATCAGCGAGCCGCTCATCGCCGCCATGGGCGAGGCTACCGGCGCGCATACCGAACCCATCCACGTGCGCGACAACTATTCCGGACTGAACTGGTCGACCGTGCCCAGCATCCTGGTGGAAATGGGCTACCAGTCCAACCCCGAGGAAGACGAGCTGCTGGCCAGCCCCGAGTATCAGACGCTGCTGGTCGAGGGCATGGTGAAGGGCCTCACGGACTATTTCACGGCGAATCCGGTGCCCTCGCCCGAGCCGTCCCTGGAACCGGAGGTCTCTGAAGCGCCGCTCCCCGCCGAAAGCGGCGAGCCGACCGAGACGCCGACTGAAACGCCAACTCCCACCGAAGAGCCCGATACCATTGGCGAATAAGCTCTGCGGGCATTGATGTCTTTCCGGCGCATTCCCATGCCAGGACGGGGATGCGCCTTTTCATGCCGTTCGGGCGCTTTTTTGCTCATTTTCCCACCGGTTTTCTTGACAACGTACCCATTGCACCATTATAATGTAATAGTGATTTCGTGCTGTGAGGTGCGTACTATGCGCTTTCCCGACAAGCTTTCCCATCGCTTCCCGGCGTTCGTTTTCCTGTTGGTTTTTCTGATCCTCTGTGCCGTGCCGGCCCTGGCCGATGTTCTTCCTGCCGGCCATGAAACCGCCGATCGCGGCACCCGTGTGACACTGACTCTGCCCGTCGGGGCCGAGGAGGCCGTCTGGTCCAGCGCCGACAACGCCGTCGCCGTGGTGGATCGCCGTGGCCGCGTGAGTGGGCGCAAGGCCGGTGAAACCACCATCACCGCAAGCCTGCCGGACGGCCGGAGCTATGCGTACACCTTCGTCGTGACGCAGCCGGTGTCTCGCGTGAGGATGCCTGAATCCCGCATGACGCTGGAGCGCGGCCAGACCTCCCAGCTTGTGCCGATCGTTCTCCCCGAAGATGCAACCAACAAGGCACTGACCTACGAAAGCAGTGATGAAAGCGTCGCGCGTGTGAGCCCGGAGGGCCTCATCACTGCGGTCAGGGCGGGCAAGGCCACCATCACAGCCGTTTCCGCAAACGGCAAAAAGGCCACGGTGCGCGTCGTCGTCACGCAGCCCGTCACGGAGATCGCCTTCCCGGAGGCTGAAGTCACCATCGAACGCGGCAAACGCGTGAAGATGCCTGCGGCCGTTGCGCCGGAAGACGCCACCAACAAGCGCGTGTCCTATTCCGTGGAGGATCGCGCAGTCGCCGCCGTCTCCTCAACCGGCTACATCACCGGCCGCAAGGCCGGCACGACCTACGTCGTGGCGAAAGCCTCGAACGGCCTCACGGCACGCATCAGGGTCACAGTCACGCAGCCTGTCACGCGCGTGAGGATGCCCGCGTCCTCGATGAAACTGGAGCGCGGCGCGGCACAGATCCTCGAGCCCCTCGTCTATCCCGATGATGCCACCATCCGCACGCTGACCTTCTCTAGCAGCGACGAAAGCGTCGCTCGCGTTGACCAGAACGGCCGCGTCACCGCTTTGAAGGCGGGGCGGGCCAACATCATCGCCACCGCTGCCAGCGGCCGCAGCGCCACGCTGCGCCTCACCGTAACGCAGCCGGTGACGGGCATCGCCATCGAGAGCGGCGCCATCGTGCTGAACAGGGGCTCCTCCCAGCGCCTTGGAGCGGTCATCGAGCCTGGTGACGCCACCGATAAAAAGGTCAAATGGACCAGCAGCGATCCCTCCGTGGCACGGGTCTCCTCGTCCGGTTCCATTTCGGGCCGTGCGCCGGGCAACGCCGTCATCACAGCCACTTCCTCCAACGGCCTCACAGCAACGTGTGCCGTCACGGTGGTGCAGCCCGTCACGCGCGTCTCGCTGGGTTCCTCCCGGCTCAAGCTCTCGCGCAACAATACAGCGGCGCTGACCGCCGCGCTCTCCCCCGCCAATGCCACCGACAAGACCGTCGTGTGGGCCAGCAGCAACGCGGCCATTGCCTCGGTGGACCAGAATGGCCTCGTCAAGGGCCTGAGCGACGGCAACTGCGTGATCACGGCCACCGCCGCGAGCGGCAAGAGCGCCGCGATCCGGGTGACCGTGACCAGCGTGAAGGTGACGGGGGTCTCGCTCGACCGCTTCTATGCCGGCGTCGACGTGGGCAGGCAACTCCAACTGAGCGCTTCCATCCTGCCCGATAACGCCACCGAAAAACGCGTGACCTACGCCTCCAGCGACCCGGGCGTCGCCACGGTTGACCAGAACGGCCTCGTCACCGCTGTCAAAGCGGGGCAGGCCATCATCACCGCCACTGCCTCTGAGGGCGGTTTCCAGGCCGAATGCCGCTTTACCTCGCGCGCGCCCGGTCAGAAGCGCCTGCAGGGCGTGGTCATCGGCATCAATCCCGGACATCAGGAAAAAGGCGATTTTACCCAGGATCCCATCGCGCCCGGCGCGACAAAGACCCGCAACCGCATCGGCGTGGGCACCAGGGGCGTCTCCACCCGCACCCCAGAATACGTGGTGACGCTGCAGGTAGGCCTGAAGCTGCGCGACCTGCTGGAGAGCGAGGGCGCCACCGTGGTTATCACCCGCACGGCCAACGATGTATACGTGACCAACATCCAGCGCGCGCAGATGCTGAACGAAGCGCACGCCGCCATCGCCCTGCAGCTGCACTGCGACGGTTCCGATAACCGCAGCCGTCACGGCATCTCCGTGTGGACGCGCAAGACTGGCGTATACAATAAGGAAAGCGCCGAAGCCGCAGCCATCATTCTGGATGCCATGGTCGCCCGCACCGGCGCGCTGAACGCCGGCGCGAACCGCTCGGACAATTACATGAGCCTGAACTACTCCACCATCCCGGCCGTGCTGGTCGAGATGGGCTTCATGAGCAATCCCGCCGAAGACGCGAAGCTGTGCAGCGACGAGTATCAGCAGCTGCTGGCCGAAGGCATCATGGACGGCCTGTGCGCGTGGCTGGGGCGCTGAGAGGAAGCTGAGAAGAATAAAAAAGACATCCCCGGAAAACTCGGGGATGTCTTTTTTCTATCAACGCTGCGCCGCGCCGGCCGTGAGCGCAGCCAGCAGCGCCTCGCAGCCTTCCTCAATATCCGCGCTGGCTGTGCGGAAGTCGCCCGTATACCAGGGATCGGCAATGTCGCGCGGCCGGTCGGACCAGTCGAGCAGCCGCCGGATCTTGCCCTGCGGGTCTCCTCCGCAGATGCGCCGCATGGCCGCCAGGTTTCGCGTTTCCATGCCCACCAGCAGGTCATACCGGCTGTAGTCGTCGCGCGTCATCGTCACGGCGCGCTTATTCCCCGCGCTGATGCCCATCTCACGCAGCCTGGCACGTGCGGGCGGATAGACGGGATTGCCGGTTTCCTCGTCGCTGGTGGCCGCGGACGCGCATTCGAACCGGTCCGTAAGGCCCCGCTTTTCAAGCATATCACGAAAAATGGATTCCGCCATGGGGCTGCGGCAGATATTGCCCAGGCACACAAAGAGTATCCGCTGCATTGTCCTATCACCTCACAAACGGGTGCTTTCCCCCTCGGTGAGCATTCAGCGCCAGCCCGGAACGCGCTCAAACGCTCCTCTCCGCTTCTTCCACCGCCATCTTCGCCCAGGCCCATATGCGGCTGGGATCGCACCGAAGCGTGCTGACATCCTTCATGATCATCTCAACCCGCTTGTTATGCCGCCTGGCCGCCGCGAGCGTACGCCTAACGTCCTGTCTGGCCTGTTCCAAGTCGAAACTGTCCAACGCCAGCACCGCGGGGGTAGGCTTGTTGCTCATCACAAAACGGTCCGGCATGACTTCCGCGAAATGCTCTCTGTCGCTCCACGGACTGCACGACACCTTGCGCACGTTGGGCATCCGGGCGACATAATCCATGCGGTCATCCAGTCGGTCGCAGCAACCGTAGTACACGGCGCCCATATGCTCAAAAGTCTCCATCATGTACCGGACCTCAAACTCGTCGAAGGCCGCCGGCGAGACGGACGTCATGAGCTGCGCCAGGCCGAAGCCCCAGGCATCCTGCGAACCGGCATGATCGGTATCACAGCCCGGGCGCGGCAGCTCCTCGCAGAAGGTGTGGGAGCAATGCACGGCGTTCGTCACGGCGTCGAACAGGCCTTGCTCGTCGCACTGCCTCTGCAGGCCGAGGATGCCGTCTGTCATCCTGCGCATGATCGCGTGGATCAGATCCGGCTCGTCCATCATGAGCACATATATGTCTGTCACGCCCATCCACTGGGTAATCCAGTCCCATGGGCCAAGGCGGAAGCCGCAGTCCTCCAGCAGCGCCCCGCAGAATTTCCATGGAATAATGCCATCGAATATGACATCCGCCTGCTCGCGCACCAGTTTCTCCGCCTCGACATCCCGCGTAATGGTGGGCATTTTGATCTTCTCTACGTCTTCGAGTGACTCGAACTGGTTGATGTAGCGGTGGGAGGCCACCGATTCAGTCAGCCGCGCCTCAATGCGCTCCTCCTTGGTTTCGATGCCCCAGCCGGTCCTCGCGGCCGGCACATAAAGCGCGATATACGGGTTCAGCACCATGTCGGCAGGCATGTATTCCCACTTGTAAATCGTCTGCCGGAGCCTCTCTTCCAGCTGACGCCAGTAGGGATCCGCGATGCGGCATCGGAGCGAGCCGTCAACATCCAGTTCGTTCCAGGGCAGCTGGTCAACCAGCACCATCGGCCGTTCCATGGGGCCGCTGTTCAGTCTGCGCCACAGCCGCATCCGCTCTTTCTGAACGGGCAGAGCCGCATAACCTGCGTACTTCTTCGCCAGTTCCCTGAGAATGGAAATATCATTTTCCGTCAGCATCTGAACGCCCTCCCCAAATGGCCTCGAATGCCTGATCCAATTTGTTCCATTATAGCAGAATGGAAAAGCATATGCAACGCATTTCAGGCCGTGCGGAGATCATTTGTTGAAAACAGCCGCGCCGCATGATATAATGATGGCACGGGGAACCGCCTCTGTTTCCGGTGCTGCGCTCCCCAGCGGCGGCAGAAAGGATGATAATCACATGTCTTTCAATCAATGGCCTGAACTCTCTGTGCCCGTGATGAACGACGAGTTTACCCGGCACCGCGATTCCTATCTGCGCGCGTTGAAGCGGGCCGGTACGGATCTGGTATTCCTCTCGCTGCGCCGATCCTTCGACGAAGACCGGCTTTGCGGGGAATTTGCCGCCATGCCGGAAAACATCCGGGCACTGGAGGCCGCCGGATTCGCGGTGGGCTGCTGGATCCAGTCGTTTGGCTTTGGCAACCCGCTGTCCGCCCGGGAAGAGCAGCTCGCCCGCTATCAGAAAATCGTGGATGTGCGTGGTGCCACATGCGGCGACGCCTTCTGCCCCACGGACGCGGGCTACACGGCTTTCGTCGCCGGACAGGTGAAAAGAGCTGCCCGCGCCGGCGCAAAGATCATCATGCTGGATGACGACCTGTGCCTCAATATCCGTCCGGGGCTGGGCTGCGCCTGCCCGGAACACCTGAAGCGGTTTGGCGCGCGCCTGGGGCGCCGGGTAGAGCGGCATGATCTGGAAAGGCTCCTCTATGCCGGCGCGCCTACGCGGGAACGGCGTCTCTGGATTCAGCTCATGGGCGACACACTGAAGGAATTCTGCGCCGCCATGCGCACGGCCGTGGACGAGGTGAATCCCGCCATCCGTCTGGGCTTCTGCGCAGGCTATACCTCCTGGGACATGGAGGGCGCCGACGCGCTGGAGCTGGCAAAAACACTGGCCGGCAGCACGCGGCCTTTTCTCCGGCTGTCAGGCGCTCCATACTGGGCGGAAATGCGCCGTTTCCCCGGCCAGACGCCGGCCCACATCGTGGAATTCACGCGCATGCAGGCCGCCTGGTGCCGGCGCGAGGACGTCGACTTCTTCTCTGAAAACGACTCCTATCCCCGTCCACGCTACCGTGTGCCGGCGGCGCGCATGGAGACATTCGATTTCTGCATGGCCGCCGCGGGATACAGCCGACAGCTGAAATACCTCATGGATTACTTCTCAAAACCGGATTATGAAACCGGCTACCTGGATGCGCATGTCCGTGACAGGGATATGATCCGGACTTCCGCGGCGCTGCTGAGAGGCCTTGAGCCAACGGGCGTTTGCATCCATGAGCCCATGCGCCGTTTCGCGGATATGCTCTTGCCGAACGACGTTCACCCGGGCATCGTTATGACAGCGGCATCCTTTTCAGCCTCTGCCGCGCTGTTGAGCGGGCTTGGCCTCTCCACCAGCTACGAAAACGACGGGGGCATAATTGCCGCCTTTGGCGACGCGGGCCGCACGGTTCCCCTGGCCGGGCAGGCAGGCTATATACTGGATTGCACGGCCGCCATGGAGATGTCCGCGCGGGGCGTGGATGTCGGCCTGGCGGACTGCGCGGATATGCCCGTCCCCTCGGAAGAGTTCTTCATCGGCGAACAGGATCGCGTTGAGCTGAACTGGCTGGACCTTACGCCGCGATCCCGTTTTTACCGCGGCGTCTTCCATAAAGGAGCGGAAATCCTTAGCGTGTTCCGTGGTGAGGCCGGCGAAGCCCCCGCTTCATATTTCTACACCAACGCCGAAGGGCAGTCTTTCCTCGTCTTCCTGTTCCGCGCTGACACGCTGCAGTGGGGCGGTTCGCTGTTCTGCTCCTACTACCGACAGGCGCAGATCCTGGATGCCTGCCGCCGGATGGGCAGGCTGATACCAGCCTGGACAGAGCGCAGCCCCGGCTGCTGGATGCTGTGCCGGGAAAGCAGCGAGGCGCTGGGCATCGCGCTGTGCAACTTTTCGCTGGATGAAATGAACGCCCCCGTGATCCGGCTTGCCAGGGCATGGACAAAGGCGCAGGCCGCCGGCTGCCAATGCCGCGTTGACGGAGATCGTCTGCTGCTGAGCAACATCCCGCCGTATGGGTTTGCAGCCGTCCGCCTCGAGCGCTGAGCCACCGTCATTCCCCTTCCCTTTCGGGAACGCCAAATTTGAGATAATTGAAAAATACCCCTTGACATCCCCATCGAAATGTGATATTATTTCTTTTGTTGATGAGCAATACGGTCGCATGGCTCAGTTGGTAGCATTTACTGGTAGGTTTAGGTAATTTTTTTATGCGAATATCGCGTAAAAAATCGCTGATTCCTAACAGCTTGCTGGTAGATTATCCACCTGTTCCGCCGGGTACAAGCTCAGAAACATAACCGAACGATTAAACACTTCTCCGTTCCATCGTTCGTCATCAGGTCGCATGGCTCAGTTGGTAGTACCTACTGGTTACTTCGTAGAAATCTCGTATGGTCGCATGGCTCAGTTGGTAGAGCACATCGTTCACATCGATGGGGTCACAGGTTCGAGTCCTGTTGCGACCACCAACCCAAGAAAGTCCTTGAGAAATCAGGGACTTTCTTCTTTTTTGTCTTCTCCCCCGGGGTGTTCAAATCCTCCCCGCAAGAGCGTTTTTTCATGATGTAAACGGTTTGCTCCGTCAACATGGCTACGCGATTTTCGCGTAGCTCTATTGGTAGTCATACCGTCATTTTCGGTTTTCGTAGATGTAAACGGAATGACGGACACCGACAAAAATCCCGCGAGGAGTTTTCATTGCTCCCCGCGGGATTTTTTATTTCTGTCTCAGGCAACGTCGCCGGTGTACTGCTTCATGCTGATCCGGAACCTTATGCTGATCGAGTAGTCCGCGCCGATGTCGATCCGCTCCACCAGGCGTGCGATGATCATCATCGACAGGAAATTGTCCTCGGCTGTCGGCTTCAAGGGCGTCTGCAAGAAGGTGCTGATCCTGATGCTGGTTGGCGTGGCGCACATCATCGACCTGCATGTGGTGGGCACCGGCAGCGCCCTGCGCGGTGCCGTGATCTGCTTCTACATGAGCAACGAGGGCCTGAGCCTGCTGGAGAACGCGGCACACATCGGTCTTCCCGTGCCGGACAAACTGAAAGGTGCGCTCTCGCAGATCCATGGGCGGGAAGACAAACCGGCCAACGATAAGCCTGGAAGCTGAATAACACTACAGTACAGCCACACAACCAATTAGGCGGCGTCATGCCGCCTTCTATTTTTACGACTTCAGCAGGGGAGGTATTTTATGAAATACAACACCGGCAACAGGCCCATGGTCTGCATGCAGACGCAGAGCGTGTGCTATAAGGGCACCCGGCCCATGACCGTGCGCGGCGTGCTCTGGCACAGCACAGGCGCGAATAATCCCAATCTGGCACGCTATGTGCAGCCCAGCGACAACGCGCCGGACAGGGACAGGATGCTGCAGATCATTGGAGTGAACAGGTATAAGAACGACATCAACCACACGACCCGCCAGATGGGCGTGAACGCGTGAACGCCTGGATCGGCAAACTGGCCAGCGGTGAGATTGCCACCGTGCAGGCCATGCCGTGGGAGTATAAGCCCTGGGGCTGCGGAAACGGAAGCCGAGGCTCTTGCAATGAGGGATGGATACAGTTTGAAATCTGTGAGGACGACCTGACCAGCCGGGAGTACGCCCTGGCCGTCTACCGTGAGGCCT
>LVAP01000072.1 GCA_001603025.1 Clostridiales bacterium Firm_10 | reverse complement strand
GGCGGACGAGCTGAAAAGGCTGGGCGTGGACGTGCTGCTGCTGTGCGATGATTTTTCCGCGGGCACCAGCCGCAACGCCGGCAGCGACAAGCAGACCTACTACAAGCTGGGCATGAGCGGCGCGGGCGGCGACTCCGTGCGGGCGCTGGCTGAATCGTTTTTCGCGGGCGGCGGCATGCACGGAGACCACGCCTACGCCATGGCGGCCCTCTCGGCGCGCAGCTTCATGAAGCTGGCGCTGCTGGGCGTGCCTTTCCCGCACAACGAGTGGGGCGAATACGTGGGTTATCAGACAGACCACGACGCCACCCAGCGCGCCACCTCGGCCGGCCCCCTCACCAGCAAGATGATGGCCGAGGCGCTGATGGAATCCGTGAAGGCGCGGGGTGTGCGCCGGGAGGACGGGCTGAGCCTTCTCTCGATTCTCACGGATGGAAACAACCGCGCCGTGGGCGCACTGATGCACGACGGGCGGGAATTTGTGGCGGTTAACGCGCGGCATGTCGTGCTGTGCACGGGCGGACCGGCGCTGGCTTACGGGCGCACGGTGTTTCCAACAGCCCAGCGCGGGGCGACGGGCGCGGCCATTCACGCGGGCGCGGCCACGAATAACCTGTGCTACTGGCAATACGGCCTGGCGTCCGTGAAAGTGAAATGGAACGTGTCCGGCAGCTACCAGCAGGCAATACCCAGCTACACGGATGGGGAAAGCGAATTCCTGCCGCCGTTCTTCCGGGACCGGGGCGACATGCTGGATTCGGTGTTCCTCAAGGGCTACCAGTGGCCGTTCGACGCCCGGAAAATGGAGGGCTCCTCCCGCGTGGACATGGCCGTGGCGGCGCTGAATGCCCGCGGCGGCCGCGCCTACATGGATTTCACCCGCGAGCCGGCGGGGGGCGCGCTGAGCGGCCTGGGCGGAGAAGCCCGGACGTACCTGCGCAACTGCGGCGCGGAGCAGGCGACGCCCTTTGAACGGCTGGCGGCCATCAACCGGAAGGCCGTCGATTTCTACGCCTCCCATGGCATCGACCTGAAAAGCGAGCCGCTGGAGGTGGCCGTATGCGCCCAGCACTCTAACGGCGGCCTGCTGATCGACCGCTGGTGGCGCACCACGGTGGAGGGCCTTTACGCTGCGGGCGAGTGCGCCGGGGCCTTCGGCATGTACCGGCCGGGCGGCAGCGCCCTCAACGAGACGCAGGTCGGCTCCCTGCGCGCGGCCATGCACATCGCGGCCCACGGCGGCGGCGAAGCCCCGCGCGGCGAGGCGGAATTCGCGGCGCTGGCGGAGAACGACCTGCGCGGCGAAATGGCCTGTCTGAGCCGGGCAGGCGAGGCGGGCCGCGCGGACGCCATTCTGCGGGAAACCCGCGCGGCCATGGACGAGTGCGCCGGCGCCATGCGCGACGCCGGCAAAATGCGGGATCTTCTCGCGCGCGTGAAGGGCTGGCTGGCCGGGGAGATCCCGGGCGGAACGCCGGAAAAGACCGCGGAGCTGC
This sequence comes from Clostridiales bacterium Firm_10, assembly GCA_001603025.1. Classification (GTDB taxonomy): domain Bacteria; phylum Bacillota; class Clostridia; order Christensenellales; family Aristaeellaceae; genus Firm-10. Next base: position 16,604 of record LVAP01000072.1, on the reverse strand, counting down.
GCGATACGCTGCTGGTTCAGCGTGACGCGCTCTCCGCCATGCTGTGCCAGGCGGAATTCGGCGGCGACGCGGGCCACGGCTTCACGCGGCGCGACGCGGCGCCGGACGCTCCGGACGCCCGGCTGTTCGCCTTTGAGACGCGGCAGGGCGAGACGCGGGCTGTGCCGCTGCGGCCCCTGCCGGAGGGCGGCGGGTGGTTTGAAACGGTGTGGCGGCGTTACCTGGACGGCGAGGTATACAACTGAGATGAAAGCGGCGAAAATTGCGGGCATCGCGCTGGCCGCGGCGCTGGCGCTCCTGCTGGTCTTTTTCCTGGCAGGGCTGTTCCAGCGGCTGTTGATTGCGGGAACGCGGATGGTGCAGGACATGGGCGATACGGTGATCATCACCGACGATGAGGAGGTCGGCGGCAAAACGGCGCCGGCCTGGACGGAGGCGCCCGTCGCCACCTGGCCGCCGGGGGACGATCCCTCCTGGGGCGAGGAGATGCCGCAGGTGCCCGTTGACAAGACAGCGGACGAGCTGGCGGAAGAAACAGAAAATCAATGAACTTGGAGGCGGCTTATGAGCAGACTGGGCGATACCATCCGCGCGGCGCGCGTGAAAGCGGGCCTGACGCCAAAGGCGCTGGGCAAGAAGTGCGGCGTGTCGGAGTCATTTATCAACGAAGTGGAGCGGGGCACGAAGATCGTGTCCGACGACCAGGCGCAGCGCATCCTGAAGGTGCTGGGCGTGAAAGATCCCATTTCCACGGAGCTGGAGGTGGCCGCGGAACCGGATGTGCCGCTGCGCCCCAGGCCGCGGCCCTACGTCATTCCGGTGAAGAAGCCTGAGGAGAAGATCACCAAAGAGGAACAGGAGGCAACGCAGGCCAACGCGGACGCCTGGCTGGACGCCCTGGGCGGCGTGGTGAAGCGCGTGCCCATCATGGACGAGGACGGCGTGGTCATCGACCACCGGTTGATGCCGGTCATCGGCGGCAAGATCGAGGGCGGTCATCCGGACAAGGTGGTCTTCTACCGCATGGAGGACAATTCCATGCGCGGCTTCCGCGTGTTCGCCGGCGATCTGCTGCTGGTCGTGCCCGCCGCCGTGCCGGCGGACGACGCCATCATGCTCCTGCAGACGGATGGCCGGCGCGTGGTGCGCAAGATCAAGAAGCAGGACGGCGGCAAGCTCCTGCTGCAGAGCTACGAATTCGAGTTCCAGGGAGAAGTCGCGGCGCTCAAGGACGTGCTGATTCTGGGGCGCTGCGTGCGGCTGGAGCGAGCGCTGTGAAGCGGCCTGCGATGATCCTGTTCGACTACGGCGGCACGATTCTACAGGAGCCGGACATCGACTTTCTGCGGGGCGAGCGAGCCGTGTTCGAGCATGTGGCCAGCAATCCGCGGGGCCTGACGCCGGAAGAGATGAGCCGCTTCGAGACGCAGCTGTACCGCTCGTGGGAGACGGCCCGTGGGATGGGCTTTGAGCCGGGCGAGCTTCAACTACTTCGATTCAAATACGAATACAACGAGATCGAACTGGACGTATCCCTGGCCGAGGCGGAAAACATACTATGGGACAACGCGTCCCCCCTTTCCGAGAAGTGCCGCACGCCGCACATTGCCGAGGCACTGGCGGCGCTGCGAAGCGCAGGCATCCGCAGCGGCGTGGTCAGCAACATCAGCTGGTCGGCGGCAGCCCTGAAGCGACGCATTGATTTGTTGTTGCCGGACAATGAGTTTGAGTTCGTGATCGCGTCCTGCGCCTACGGCGTCCGCAAACCGGACGTCAGGCTGTTTGAAATGGCGCTCAGGAAGGCGCGGCTATCCGCCGATCAGGTGTGGTTCTGCGGGGATACGTTTGAAACGGACGTCGTCGGCGCGGCGTCCGCCGGCATGTTGCCCATACTGTTCGATAAAAAGAAACGCATGCGAAACGCAGGGGAGCCGGAATACCTGTCCATTTACGATTGGCGGCAGCTCATAGAATTGCTGGAACAGAGCGAATAAGGCGATATGAAACAGAGACTGCCGCGCGTCAGAGCGAAGCAGTCTCTTTTCTGATGATCCTCTCTATCACGAGAGCCGCGCCGTCGTGATCGTTGTCCGCCGTGACGCGCTGGCAGGCGCGCTTTACTTCATCCGTGGCGTTGCCCATGGCCACGGCGACGCCTGCGGCGGCCAGCAGCCCCAAGTCGTTGCCATCGTCTCCGACGGCCAGGGTTTCATCCCGCCTGATGCCGAGGGAACGGGCCAGCTCGAGAAACGCCAGGCCCTTGTCCGCCTCCGCGTGGCCAATCTCCAGGTTCCGGCCGCGGCGGCCGCGGGTTGTCACCATGCGCAGGCCGGGCCAGCGGGAGGCCTCGCCGGTCATCGTCAGATGAGTCGCCTCGTCGTTGGTGTCGATGCAGATGTTTTCGATGCCTGCCCTGTCGCGCTCGATCAGCGCGAACAGGTCATCGCATGACCTGCGGCTGGCCTGCCCGTAGGCCAGGTTGCCATAGGCTGCATAATCCGCCATCAGCTCGTCATAGAACGGGCGCTCGCAGTAGCCCAGCCCACCGGTGATCACGGTGACACCCAGCCCGCGCCGCAGCGCTGCGGCGGCGATTTGCTTCGCCGCGTTCTTCGGGATGAAGCGCCCGCGCAGCAGCGCGCCGGCGGCTGTGTCGTGGGTCGTGGAACCGTTTGAGGCGATGATGTGGGAGACGGCGCTCAGGCGTATGTTCTCCATCACGCCGCAGAGCGGCCGCCCGGTGACATAGGCAATGCGTATGCCTGCCCGCGACGCGGCTTCAACAGCCGCGCGGGTGCGGCGGGTGAGCTCCTTGCGGCTGGTGAGGAGCGTGCCGTCGATGTCGAGGCCGATCAGCTTGGTTGGCATGGGCCGGTCTCCTTTGCGGAATTACTCGGAAATGCGGCTGCAAAGCGTCATGGCCGCAAAGCCGACGATCACCATCAGGATGGGCCAGAAGGCCAGCATGGCGCTCCAGCCGGGGAAGATGCACAGGATGGAGCCCAGCACGAAGCCCAGGATGGCGGAATACGTCTGCCGCGGGAACTTTCTGAGCAGCCATTTGATGAGCTTCGCCACGGTGAACAGGCCGATCACGCAGCCGATGGTGAAGGGAATGAGCACCAGGAGATTGAGGTCGGCCACGGCGGCGATGATCGTGCCGTAGAAGCCGATAAGCAGCATCACGAAGGAGCCGCTGATGCCGGGAATGATCATCGTGGCCACGGCGATGATGCCGTATGCCACATAGAGCAGCGTGTTGAGCGGGTTGAAGCCCGTCACCTGCACCGCGGCCGCCGCTTCCTTGGCCTCGCTGTTGTCACCCGCCATGGCCATGGGAATCATGATGGCGATGGTGACCAGCATGGGGATGATGTTGCCTGCGCTGAAGACCCAGGAGGTCTTGCCCGTGCGCTTGCTCGTCTTTCGGAAGGCGTAGCCGACCAGCAGGGGAATGCTGCCCAGGATGACGCCGATGAAGAAGGCGTTGGCCTCCACGGCGTGGTTGACGAGGATCCATTTCATCAGTTTGCCGAAGGCCAGAATGCCGATGCCCGCGCCTGCGCCGAAGACGAGGATGAAGGGCAGCTCTTTTTTGAAATCCCTGCGGATGTTGGCGATGAGGTTGATGATGCGCTCATAGACGCCGAAAACGACGGCCATGGTGCCGCCGCTGACGCCGGGGATGACGTTGGCCAGGCCGAACACGATGCCGGCGATGAGTATGTAAAGATGATGAAGCATGGTTTTCCTCCCAAATTGTTTTCCCATTCAATATAGCGGAGCGCTGTCACCCTGTCAAGGGCAATTTGACAAATTGGCTGCTAATATTTTATATTTGCCATGTACAGGGCGGCCAGATATCTGGTATAGTAACGGAAGGAAGCGGCGTCCGTTTTCGCGCCGCGTTCATCCGGTGCGCAGTTCACATAAAAATAACTGTAACGAATCCGGCGCTTGCCCGTCTAATCGGCGGAACAGGCGGAAAGGAGGTGAGTATGTGGCTCATGAGCAGATTGAGAAGCTGTATGAGGCCTGCTACATGCGGGTGTTTTCTTACGCCATGACGCTGGCGGGCAACCAGGCGCAGGCGGAGGAGGTCACGCAGGAGGCCTTCTTTCGGGCTTATTCAAAGCAAAGCAGCTTTCGCGGCGAAGCAGACGAGGTGACCTGGCTGTGCGCCATCGTCAAAAACCTCTGCCTGGATGAAAAGCGGCGGGAAAGCCGGCGCGCTCCGATGCCAGAGGAGCTGCCCGATCAGGGCAAGGGCGTCGAGCAGTCGGCCATGGACCGGGACGCTTCCTTCCGCATCCACCTCGCGCTGCACGCGCTGGAGGAGCCGTATCGGGAAGTGTTCGAGCTGAGGATATTCGGGGAGCTGAGCTTTCTGGATATCGGGACCATCTTCGGCAGAACGGAGAACTGGGCCAGGGTCACATATCACCGGGCGAAGCTCAGGTTACAGGAAAGGATGTGCACAAAATGAAAATGGATTGCGATGTGATCCGCGACCTGCTGCCGCTCTACGCAGACGATGCCTGCAGCGGCAGGAGCCGCGAACTGGTGGAGGAACACCTGCAGGCATGTCCGTCCTGCAGCGACATGCTGGAACGGCTGCGCGCGACGGAGATCGAGAACGACCTGCACAGGGAAAAGGAAACGGTCATAGAGTATGGAATCAGGCAATTCAGGCGGCGCTCCGCGGCGGTGGGTTCCGCGGTTTCGGCGGTGATTACGATCCCGATTCTGATTGGCCTGGCTGTCGCCGCCTTCTCCGGCATGACGCAGGACTGGTTCTACATCGTGCTGGCGTCCATGTGTGTGGCGGCCTCGGTGATCGCCGTGCCCATCATGGTGCCGGAGGACAAGCTGTTCTGGACATTCTGCGCCTTCACCGCCAGTCTCATGGTGCTGCTGGGCGTCATATGCCTGTACGTCCGCGGCGCCTGGTTCTGGGTGGCTTCCAGCGCCACGCTGTTCGGGCTGGCCGTGGCGTTCATGCCCGCCCTGATCCGGGCAAGGCCGGTCCGGAAGCTGATCGGCGACAGCAGCAAGCCGCTGATCGTGCTGGGCACGGACGCGGCGCTGTTTATCAACATGATGAACATGATCAGGTCGAACGGGCGCTTTACGCTCAGCACCCTGCTGTTTACGCTGCTGATCCTCGCCGGCGTCGGGCTGGTTGTCGCCGGGATCATGCGGAAAAGGGAGAACAAGAAATAGCGGCCAGCGCGCCGCGCGATGAGGCAAAAGGCACGGGGATCAATGATCTCTGTGCCTTTTCCCAATGGCATTGAAAATTAAGTATCAAATATACTTGACACATAGTCGCATATATGTTATTATGTGACTGGGAGGTGATTGAAATCTCACGGAATCTGAGAATCAAAGCGGCACGCGCGGCGCTGGATATGTCGCAGAAGGCGCTGGCTGAGGCGGTGGGCATCTCCAGGCAAACGATGAACGCCATTGAGCAGGGAGATTACAATCCAACGATCAGGTTATGCCGGGCCATTTGCCGCGTATTGGGGAAAACGCTGGATGAGCTTTTCTGGGAGGAGGATGAGCATGAAGACAAAAAGCAATCTGGATGAAATGCAGCGCGGGAAGCTGCTGAAAATCGAGGAGATCGGCGTCTGGCTGGCGTTTTGGGGGCTGCTCGCGGCCGTCATCGTTCAGCTGCTTCTGAAGGCTGACCTGACGCAGGTGATCGGCGAAATATGCGTCTTCGCGCTGGTAAGTGTCTACCTCTGCGTCGCATCGATAAAGAACGGCCTGTGGACGGCAAGCATCGCCGCCAGCAGAAAAACAAATGCCCTGTTCAGCATTGTGCCGGCCGCGGCGATTGGCCTCGTCTCGGCGGTGAAGGCGTTCGTCATATCGGGAAATCCGCTCCAGGCGGCGCTGTTCATTCAACTTGTCGTATCGATGGCCGTTGTATATGTCGCCTGCTTTGCGGCGCTGGAGGCCTTGCGCCTGTGTCACGACAAGAAGCGCAGAGAGTTGGATGGCGGGGAGGAGTGAGCGGGTTGTTGTACTGCGAAAAGTGCAGGCGACTCTTTGAAAACGGCGTTTGCCCATCTTGCGGCCGGAATGGACGGCAGAGCGCGCCGGACGATTTATGTTTCCTGGTTGAGAAGGAATCCGTGTGGGCGGGTATGCTGGCTGACGTACTCAGGCAGGAGGGCCTTTCCTTTCTGCAGGAAGGCAGGATGGGCGCGGGCATGGCGGCGCGAACGGGGTTCATGACGGAGCGCTACCGCTTTTACGTTGCCTGCGAAAACATGCCGAAGGCGCTCGAGATTGTTGAAGGGCTGTTTGGCGGCGAAAAAGAATAAAACGCGGGGCGGCGCATTTGCGCCGCCCCGCGAGCATATGGGACGACGGGTCACACCCGGATGTCACCGATGTCCTGCTCCTGTGCGCCTGCCAGCAGCGGGTCGATGCATTCGGCGATGAATTCCTCCACCTGCTGCGGGGCGCGGCCGATGTACAGTTTCGCATCCAACAGGCTGCTGAGGCCTTCGCGGTCCAGCGGGAAGGCGGGATCATCCGCGATGCGGTCCAGCAGGTCGTTGTCCAGCCCCTCGGCCTTCACGCGGGCCGCCGCGGCCTGGGAGTGCACGCGGATCTTCTCGTGCAGTTCCTGCCGGTCGCCGCCCAGCCGCACCGCTTCCATGAGGATGTTCTCGGTGCACATGAAGGGCAGGTTCTCGTCGATGTGGCGCTCGATCATTTTGGGATAGACCACCATGCCGGAGGCGACGTTGGCGTACAGCTCCAGCACGGCGTCGGTGGCAAGGAATGCCTCGGGCAGGCTCAGGCGGCGGTTGGCGGAGTCGTCCAGCGTGCGCTCAAACCACTGGGTGGAAGCGGTCATGGCCGTGTCCTGGGCAAGAGCCATCACGTGGCGGCTCAGCGCGCAGATGCGCTCGGAGCGCATGGGATTGCGCTTGTAAGCCATGGCGGAGGAGCCGATCTGGTTCTTCTCAAAGGGCTCCTCGATCTCCCTCATGTGCTGCAGGAGCCTGAGGTCCTGGGCAAACTTGTAGGCGCTCTGGGCAATGCCGGAGAGCACGCTGAGGACGCGGCTGTCCACCTTGCGCGGATAGGTCTGGCCGGACACGGGAAACACGCGCGGCAGGCCCATCTTCTCGGCGATGCGCTGGTCGAGCGCCTTCACCTTTTCATGGTCGTTGTCGAACAGCGCCATGAAGCTGGCCTGCGTGCCGGTGGTGCCGCGGCTGCCCAGCATCTTGAGGGAAGCGGCCGCGTCGTCCAGGTCGTTCAGGTCCATCACCAGGTCCTGCATCCACAGGGCGGCGCGCTTGCCCACAGTGACCAGCTGCGCGGGCTGCAGGTGTGTGAAGCCCAGGGTGGGCATGTCCTTATAAGCAAGGGCGAAGGCGCGGAGGCGGCGCAGCGTTTCGATGAGCTTGCCGCGGATGAGCTGCAGGCCGTCCCGCAGGATGAGAATGTCGGTGTTGTCGGTCACATAGCAGCTGGTGGCCCCCAGGTGGATGATGCCGCGGGCGTCGGGGCACACGTCGCCGTAGGCGTGTACGTGGGCCATCACGTCGTGGCGCACGCGCTCTTCATGGCGGCGGGCGTTTTCGTAGTCGATGTCATCCACATGCGCCTTCATCTGGTCGATCTGCGCCTGCGTGATGTTAAGGCCCAGCTCCATTTCGGTTTCGGCCAGGGCGATCCACAGGCGGCGCCAGGTGGTGAATTTGTGATCCGGCGAAAAGAGATAGAGCATCTCCTTGCTGGCGTAGCGGCTGCCCAGCGGCGTTTCATAGGCTGTGTTGCTCATGGGGGCGTCCTCCTTGGTTTGATGTGGCATGCGGCGGGTACGCGCGCTTTTACAGGCTGTCGAGTTCCGTCCGCAGGGCGTCGTCTTCGCGCGGCTTTTCCACGAAGGTTTTATCCTTGCGCTCCAGCTTTTTGAAAGCCTCGTAATAGAGGAGACCGAATTGTCTGAGCGCCGGGGCGTTGAAATGCAGGTTGTCCGGCCGCCCGGGCAGGCCCGCCGCCGGTACGTAGGCGGTCATGGGATGGGCGTCGGCAAAGGCCCTGATCTGGCGGTCAATGTCGCGGAAATGATCCTTCAATTCGGGGCGCATGTCCAGGTAATCGCCCAGCCCGCCCGCAATGAACGGCACATCTTCCAGGTGAAGCGCCCGGGAGAGGGCGGCGTAAAACGCCTCAAGCTTTTCGCCGTAGGACTGCCACAGCGCCGGGGTGGCGTCCGATTCGCCCTGGTGCCACAGCACGCCCGCGATGGTGGAAGTGCGCTCGGCCAGCCGGGCCTGCATCACGGCGTGATCGAAGAGCAGGCCGCCTTCCCGCCACTGGTCGATTCGCGTACCGCCGTCGGCGCAGGGAATAAGGCCCACCTCCACGCCGTGTTCGCGCTGGTAGGCGTCCGCGAAACTCTCCGCCAGATTGATGCCGGAGAAGGGGCGATCCGGATTCACGGGCACGAACAGGCGCTGCCAGCGCCCGTTGCGCAGCACGCGCAGAGCGGGATTGGCGATGGGCTCCACGTCGCCGATGTCGCCGCGCCCCGCCATGTTGGATTGGCCGATCAGCAAAAATGAATGAATCATGGCGAACCTCTTACCTGATGATCAGCTGATCGCGTTCCGGGCCGACGGAGACAAAGCTGAAGCGGCAGCCAAGTGCCTTCTCGGCGAAGAGCACATAGTCGCGCGCGGCCTCGGGCAGATCGTCGAATCTGCGGCAGCCGCTGATGTCGCACTGCCAGCCGGGCAGCGTTTCGTAGACGGGCTTCGCGCTGTCCAGGTCGGGCGTGTAGGGGAAGCGGTCGGTGCGCCGGCCGTTGAGCTCGTAGGCCACGCACACGGGAATTTCGCTGAGATAGCTCAGCACGTCCAGCTTGGTGAAGGCCAGCTCGGTGGCGCCCTGCAGCTTCACGCCATAGCGGGTGGCCACCAGGTCCAGCCAGGCCACGCGCCGCGGACGGCCCGTCGCCGCGCCGTACTCATGGCCGGCTTCGCGCAGGTCGTGGGCCGCGTCGCCCTCCAGCTCGCCCACGAACGGACCTTCGCCCACGCAGGTGGAATAGGCCTTCACCACGCCCACCACGCGGTCCACCTTCGCCGAGGGGAAGCCGCAGCCGCACGGCGCGTACGCAGCCAGCGGGGAAGAAGAGGAGGTGAAGGGGTAGATGCCGTAGTCGATGTCGCGCAGCGCGCCCAGCTGGGCCTCGAACAGGAAGCGCTTGCCCGCATCCTGCGCGTTCTCCAGCAGCTCGCCCGCGTCCACGATGTGCGGGATGAGCCTGCCGCCGTAGGTGTTGACCCAGTCCATGGTCTCGTCGAAGTCGATGGGCGGCTGGCCATAGGCCTGGGAGAACACGGCGTTTTTCCAGTCGATCAGCTTTTTGAGGTGCTTTTTGAGCGTTTCGGGATGCTTGAGGTCACCCATCTGCAGCGCCTTTTTCATGTATTTGTCGCCATAGATGGGGGAAATGCCGCGCTGCGTGGAGCCGTAGCTGTCCTTGCCCAGGCGCTGCTCCTCCAGCTTGTCCTGAAGCGGATGGAATGGCAGCACCATCATGGCGCGGTCGGAGATTTTGAGATTGTCCGGCGTGATGATCACACCGCCCGCCCGCACGCGGTCCATCTCCTCACAGAGGTGCTTCAGATCGATGACCGTACCCGCGCCCAGCAGGTTGATCTTTTCCGGGCGGAAGATGCCGGAAGGCAGCAGGTTCAGCTTGAATTCGCCCAGTTCGTTGACGACGGTGTGCCCGGCGTTGTTGCCGCCCTGATAGCGGATGACCACGTCATAGGCTTCCGCGAGGTAGTCGACCATGCGGCCTTTGCCTTCATCGCCCCAGTTTATGCCAACGATCGCGCAATGCGCCATATATGTCACTCCTTTGTGCCTGAACGTCCGCCAGTGATGGGATGTTCGTATTTTTTGTTTTGAAAACGGCTTTTGCCTCAACTATCATAGCAAAAAAAGCGCCAAATCACAAGCGATTTGACGCTTTTTTACACAACATTCGCTGCTTGAACGAACAATAAATGAGAGGCATGTATAAATGTACGGGATTACCAGGCGGAGACGATATCCACACCCCGGAAATAGCGGCCGATGATTTCACTGGCGTTCTGCCCTTCGCTGGCCAGCGCGTAAGCGCCCCACTGGCTCATGCCGACGCCGTGGCCGTAGCCGCTGCCCTCGAACGTCACTTTGCCGTCGTTCAGCGTTACGCTGTCCAGCAGGGTGGACTTGAGCTTCTCGCTGCCCAGACTGACGCGCAGGTTAGGCGCGGATACCTCCTTGCCATTGATGAGGAAAGACACCGTGCGGCCGGATTCGCCCTTTTTGCCCGGCACGATCGAGGTGAGCGTCCGGCCGACATCCGCGCCGGTTTCCCTTGCGGCCCGGAGCACTTCATCCGCGGAAAAGGAAGCCGTCCAGTGCTTCACGCTGGTGGGGGCGCTGTCGGAATCCGGCGAATCGACGACCTGTGCGTAAGCCGGGTTGCCGCCCTCATAGCTCAGTCCCTCGACGGGCAGCTCGGTTTTGCCGCCGGAATGGGCATGAAACCAGGCGTAGGGGAGCTCGCCGCCCGCGCTGAGCACGAGCCCTTTTGTGTCGTCGACGGCCTTGCGGATGCGGTCGTTGACGGCCTCCGGGGCGTAGGCCTGCGCCTCGGCGATATCGGTGGAGATCTGGGCGCCTTCGTATTTCGATGTCTTCTCGCTGATGAATTTCAGCACGAAGGTGCGCGCGAGGATGGCCTGCGCCTTGAGCGCTTCCATGGGCCAGTCGCCGCGCATTTCGCCGGCCAGCACGCCGGTCACGTAGGTCTCGATGTCGACGTCCTCCAGAGCCTCGGCGGCGGTGTCGTAAACGGTGATGACAGGCACGCCGTCCCCGTCGTAGCTCAGATTTTCGGGCAGGGCGATGTCGGACTGGCCGCCTTGCTCCGTCCTGTCGTCCGCGGGCGTCTCGGGCTGCTGACGGCAGGCGGTCAGAGCCGGGAGGATCAATAAGGCCGCCGCGAGTGCGGCGATGGGTTTCTTCATGAAAACACCTCCTGTTGCTCATAGCTTGGCCGGAAAGGCGGCCGGATATGCGCAGCCAGGAGGAAAAAGCTGACGGAGGCCCGTGCCGCGTTTATTTAACGGCGACGGCGGTAAACTCACCCGGAACGTTCGGATTATCCCAGGCCGGGTGCTCGTCGAACCGCTTCAGCTGAAAGCCGCAGGCTGTGATGGCGTTGATGATTTCGCTGATCGTGTACTTTCTGTAGAGGCATTTGGGCATCCGGCGCCGGGTCTCATCGTCGAAAAAGCGGGCGTGCGCCATTTCGCCCTCGAAGACATCTGTGGAGAAATAACCCACCGCCGGCTGCTGCAGATTCAGGATATCCGATATCTTGGTGAAGGGATGGAAATCGCTGCAGATCATTCGTCCGCCCGGGCGCAGGAGGGCGTACATGACGCCCATGAACTCCTCCAGATTGTGGAAATAATGCAGCACGCCGCCCTCCATGAACACCACGTCGAAGCGGCCGCCGTATTTTTCCAGGTCCACCTCCAGAACATCACAGACCTCGAACCGGACCGGCACGTTGGCAGCCCGGGCCGTTTCCGTGGCGTAGCGCCTGTTGTCCTCCGAGATGTCGAAGATGGTCACATCGGCGCCAAGCAGGGCCAGCGGAATGGCCTTCTTGCCGCACGAACCGCAGATGTTGGCGATCCTGACGCCCTGGTAGGCGTCGAAGTAACCCGCGTAGCGCCTCAGCATCCCAAGCGGGTTTTCCCGGTCCTGCGCGGCTCTTTCGGCCGGCGTGCCGCACGTGCGCACCCAGAATTCATAGGCGTTGTATTCCCAGGCCTTCTTGTTTTGCAGGCTGTAATCTTTCGGCAAGGCTGTTTCCTCCCGCGTTCAGTCGGTTTTGTCGATGATCAGTTCGGAAGAGCCGTCCTCAAGCGCGTTGTCTTCGCACAGATGAATGTGGCTGCCCGGCGTTTCTGCGGCCAGGGCCGCCAGATGATTTGCCAGAGACAGCAATCCTTCCCTGTTGGCGGAGAGGATGACCGTGTCCCCTTCGATTCTCACGACGATCCGGAACCCGTCTGTCCAATTCAGATTCATGGCCGATTTTCCTCCGCTTCCTGCGCTTTTCGCGGATGCGCCGCCGTCAGCGGGCGGTCAGCCCCAGCGTGTTCAGCGCCTCGATCAGCGTCTCCACGCCGTGGACGCGCAGCCCCTCCGGCACGGCGACACCCCGCAGGTTTCCCTTGGGCAGGAGCACGTCTGTGAAACCCAGCCGCTGGCACTCGGCGATGCGGCGCTCGGGCTGGGCGATGGGGCGGATCTCGCCGGCCAGGCCCACCTCGCCCATCACGGCCCAGCCGCCGCCCACACAGCGGTTGCGGTGCGCCGAGGCGATGGCCACGCACAGCGCCAGGTCGGCGGCGGGTTCGTCCAGCGACATGCCGCCCGCGATGTTGATGTATACGTCCTGGTTGTACAGCGGCGCGCCGGCGCGTTTTTCCAGCACCGCCAGCAGCAGCGCCAGACGGCCCGCGTCCACGCCGCTGGCCATGCGCCGCGGGTTGCCGAAGACGGTGGTGGCCACCAGCGCCTGCACGTCCACCAGCAGCGGGCGCGTGCCCTCGATGGCGCACAGCACCACCGAGCCGCTCTGGTTGTGCGCCCGGTCGGAGAGCAGCACTTCGCTGGCGTTGTTCACCTCGCGCATGCCGTTCTCGGCCATTTCAAACATGCCCAGCTCGTTCACGGAGCCGAAGCGGTTCTTCACCGCGCGCAGCAGCCGGTACTGGTGCTGCCGGTCGCCTTCAAAGTAGAGCACCGCGTCCACCATGTGTTCCAGCACCCGGGGCCCCGCGATGGCGCCTTCTTTGGTGACATGGCCGACCAGCATGACGGCGCAGCCGGATACCTTTGCCGAGCGCATCAGCACCGAGGCCGACTCCCGCACCTGCGACACCGAGCCCGGCGCGCTGGCCAGCTCGGGACGGTACATGGTCTGGATGGAGTCCACCACCATCAGTTCAGGCTGCAGGCGCTCGGCGTGGCGCTCAATGACGTTCATGTCGTTTTCGGAGAGCACGTAGAAATTTTCCGAGAACGCGCCCAGCCGCCGGGCGCGCATCTTGATCTGCCGCGTGGATTCCTCGCCCGACACGTACAGCACGCGCCGGCCCTCCGCGGCGAAGTTGGCGGAGACCTGCGTGAGCAGCGTGGATTTGCCGATGCCGGGATCTCCGCCCACCAGCACGAGCGAGCCCTCCACCACGCCGCCGCCCAGCACGCGGTCCAGCTCGCCGATGCCGGTGGAGTGACGCAGCATGGCCTCGTCCGGAATTTCATCAATCCGCACGGGATCCGTGCCGCCGCCGGGCGCGCGCTTGAGCTTTTTTGCCTCCGGTTCGGCCGCGGGAGCGGCTTCCTGCTCGGCGAGGGTGTTCCAGCTGCCGCAGTCCGGGCATCGGCCCAGCCAGCGCGGCGCCTCATAGCCGCATTCGGAGCAGACATAAACGGTTTTTATCCTTGGCATGGGCGTTTGCGCCTCCATGGGAAGTTTTTTTTATTATAACACGGCGGATGCTGGCGCGGCAACCGGTTTGCAAAACAAAACTTGCCATGGAGGCCGAATGAGCGTATAATAACCATATGGGCTTGTGCGCATGCAAGTTTTCCGAAAGGATACCTTCGATAGATGGACCAGGAGAAGAAGAAAAAGGCCAAAAAGCGAGCCGGGAAATCGCTGTTTGGCCGGAAGAAAAAAGTGAAAAAGTCAAAAGGCGCCGGCCAGAGCGTCACGTTCATGAAATTGGGCCGGGGCCTGCGCCGGGGCGGCGCGACGATCACGCGCTACAGCAAGAGCCTGCTGACGGGCTTTAGCGACTTTACGGCCGGCAAGCACGATGAGAAGATCAACACCTTCGTGAAGGAGCACCTGACCTGGGCGCAGAAGATGCGCTTTTCCGGCTTCGTGGTGGGCAGTGTCGCCCTGCTGCTGTTCATGCTGCTGCTGTTCAACAACTCGAGCATCCGGGTGGAGGAGAAGACCATATCCATCGCGGGCCTCAGCAGCGACTTTGAGGGCTACCGCATCGTGCTGATGTCTGACCTGCACGCCCGCGAATACGGCGACGGGCAGACGCAGCTGCTGCGCAGCCTGAACTCCATCAAATACGACATGATGATCCTGGCGGGCGACATGGTGGGAAAAAGCGGAAACGCCCGCCCGCTTTACGACCTGATAAAGGGCAAAACGTCCTCCGCGCCGGTGTATTTCATCGCGGGGGATTCCGACCCGGGCCCGCTCGTCAAAACGCCGCGCGATGCGACGGGTCCGCTGGAAAACTATGTGCTGGAGGACTGGATCCTTGGCGCGGTCGAGCTCGGCGCGACTTACATTGACGCGCCGATCCTCATCACGAAGAACACATCGAAGCTGTGGCTCACGCCGGAGGGCATGCTGGACACAGAGGCTTCTCCGCTGCTCTCGCGCCTCAACGCGCAGTACCGCTCGGAAAGCAGCGCGTATGTGGACGGCTCGGAAGCCGCCCGCGTGGCGCTGCCACTCACGGCCTGGCGCGTGCAGTGCGCCGAAAAGCTGCTGAATGCCGTCACCAGGATGTCAGGCGAAGACCTGCACATTTCCGTGGCGCACTATCCGCCCATTGAGACATACAACGCCTCCAGCGGCTATGCGGAAAGCGGCATGCTGCGCACGGCGGATCTGGTGCTGGCGGGCCACTACTGCGGCGGCGGCTGGAAGGTGCCCTTCTTCGGCGCGTTGTACGTGCCTGCGGTGGAAGCGCCGCGGCACGGCTGGTTTCCGGATCAGTCGCTGGTGGAGGGCGAGCGGCAGCTGGGCAATGTCACAGTCTACACCACGAGCGGGCTCTCCATGACGGACGCGATCCTCCTGCCCAAATTCCGCCTGAACAATCAGCCGAGAATCACCGTGCTCACCCTGACCGCGGCGCTGACGGACGACCTGCTGGGCATCGGGGGATAGGCGAATTCTCCGTGAATTAACTGGAAAGGACTTTCGGTATAACCTTCCGCTGATATAATACGCACATCTGATGTTCGTGGAAAGCAAAATCGGCGCTGTTGTGGATTGAGCCGGTCAGGCCCGCGGGTGTTTTCGGGGCCTGGCCGTTTTTTATGTCCGGCGGACGCCTCCTGAAAGGAATAACGATATGGATTTCAGTATGTTTGGCCTGACGGATGAGGTGGCGTGGGCCGTCGAGGACATGGGTTATGAAACGCCCACGCCCATTCAGACGGCGGCCATCGGGCCGATGCTCGAGGGCCGCGACATCATCGGCCAGGCGCAGACGGGCACGGGCAAGACGGCGGCTTTTGGCATTCCGCTGGCGCAGATGCTCCAGCCGGGCGACCGGCACGTGCAGGCGCTGGTGCTTTGCCCTACGCGGGAGCTGGCTATGCAGACCGCCGGCGAGCTGATGAAGCTCACGCGGCATCGCGAGGGCGTGCGCGTGCTGCCGGTATACGGCGGCGCGCCGATCGAGCGCCAGCTGCGCGGCCTGCAGGCGGGCGCGCAGGTGATCGTGGGCACGCCGGGCCGCGTGATGGATCACATGGACCGCGGATCGCTGGATCTATCCCATGTGAGGCTGGCGGTGCTGGACGAAGCGGACGAGATGCTGGACATGGGTTTCCGGGATGACATCGAGACCATCCTGTCGGCCACGCCCGATGAGCGGCAAACCGCGCTGTTCTCCGCCACCATGCCGCAGCCCATTCTGGCGCTGGCGCAGCGCTACCTGCGCGATCCGGTCCGCGCGGAGATCGAGCGGCGGGAAATGACGGTGGAGAAGATCGACCAGTTCTACATAAGCGTGCGTTCGTTCCACAAAGGCGAACTGCTGAGCCGGCTGCTGACGCTGGAAAATATCCGCCTGGCGCTGGTGTTCTGCAACACCAAGCAGGGGGTGGAGACGGTTGTGACCGACCTGCAGCACCGGGGTTTTTCGGCGGCGGGCCTGCACGGCGACATGCGTCAGATCGAACGTGACGCCGTCATGGCGCGCTACCGCAGCGGGCTTGTGAACGTTCTCGTCGCCACGGACGTGGCCGCCCGCGGCCTGGACATTGAAAACATCGAGGCGGTGTTCAACTACGACATTCCGCTGGACGTGGAATACTATGTGCACCGCGTCGGCCGCACCGGCCGCGCGGGTCGGGAAGGCCGGGCCTATACTTTCGTGGTGGGCCGCGAAGTGGCGCGCATATGGGACTACCGCCGCATCACCGGCGCAAAGATCCTCTGTCGCAAGGCGCCGGACGCGCTGGAGGTGCAGCAGGCGCTGGCCGACCGCGTGATCGGCGAAATCGCGGAACGGGCTCAGGCCGAAATCAGCGAAAAGCTTGCGCAGGACGCCGGGATACTTCTGGGAAGCGTCGAGCCGGAAAAGGCGGTGGCCGTGATGCTGGATGCGCTTATCAGGCAGGCCGGCGCGCGCACGGACGCCTCTGTGGATTTGAATCCGCCCGAGCCGGTCCGGCCTCCCAGGCCCGCGCCTGTTCAGCGCCGCGGCCCCTATGGC
>LVAP01000071.1 GCA_001603025.1 Clostridiales bacterium Firm_10 | reverse complement strand
CAATCGGGGCGCGGCCGCATGGCCGCGCCCCGATTTGTATAACGTCACTTCATTTCCGGAATTTCCAGCCGGTTGAGCACTTCGCAGCCGTCTTCCGTGACGACCACCAGGTCCTCGATGCGCACGCCGAATTTCCCCGGCAGGTAGATGCCAGGCTCGATGGAGAAGATCATGCCGGGCTGGGCAACGACTTCGCACACCGCGCTCACATCCGGCGGCTCGTGCACGCCGATGCCAATGTTGTGGCCGGTGCGATGCGTGAAGAAGGGGCCGTAGCCAGCCGCCTCGATGACGGCACGGGCGGCGCGGTCGATATCGCACATCCGGACGCCCGGCTTCACCGCCGCCTTGCCCGCCAAATTGGCGCGACGCACCAGCTCGTACACCCGCTTCATTTCTTCCGTGGGTTCGCCGAAGAACACCGTGCGGGTCATGTCGCTCATGGCCCTGTTCAGGTTCAGGCCCACGTCGAAGATGATCGAATCGCCCGGCTTCAGGGGCGTCTCGTCAGAGTCGTGATGGGGCTCGGCGCAGTGCGGGCCGAAGCAGATCAGCGGCGCAAAGCTGCAGCCCGCCGCGCCCATGGAGCGGGCGATGTCCACATAGCGCCGCCCGAGCCCCGCCTCGGTGTCCCCTTCCCGAACCGTTTCCATCAGCGCGGAAAGCACCCGGTCGTTCAGGTGGGAGCTCTCGCGCATGGCGGCGATCTCCTCCGCGTCCTTGATCATGCGGGCCTCGTCCACCGGCGCGGAGCCCACCTTCACGCGCAGGCCGGGGCGCTTCTCCATCAGCCGGATGAGGAAGTGGCTGGCCCAGCGCTTGTCGATGCCGATCACGCCCAGGTTTTCCGGCAAGTGCCCGGAAAGCACCGCCACGCAGTCCTCCGTGTCGTCGTATTCGACCAGCGGCAGGCCGGGCCGGGCCGTCAGCGCGAACAGGCGATTGGCGAACAGGCAGGCTTTGCCGTCGTCGGTGATGACCAGCGCCAGCATGCGTTCGCCCGGCTCAACCCACAGCCCCGTGAGATAGTAGATGGATTCGATGTCGCTCACCAGAATGCAGGGCAGCCCCTCCCGCTTCATGCCGGCTGACACCCTGTTCAGACGGGATGTATTCATGTCGTTTCCTCCTTGCGTGCGCGTATGATCCAGTAGCCCGCGTCCTTCGCGGCGATTTCGGCGTTGCCGAAGGTCTCCTGAAAATGCTTCAGCGCGGAAGGCGCGCCCTGCTGTTTGCGGATGACGATGGTCAGCGTGCCGCCCGGTTCCAGGCGGTTGAACGCCTCGTCGAACATGGCGTAAATCACCTGCTTGCCCGCACGGATGGGCGGGTTTGTCACCACGTGCTCGAACAGACCGGGGATGTTCGAGAAGCCGTCGCTGGCGACGACGTCGGCGGTGACCCCGTTGCCCTGCAGATTGCGCCGCGCCAGGCCGAGCGCACGCTCGTTCACATCGGCCATCACCAGCCGTGCGGCCGGATTGAGGCGCGCCAGGAACACGCCCACCGGCCCCCAGCCGCAGCCCAGGTCCAGCACCCGGCCCGAGAGGGACGGCATGCTCTCGATGAGCAGCCGGCTGCCCGGGTCGAGCCCGTCCTTCGAGAAGACGCCCGCGTCCGTGACAAATTCCAGCGTCAGCCCGCAGGCTGTCGCGCGGACGAGGCGCTCGTGGTGCTCGCTTTCCGGATTCTGCGTGTAATAGTGCTCCGCCATGGGATCATTCCTCCAGCTCCGTGATGGTGTAAAGATGCGCCCGCTCTTCCGCCGTCAGTTCGCGCCACCCGCCCGACCCCAGCGCCGGGTCCAGCCCGATGCCCGCGACGGAAAGGCGGCGCAGCGACAGCACGGGGTGAGCCAGGGCGCCGAACATGCGCTTCACCTGGTGATACTTGCCTTCGGTGACGGTCACCTCGCACAGCGATTCATCGTCTCCCGCCTCCAGCACCGTCAGCATGGCGGGCTTGCAGGTGAAGTCCTTCAGCGGGATCCCCTCCGCCATGCGGGCCGCCTCACGTTCCCCTACCCGGCCTTCCACGCGGGCGACGTAGCGCTTGTCCTGCTCCCATCGGGGCGAGATGAGCCGGTGAGCCAGCTGGCCGTCGGTGGTGAGGAGGACCAGGCCGGTGGTGTCCTTGTCCAGACGCCCCACAGGGCCCAGGCCCACACCCCGCCATTCCCGCGGCAGCAGGTCGATGACCGTCTGTCCCCGTCCGTCCTCGGTGGCGGTGAGGATGCCCGCGGGCTTGTCCACCATGATGTGGAAATGCTCGTCGGTGCGCACGCTCTGTCCGTTCACGGTCACGGCGTCGCTGTCCAGATCCAGCTGCATCGCCGGATCGGATGCCGGGCGGCCGTTCACCACCGCGCGGCCCGCTTTCACCAGCGCCGCCGCCTCCTTCCGGGAGATGCCGAAGCGGGCAAGCAGCCTGTCAAGGCGCATTTTTCTCATCAGTCAGTTACCCTCGCATCCGAAGATATAATTATGCCAGCCCGTGCCGTCGCAGCCGACTTCCCGCTCGAACAGGAACAGCCCGGATGCGGCGTCCTTCAGCTCTTCCAGCGTGTGGCCGATGAAATTCCGGTCGTACGTCTCGCCGTCGATGACCGTGACGCTCCGCTCCTCCATGCGGCCCAGGCCCTCCCTCACGGTGACAAACAGCTTCCCTCCGTCCTTCAGCACAGCCCGCATCCGCGAGAACGCCAGCGGCAGCTGCGCGGCCTCGACGTGCACCAGCCCCGCAATCACAATCACGGCGTCGACCTTGCCGATATAGGCATAATCGTTCAGCAGATTGTCGTTGTAAAAGAGGAGACCGGGATTCTTCTCCCGGGCGATCTTCAGGCTTTCCCCGCTGAAGTCGATGCCCACCACATCGTAGCCCAGCGCATGGAGGCGGTGCGCGTCGTAGCCGCAGCCGCAGCACAGGTCGAGGATGCGGCTACCGGGCGCGAACTGCCGGGCGAAATCACTGAGGCAGGGAATGTCGTCGTTTTCATAGCCCCGCTTCGCCCAGTCCGGGGCGGTCCTGTCGTAAAAGGCCATCGTGCCCTTCATGTGTCATCCCTCGCCCATCTCCGTAAAGTGGAACGCCTTTCCGTCCGACGCCGCGCCGTACAGCGCCTGGGTGAACCGGCCGGTCTTCATGTAGTGCTCCATCACGGCCTTCGCGGTGAGCGGCATGTCGTAGGAGAGCACGTCGGCGTAATCCACCCACCTGCATTTTCCCTCGTCCGAGGCGAGGCCCTCCGCCTTTTCCGGTTTCAGGTCCGCGAAAAAATAGTAGTTCTGCCGGATCTCGCCTTGATAATGGCGCAGGCCCACGTAGCGCAGGCGGAGGTTCGAAAGATCGTCCCGGGTCAGCCCCAGCTCCTCGTGAAGCTCCCTGAGCACGCAGGCCTCGGGGTCGTTGAGCTCCTCCTTCTCAAAATGACCGCCCGCGGAGGGTACCCAGGTGTTGTTGACCACACGCCCGCCCTGCCGGTAGAGCAGCAGCATTTTCTCCCCGCAGGAGAGGTAGACGCCCGTCATGTTGCGCAGCATAATGTCCGCCATGCTCTCGTCCTTCCGCTTAATCGAACTGGCAACGCGCCTTCGTCCGGTTTCCCGGGCGGCGCGTTGCCAGCCGCAGATTGATCAGATGTCGCCGCCGTCCGGCTCAGGATTCTCCTCCAGGTCGTCCAGCAGGCGGTCGAGGGCGTCCGGCTCGTCGGAAACCTTCTCCGTGGGCGCGTCGTCCAGCGCGGGAGCGTCGTAGTCCAGGTCGCTGCCCGATCCGGCCTCAGCCTCAGCGGGTGTGTCGTCCGTCTCCTCCTCCGCCTCGGCGCGGGCCACGCACACCACGCGGCAGTCCTCTTCCACGCGCATCAGGCGCACGCCCTGCGTGGCGCGGGACAGCGTGGAGATGCTGCTCACCGGCGTGCGGATGATGGTGCCGTCGTTGGTGATCAGCAGCAGGTCCTCCTCGTCGTGGACCAGCAGCTGGCAGGTGAGCGGGCCGGTCTTCTCGGTGAGATTCATGGCCTTGATGCCCTTACCGGCGCGGCTCTGCACGCGGTATTCGGAAATATCCGTGCGCTTGCCGTAGCCCAGCTCGGTGATGGACAGCACCTGGCAGTCCTCCTCCACCATGGCCATGTCGACCACCTCGTCGCCCTCGTCCAGCTCGATGGCTTTCACGCCCATGGCCGCCCGGCCGATGGGGCGCATCTCGCTCTCGGGGAAGCGGATGGCCATGCCGCCGCGGGTGCCCAGGATCAGCTCCTGCTGCCCGTCGGTCAGCACCACGCGGATCAGCTCGTCCTCCTCGCGCAGCACGATGGCGATCAGGCCGCTCTTGCGCAGGTTGCTGAACTCATCCAGGCTGGTGCGCTTGATGAGGCCGTTCTTCGTGGCCATGACCAGATAGTGCCCCTCCACGCGCTCGCGCGGCATGGGCAGCATGACCGTGACCTTCTCGCCGCCATCCAGCTGCAGCAGGTTCACGATGGCCGTGCCGCGCGCCGTGCGGCCCGCCTCGGGGATCTCATGGCAACCCAGCTGATACACGCGGCCCCGGTTGGTGAAGAACAGGATGGGATCATGCGTGGAAACCACGTACATCTGCTCCACGAAGTCCTCATCGCGCGTGGCGGTGGCCTGGATGCCCTTGCCGCCGCGCTTCTGAGCGCGGTAAGTAGACTTGCTCAGCCGCTTCACGTAGCCGAAGTGGGTCATGGTGACCACCATATCCTCTTCCTGGATGAGGTCGAGCGTCTCGATCTCGTCCTCGATGGGAGAGATTTCCGTGCGGCGCTCGTCGGCATACTTGCGGCGCACCTCCATGAGCTCGGTCTTGATGATGTCCAGCACCATCCACTCGTTGGCCAGAACCTCCCGGAGGTGCGCGATGGTCTTCTCCAGCTCGGCGTATTCCTGCTCGATCTTGTCGCGCTCCAGGCCGGTCAGGCGCTGCAGGCGCATGTCCAGAATGGCCTGGGCCTGCTTTTCGCTGAGGCCGAAGGTAGTCATCAGGCCGTCGCGGGCGTCCTGCGTGGTGCGGCAGGAACGGATGAGGGAAATCACCGCGTCGATGCGATCCAGCGCGATGAGCAGGCCCTCCAGGATGTGGGCGCGGGCCTCGGCCTTGTTCAGGTCGTAGCGGGTGCGGCGGGTTACCACGTCCTTCTGGTGGTCGACATAGTGCACCAGCATCTGCTTCAGCGAGAGGAACTTGGGCTCGCCGTTCACCAGCGCCAGCATAATGGCGCCGAAGGTTTCCTGCAGCTGCGTGTGCTTGAACAGGTAGTTCAGCACCACGTTGGCGTTCACGTCGCGCTTCAGCTCAATGGCGATGCGCAGGCCCTCGCGGTCGGACTCGTCGCGGATGTCGGAGATGCCGTCCAGCCGCTTCTCGTGCACCAGCTCGGCGATCTTCTCCACCAGCCGGGCCTTGTTCACCATATACGGGATCTCGGTCACGATGATGCGCTGGCGGTTGCCGGCCATGGCCTCGATGTCCGTCCTGGCCCGCATGATGATGCGGCCGCGGCCGGTGCGGTAAGCCTCGTGGATGCCCGCCTTGCCCAGAATGAGCGCGCCGGTGGGGAAATCCGGGCCCTTGATGTACTGCATCAGATCTTCCACCGAGCAATCCGGATGGTCGATGAGATGGATCGTGCCGTCGATCACCTCGCCCAGGTTGTGGGGCGGGATGTTGGTGGCCATGCCCACGGCGATGCCGTTGGAGCCGTTGACGAGCAGGTTCGGGAAGCGCGCGGGCAGCACCTCGGGCTGCATGAGCGTCTCGTCGAAGTTGGGATAGAAATCGACGGTTTCCTTTTCGAGGTCGGCCAGCATCTCCATGGTCAGCTTGGACATGCGGGCTTCGGTATAACGCATGGCCGCGGCGCCGTCGCCGTCGATGGAGCCGAAGTTTCCCTGGCCGTCCACCAGCGGATAACGGATGTTGAAATCCTGCGCCAGGCGCACCATGGCGTCGTAAACGGAACTGTCGCCGTGCGGATGGTATTTGCCCAGTACGTCGCCGACGATACGCGCCGACTTGCGGTAAGGCTTGTCGGGCGTCACGCCCAGCTCCATCATGGAATACAGTATGCGGCGATGAACCGGCTTGAGTCCGTCGCGCACGTCAGGCAGCGCGCGGCTGACGATGACCGCCATGGAATAGGCGATAAACGACTTTTTCAGTTCATCTTCCATATCAATCGGCATGAGATGGCCGATGTTCATATCGTCAGGCAAAGGACTTCCTCCTTTTTGAACCAGGAATTGTCTGAATGACGCGTCCTCTCCGGGACGCCGCCGGCGTTCACGCCGGCTGACAGATCAGCTGCCTTCTCTCCCGGAAGGCCAAATCCCTGATTTCCATTAAATGTCCAGGTCCGCCACCAGTTTGGCGTTCTGCTCAATGAACTCACGCCGCGGCTCCACGTCGTCGCCCATGAGCAGGGTGAGCATGCGGTCGGCCTCGATGGCATCGGAAATATTCACGCGGTACATGGAGCGCGTCTCCGGGTTCATGGTGGTTTCCCACAGCTGCTCGGCGCTCATCTCGCCCAGGCCCTTGTAGCGCTGCACGTCCGGCTTGGCGTCCCGGCCCATGTCCTCCAGCAGCTGCTGGAGCTGGGCGTCGGAGTAGACGTACTTCTCCGTCTTGCCGCGCGTCACCTTGTAAAGCGGCGGCTGGGCGATGTACACGTAGCCGTTCTCGATCAGCTTCGGCATGAAGCGATAGAAGAAGGTGAGCATCAGGATGCGGATGTGGCTTCCGTCCACGTCAGCGTCGGTCATGCACACGATGCGGTGGTAGCGCAGGCGGGTCTCGTCGAAATCCGTGCCGAAGCCGCCGCCGAAGGCCGTGATCATGGCCTTGATCTCGGCGTTGGCCAGCGCCCGGTCCACGCGTACCTTTTCCACGTTCAGGATCTTGCCGCGCAGGGGGAGGATGGCCTGGAAGTGCCGGTCGCGGCCCATCTTGGCCGAACCGCCGGCGGAATCGCCCTCCACCAGGAAGATCTCGCACTTGGCGGGATCGCGTTCGGAGCAGTCGGCCAGCTTGCCGGGCAGCGCCGCGGATTCCAGCGCCGTCTTGCGGCGGGTGAGGTCGCGGGCCTTGCGGGCGGCCTCGCGGGCCCGGGCTGCCTGAACGCACTTGTCCATCACCGCGCGGCCCATGGCGGGATTCTCCTCGAAGAAGATCTCCAGTCTCTCGGCCACCATGTTGTCGACCAGCGCGCGCACCTCGCTGTTGCCCAGCTTTGCCTTGGTCTGGCCCTCGAACTGGGGCTCCACCAGCTTGACCGATACGATGGCGGCCAGGCCCTCGCGCACGTCGTCGCCGGTGAGGTTGGCGTCGCTGGGCTTGAGCACGCCGATCTTGCGCCCGTAATCGTTCACCACGCGGGTGAGCGCGCGGCGGAAGCCTTCCAGATGCGTGCCGCCTTCGGGGGTGTGGATGTTGTTGGCAAAGCAGAACACGTTCTCGCTGAAGCCGTCGTTCCACTGCAGCGCCACCTCGACGGTGGTGCCGTCCTTCACGCCCTCGATGTATACCGGCTCGGGAAACAGCACTTCCTTGTGGGCGTTCAGGAATTCCACAAACGACTTGATGCCGCCTTCGTAATGGTATTCGTCCTGGTGGGGCTCTTCACCGCGCTCATCGCGCAGGCGGATGCGGATGCCCTTGTTCAGGAACGCCATCTCGCGGAAGCGGGTCTTGAGCGTGTCATACTCGAATTCGCCCGTCTCGAAAATGCCGGGTTCGGGCGTCTCGCCGGTTTTAAGGTCCGGCCAGAACTGGATGGTGGTGCCTGTCCGGTCGGTTTCGCCCACGACTTTCAGGTCGTAAAGCACCTTGCCGCGCTCATATTCCTGCTGATAGATCTTATTGTTCTGATACACCGTGACCTTCAGGTGGCGGCTCAGCGCGTTGACGCAGCTGGCGCCCACGCCGTGCAGGCCGCCGGAGACCTTGTATCCCCCGCCGCCGAATTTGCCGCCCGCGTGCAGCACAGTGAGGCACACCTCGACCGCCGGCCTGTGCATTTTGGGATGGATGCCCACCGGGAAACCGCGCCCGTCGTCCTCCACGGTGACGGAGCCATCCGCGTTCAGGGTCACGTGGATATTCTTGCAGAAGCCGGCCAGCGCCTCGTCCACCGCATTGTCCACGATCTCGTAGACCAGATGATGCAGGCCGCGCTCGTCGGTCGAGCCGATGTACATGCCGGGGCGGCGGCGCACGGCCTCCAGGCCCTCGAGCACCTGAATCTGACTCTCGTCATAGTTGTTCTTTTTGTTTTCTGCAGCCATATAGCACCTCTCGGGGATCACATTTTTCTTTCTATATTATTATACCACTTTTTTGCCCGGTTATCCACCCCTTTCAAGCGATTCATACATACAATTAACCCATTGGAAACGTACCGCGGCGCTCCTGAAAACAGCCGCCTGCGCCATCGCGAAATCCTCTCCGCGGAAGCGCGAAAACGGGCAAAACAGGCGGAAGGAACGGCCGCGGCCCCTTGCCTTTTTCACCGCGATTCGCTATAATGGTTTCGCAGAATATATGCGGAGGAGAGGATAACCATGAGTCAGTTTGACGAGGGCGTGCGCCGCGAGGGGAGCGCCTGCTTGAAATGGGACGAGCGCAAGGCCGTGTTCGGCCGGGGGGACGTGATCCCGCTGTGGGTGGCGGACATGGATTTTGCCGCGCCTGAGCCGGTTCTGAAGGCCCTGGAGGCCCGCGTGCGCCACGGCGCCTTCGGCTATTCGGGCAGCGATCCCCGCGACGTGGATGCCGTTGTCGGCTGGATGAAGCGCCGCCACGGCGTCGACGTGCCGCGCGACGCCGTCCTGTTTTCGCCGGGCGTGGTGGACAGCCTGCGCGTGGCCGTCGCGGCGGTGACAAAACCCGGCGACAGCGTGGTGGTGCAGACGCCGGTCTACGGCCCGTTCTACGGCGCCGTGGAAGCCGCCGGCTGCGTCGTGAGGCGCAATCCCCTTCTGAATACCCCGGACGGGTGGATGATGGATTTCAGCGACCTTGAGGCCGCCTTCCGCGAGGGAGCGAGGGCTATACTGCTGTGCAGCCCCCACAACCCCGTGGGCCGC
Source organism: Clostridiales bacterium Firm_10 (assembly GCA_001603025.1). Taxonomy (GTDB): domain Bacteria; phylum Bacillota; class Clostridia; order Christensenellales; family Aristaeellaceae; genus Firm-10. Next base: position 1,935 of record LVAP01000071.1, on the reverse strand, counting down.
GTGTGGACGCGCGCGGAGCTGGAGCGGGTGTCTGCGCTCGCGCGCCACTGGGGTGCCGTGATCATCGTGGATGAGATACATGCCGACCTGGAGATGCCCGGCTTCAAAAACACTTCCATCCTCTCTGTCGATCCGGACGCCATGGCGTTTGTTTCGGCCACTAAGACGTTCAACCTGGCGGCGCTGCGCCACTCCTCCGCGCTCATTCCCAACCCGGACAGGCGCAAGGCCTTCCAGGACGAGTTCAACCGCCGCGGCATCGGCGGCACGAACCTGTTCGGCGCGCTGGCCCAGCGGACGGCCTATAACGAGGGCGAACCCTGGCTGGACGAGCTGCTCGGATACCTGGACGGCACCCGCCGGTTCGTGGAGGGCTTCCTCGCCCAGCGCCTGCCCATGATCCGCCCGAGCCGCCTGATGGGCACCTACCTCATGTGGCTGGACATGCGCGCGCTGAAGCTCGGGCAGGATGAGCTGTGCCGCTTCCTCATCGAAAAGGCCGGCCTGGGCATGACCAACGGCGCCTTCTTCGGCCCGGAGGGAACCGGCTTCATGCGGCTGAACATCGCCACGCCGCGCCGCTATGTCGAACAGGCCATGGAACAGCTGGAAAAGGCCGTCAAAGCGCTGTAACAGAGATTCTTTCCCCACTCTCCCGCACCCAGCGGAAGGATTTTACCCTTTCCCCGTTTTTTGTTTCAATGTGTTGAAAAACGCTTTTCTGCTGTTATTGGCTTATGGATCCGTCGCGCCGCCGCAGTTCATCCCGTCCGGTGTGTTCTGGCGCCCCGCGACAAACCTGATAGGGAGGATTATCCAATGGATTACGCCGCCACCTACGCGATTCTGAACACCATGGGCCCGGTGAAAAGCGTGGACGAACTCATTGACCGGATCGAGGCTGAGCACTTGCCCATCTACAGCATGCGCTTTTTTATCAACGAGGACCGCAAAGAGGCCCAGTGCTTTGGCATCTATTTCAACACGGATACGGGCCGTTGGGTTGTGTACAAAAATAAATCGGATGGAACACGGGCCATCCGTCTGGACACGACGGACGAAGCTGCGGCCGCGCAGGAAATCTGGGCGAAAATTCTGTCCGAAATCAAGCTGCGCGCGGACAGGAGCCACATGAGCTACACCGCGCCTATCGCTCAGATGCCGGTGGTGAACAGGAAAAGGCCCGAAAGCTACGAGGAAACGCTGAGTCGGAAAGTCCGACAGCTCATGGCGGACGACACCCCAGAAACCTTCGATCACGTAAAAAAGCGCCTCGGGAGCTATGGGATGAGGTTCAAAACAAAGCCAAGCAAACAGCGCGGCGCGATCGGTATATGCCAGGATAACGGCGAGTGGAGGGTATTCCGAAACGACGCCACGCGCGCGGCAACCGAGTTGTACAGCGGCCCCGACGAGCATGAAGCCGTGAGAGTGCTGCGTTCCTGGGTCATCGCCCGAAAGCAGTGCGACGATCAAGTCAAAAAACGGCGGAAACTGAACTCCAACGGCATCGAAGCCAAACATGTCGCATTGGTTTTGGTTGTATCCCTTTTTTTCGTGATCATCTTCTTAGCAGTCAAATCCGGTGGAACGAGCACCGGGCATACGAATAGTGCATCTGGCACGTACTACTATGATACGGACAGAGACCAGAGCAACAACTCCAGTTCCTTCTGGGACAATGACGACGACTGGGATTCCGGTTGGGACGATGACTGGGACTCCGGCGACACAGACTGGGACAGCGACTGGTGAAAAAAACGGCCGCCCTGTCCGCTTATTGCGGACGGGGCGGCCGCTTTTTCTTTATCACCGGTTTTTGATGTGTTCCCGCACGGCGTTGGACACGCGCAGGTAGTCGTTGGTGAGGATGCAGTCGATGCCCATGTCGATGTAGCGAACGGCCTCCTCCGGATCGTCGGCAAAGAACACGTT
>LVAP01000070.1 GCA_001603025.1 Clostridiales bacterium Firm_10 | reverse complement strand
AAGAAGCCGTCGCCCAGCACGTCGTTGTTGGAGCCCAGCATGATGCTGGTGTCCGCCACGGGATTCTCCCTCAGCAGGGCATAGGTGATGTCGATGGACTCGTCGTCATAGAAGCGATCGTACAGGTCGGTCTTCCAGCCCTCTTCGTCGTCTTCGTAGCCGGGGGTGTCCTCGCGCCACATGTCATAGATGATGGCCATCTTGTTGGCGGTGTCGCGGTCGATGTTGCCGGGGATGACGCAGGTGTTCTCGCTCTGCACATGGCAGTACCTGGCGTCCTCGCTGGTGCCCTTCGGGAAGGGCAGGATGCCGAACTCATCTTCCATGCCGTACAGGTCGGAGCCGGGGTTGGCTTCATAGGCCTGGCCAACGTGGAACGCTGCCATGCCGCTCTTGAAGGCCGGGAAGAACCAGTTCCACTCGGAGCCTTCGGGCTGGGGCATCTGATACTTGGTCACGATGTCCACGGCGTAGTTCATGGCGTCGATGGTGTTCTGCTCGGTGGCGGTGATCACGAACTGGCCGTCCTCCACATCAATGAAGGAGCCGCCGTTCGCAGCGGTCGCAACCAGGTAGATGTCAGTGGTGTTGGAAGCCATGCCGTACACATCCACAACGCCGTCGTTGTCGATGTCCTGAGCGCAGGTGGCCAGGCACTCCTCGAAGGCTTCCCAGGTCCACTCATCGTTCTCGACCATGGCATACAGGGAGTCGGGATCGATGCCCGCATCCTGCACCAGGCGCTTGTTGAAGAACACGACCTGGCGGACTTCAGACTTGCCCACGGAGAAGCCGTAGTTGTGGCCGTTGAAGCAGTAGGTGTCATAGGTCGCGGCGTTGTACTTCTCGCCGGTGTAGTCCACGTCCAGCTCATCCAGGGGCGTGAGCAGGCCGTTCTTGGCGGGCGTGGCCACAGAGTCGGGCCTCATGATGAAGATGGCCAGCGTGGCGGGCTTCTCCTCGTTGCAGTAGTTCAGCAGCGCCTCGGGGTTGCCGCCCCAGTCACTGGCGCCGGCCTGCTTCAGGGTGAAGTTGTAGGTCTCCATCAGCCAGTCCTGATAGTCGTAGGTATCCTGGGTCATGGTGTTGGTGGCCTCGGCACGGGTGCCTTCGGAGTTGGACCAGTAGTCATAGACCCAAACTTCCATGCCGCCGAAATCATAGGCCGCGCCGGTGGCGGGGTCGATCCTCAGCTCCGGATAGCCTTCCGGCGCGTCGGCGAGGGCGGGCACGGCCGCCAGCAGCAGGGCAGCCAGCACGAGCGCCAGCATCTTGGACAGTTTCTTCATGATTGGTTCCTCCTTGCAAAGAGAATTATACTCAAACGACGCTTGTCCGAACGCCGTTGAAGCCGGAATAAAGCGCTGAACCCGCGGGGCAGGCGGATGAGCCGGATCCCTTCAGGGGTCAGTCCTTCAGGCCGCTGGTGGAGAGGCTCTCCACGAAGCCGCGCTGCGCAAACACATAGAGGATCAGCAGCGGCACAATCGTCATGATGACGCCGGTGGAGATCATCTGCTGCACGCGGGTAATGCTCACCTGCAGCGACTGGCCGGTGGTGCTCTTGAGCTGGTTCAGGCGCTGCTGGATGCCCGGCAGGTTGCCCGAAAGCGTGGAGAAGCCGCGCAGGAAGTTGTTGGTGTAGAAGCGGTCGGTCCACTGCCACACAAAGGCGAACAGGAAGCAGCTGGTCATGATCGGCACCGCGTCGGGCAGCATGACCTTCCAGAAGGTGTGGAAGGCGCCGCAGCCGTCCACATAGGCGGCCTCCTCGAGCGACACGGGAATGCCCTTGAAATACTGCCGGATCATAAAGATGTACAGCCCGTCCTTCAGGCCCATGCAGGTGGCGCACATCAGCGCGTAGGGCGTGAAGGAGTTGCGCAGGTTCAGCGTCCGGCCGCTGACGGCCCTGATGACGCCAAAGATATCGAAGCTGCTGAAGTACATATACAGCGAAGTGGAGATGGTCTGCGGCGGAATGATGATGACCAGGATCACGCAGGCAAACCAGAACTTCTTCAGCGGGAAATCGAACCGGGCGAAGCCGTAGCCCGTCAGCGTGCAGGCCGCCACCTGCAGGATGGCCGTCGAGAGGCTGATCCAGAAGGTGTTGAACAGCGATTTCCAGTAGTTGAGGATGGTGGGACTGGCGGCCAGCTCGTAGTTGGCCCACGTCAGGTGGCGCGGCAGCAGCGTGACCGTGGTGTCGTACAGATCGCCCTCCGTCATCAGGCTGATGGACAGCTTCATCAGCAGGGGCTGAATGATCATGAAGCACAGGCCGAACAGCAGCAGGCCCCGGATCACGCTCACGGCGCCCTGCCCCGCCGTGCGCTTGAGCAGCATTCCGTGGGATTTGCGGTTGCGCTCCCAGAAAGTCTGGCGCTTCGGCTCCCGTCTCGTCGCTTCGTTACTCAACGTTCTTCACCCCCAGTGTGATAATCAGGGATGCGGCGCCGATCATCAGGATGGAGACGCCGAAATAGATCCACGACATTGCGGAGGCCACGCCGAACTTGTAGTTGGCATACATGATCTCGCTGATCTTCTCCATAACCCTGTTGTTGGATTTGGTGAAGAAGTCGATGATGGTGTAGATGGCGTTGACCAGCAGCAGCGGGGACACCATGGGGAAGGTGATTTTCCAGAAGCTCTCCCAGCCGGAGCAGCCCTCCACGTGCGCCGCCTCATACAGGCTGGCGGGGATGTTCTGCATGCCGGACAGGAACACGATAATCTGTATGCCCGAGGCGATGACGATATCGTACACCGAGTCGATGATGTCGAACACCACCTGGAAGGCCCGCGTGCCGATGCCCGAGGCCCGCAGCATGGCCTGCAGCGATTCGGTGAGGTTCACGCCGCCGCTTTCGTTCACGGCGTCGCTGATGCCGCTCATCAGCGTGTTCTGCGCCTCGATGCCCAGCATATTGCTGTCCAGGCCCAGCAGCACGCCCGCCGAGAAGATGACCGGCAGAAAGAAGATGGCGCGGGCCAGCGTCCGGCCCTTGAACTTGCCATTCAGGATCACCGCCACCACAAAGCTCAGCACCAGCGTGGCCAGCGTGTTGATGACCATGCGGGAGATTTCCTCGGTCAGCAGGCGGTTGTATTCCGGGTCGGCAAACAGCGCGTATTTGTAGTTGGCCATGCCGCTCCATTCCATCGTCAGGCCGTTGGGATTCACGTCGCAAAAGCTCATGTAGAACGAATTGAGCAGAGGCCGCACCATGAACACCAGAAAACCCAGGATGAATGGGAGGATGAAGAGATATCCCGTAATGGCGCGCCGCGTGCGAATCGTCATGGGCTTCTTCCCGTGCTGTGTCATGCTCACCTGGCATCCCCCTCCCTCACGACGAGATAGCTCCGCGCGGGCACGCGCGTCCGGCCCCTTCGGAATTCTTCATAGCCGTAGTTCACGTATACCTGCGTGCCGTCCTCATAGGTCGTCCGGGCCACGCTGCCGGTCAGGTAGGCGTGATCCGTGATGCGCAGGCTGTTCAGGCCGCGCATGTCCTCGCGGTATTTCACGAGGATGCCGATCGCCTCGTCCTTCACAGCGTCCCAGCTGGTGCCGGTGTACTCCGTGTAGCTGGTATCCACCAGCACGTCGGCCGAGGCCTTCATGAAGGTGTAGCCGAGGCCGGCGCCATATTCGGCGCTGCGCAGCAGGGTGGTTTCCCAGTCGCCGCTCATGTTCAGCGATTTGGACACGTAGTTCACGCAGCCGTGCAGCGCGATCTGGTAGAACGGGATATCCTCGTCCACGATGGAGTAGCCGTTGCCGAACAGGTCCATGTCGGCAATGATGTCCGCGCATCCCAGCGCGTAGTCGTTGCCGCTGCGGATCATGACGCCGCAGCCCTTTTCGGCCGCCGCTTCCATCGCGCCGCGCTGCTGCGCCGTCATGGCCTCGCGCGTGGTGATGCCCTCGGAGTCGTAGTCGCCGGCCAGCAGGTAGCCCATGTCGCGGTAGGACACATTCGCCTTCAGCCCGGCCGCCGCGTCGGCGAAATTATCCGCCATGCGCCGGATGTAGGCGGGCTTGGCGAGGTAGAAGCTGCCCTGCCCCTTCAGCTCGGTGAAGAAGATGGGAGAGAATTCGTACAGCTTCACGCGGTCGCGCGTGGTATGCTTGGCCGCGTCGGCGAAGTAGTTGAAGCCCTGCAGCAGGCCGCTGCGGTAGGTGAACATGCTCATGCCGTCCAGATACACGGCGTTGCCCGCGGCGTGAGCGGCTTCGATGAAGGAGGCGAGTCCCTTGCGGCCGCCCAGCTCGTTCTCCACCTTCACCCGGCTGAACACGCGCTGCGACACGCCGCCGTTGGCCCAGCCCTCGTAGCGGACGGCGAGGCCGTCGAGCCCCGCGCCGTTCAGCGTTTCCACGATGGCCTGCGCCTCGCGGAAATCCGTGAGGGCTACGGAGGCCGTCATCGGGATGCCGCCGCGCTTGACCGTCTTTTCGATGGCGCCGACCAGGCTGATCACCACCGGCACGTCGCCGTCCGCCGTGGGCGCGATCCGGCCGCTGTCCGCCAGGTACTGCCCGTAGGCCGTCGCCAGGTCGACATAGCTGTCGGAATCCACAAAGCGGTAGCGCTGCGTCACCGTGATGTCCGGCAGCTCGCGCTCGAACATGTAGATGCGCTGCACGGTCTTGGCGGACACGTCGTACTGGTCGTTATGAAGCACCGTGTAGGTGACGCTGGCGGTATTGAAGCTGTTGTTGCGGCCGCTCACGTCGGCGTTGATGCCGGCCAGGGTCGCGCCTTCCTCCAGCAGGCACATGTACGCCTCGCCCTCCGCCGTCATGGCGTATACGGGGAAGTTGGAGCGCGTCTCGTTGATGAGCACCGTGCGCGCCGCGCCGTAGTCCCAGCCGTAGAGGTTGGAATAGTAAGCGGTCTGCGAGTTTTTGCCGTTGTTGTAGCGGATGATGGAACCGCCGCCCTCGGGCACCATGATGTAGCCGTCCTGATCCGTGCCCGCCGCGCCGAAGTAAGGCAGCGGCGTCACGTTGATGATCTGGTAGTTGGCCGTATAGCGGATGTCCTGGTAAGGGATGCCCAGCACCAGGTCGCCGCCCTCCAGCCTGTAGGTCAGCGTCACATTGAACACCGCGCCGGACAGCGCGCTCTCGCCGGCGATGCGGGACTGGTCGTAGGCATATTCCTCGCTGTTATAACCGCGCTCTGCCAGCAGCTTTTCCACCTTGGACTTCTTGTTGTCCTTCTGGTTGTTGCGCATCACGTAGACCGCCTGCTCGTTCAGATCCGGATAGGTTTCAAGCAAATCGGCGATCTTCGCGGCGTCCTTGCTGTTGGCCGGGTCGTAAAGCTGATACATGTCCAGCACCGTGCCGACCTCGCGCTTGCTCATGCCTTCCGTGAACTGCTCCATGCGCTCCCTGGTGATGGCATCCGGCACGAAGAATATCTTGCTGATCTTGCCGATGACGTAATTCACGCGGATCTCGTCGTCCGCGGCCTCGATGTCGTACACGCCGTTGGAAATGGAGTAGGCGTAGTTGTCGAACACCGTGGTCGCGCCTTCGCTGGTGGCGTAGGTGAGCAGCAGCGTGCTCTTCAGCCTGTTCTTTTCGGCAGACAGGGCGATGGGGTCGTCCTCCGGCCGCTCCGGATTCGAGCGCCACACGGAGCCCGTGCGCTTGTTCTCCAGGGTGAACTGCGTGGTCATGCCGTCCAGCGTGAAGCGCAGGTCGTCGTTCTCCAGCACATACTTCTTTTCCACCTCGGAGTTGCTGCGCAGCACCACCTGTTCGAGCTGCTGGTCGTCCGTCTTGGTGTAAATGGGGATGAAGACGAATATGAGCAGCGCCGCGATGATCGCCAGCGTCACCGCCAGGGCAACGAGGCGCCGGATCCACACTTTCCTGTTTGTCTTCGTCATCTTGCGCCTCCTAATTCAACCTGAACAGTATCTCCCTGTACAGCGCCACGAAGTATCCCGCCGCGTCGCTGAGGAGGCTGAAAAACAGGAGCAGCAGAAAGACGATGACCAGCATGCCAAACAGCGACATGATGGTGAACAGGATCGTCTTCCCGAGGGAAAAGTCGTGAATCTGCATCATCGCCGCGATGAACAGCCCGGCGCACCACAGCAGCGAAACCATGTTCAGCACGCCGTAGAAGGAGCCTTCCTTCACCGTGATGAAGTTGGAAAGCAGGATCATGGGGAGCTGCAGCAGCACATACGGCGTGATGGCGTAGCCCATGCCCATGTAGACGTCGCGGAAGCTGCCCTTGCCGTCGAACAGCGTTGTCCAGCACCAGTTCGCGCAGCACCAGATGAGCAGCGGCAGCAGGATGGACAGCATTTCACGCACCACGTTCACCGTTTCCCAATGCACCATGAGGAACTGGAACGAGGTGTACTGCAGCTTCAGCACCCGCGTGATCAGCGCCAGGGCGATGATGGTGTTCGCCGCCGCGACCGAGCCGCGGTGCTCGCGCGAGAGATCCCAGAACCCGTCGAACGGGCGCACGATCACATGCAGCGCGTAGCGCAGCGTTTGGAAATAGCGCGTCAGTCCGGGATGCCGGCCCTGCACGCCGCGGGAGGCATTGATCATCTTCCGTTCACCTCCGCCCTCATCTTCCGGATGCCGCCGATCAGCAGCGGCCCGACCAGCAGCGCCAGGATCAGCGGGAATATCCAGCCGGCGTTTTCCTCAACCCATTCTTTGCGGTAGAGGCGCAGCGCCTCGCCGTAGTTCTTCCGGTCGCGCGCCACCTCGAAGCAGTGCATGGCCTCGCGATACTGGTCCTCCCTGAGCAGCGCCCGGCCGATGCCGATGTAGGCCAGGTCGTAGTTGCCGTTGCGTGCCAGCACGCGCCGCCACGTCTCGGCCGATTCGTCATAGGCGCCCTGCAGGTACTGCTCGGTCGCCGAGTAGATCAGCGAGCCGTATTCCGTGGGGGTAAACACCGTGATGGAGCATTCCTGCTGGTCGAGCACGAGCAGGTCGTAACCCATGCGCTCCAGCGAGGTGGGGCGCTTGAAATAGCCGTCCGAGCCGCCCGGCCCGCCGAACGCCCAGAGCATGTGGCCCTGCTTGTCGTAGCCGAACAGCCGGCCGCGCACCCGGTCAAGCGCCACATAGATACCGTTGTCGAACACGGTGACGTCCACCAGGCGGGAAGGCCCGTTGATCTCGCTCGCGCTGTCCCAGTCCAGGTCGCCCATGGGGATCTCCTCGGCGTTGCGGATCAGGATGTCCGAGCCGATGGAGTTGATGCGGCGGATGGGCTTGGTGCTCGTGATGTCGCCCTCTTCGAAGATGGCGATGGTCGCGAAGATGAAGCCCTCCGGATCCAGGCAGATGTTTTCGTATTCGGTGGGCACGAAGTTCTGCTGCTGGGCGCGCTGCTCCTTGGTGGAAAGCAGTTTCCAGATGTAGTCGTACCAGTTGAAGCGCGCCTCGCTGGCGCCGATGAAGCCGGTGAACGTGCCGTCCGCTTCATATTTCATGAGGCCCTTGTTCACGTTCTTGCACAGCGCGAACACGCGGCCGGCCACGTCCACCACCAGCTTGGCGGGCAGGAAGGCCAGCGTCTGGGTGAAGGTTTCGTCGGTGGGCTTCACGAAGGACATGACGTAGTTGGCCTCCGCGTCCATCTTGACGATGCGGTTGTTGTTCTGGTCGCACACGTACATCCAGCCCTCGTCGTCCACGAAGATGTCATACGGCGCGTTAAACGAGGAGGGCTCGGCGCCCTTCACCTCGTCGATCACCCGCACCAGCGTGAAGCCGGCTCCCTTGCGGCGGAGCTGAAGGATGCGGTTGTTGCCCGTGTCGCACACATACAGCTCGCTGCCCCGCACGAACAGGCTCTGCGGCGTCTTCATCGGGCTGTCGAGCCCGATGTCGCGGTAATTGATGACCGACTCGACGCGGTAGACGTCCGGCGACTCGCGCAGCTCACCCCAGAAATCGTAATTATAGGTATAGGTGTAATCGTAGCCGTCCAGCGCGAAGGCCGGCAGGAACGACGAGGCCAGCAGCAGCGCGGCCGCCAGCAGCGCGGGCAGGCGCAGGTTTCTCTCTCTCATACGCGTTCCTCCCCGCTCAGTCCTTCAGGCCGGAGCTGGCCATGGTTTCCAGGATGCGGCTCTGCGACAGGATGAAGATCGTGACGGGCACCAGCATGACGATCACCGTGACCGCCGCAGCCTGACCCGTGCGGGCAATGCCGCCGGCCTGGATCTGCTGCAGCGCGTACACCAGCGTCTTCTTCTCCTCGGAATAGATGACCGTGGCCGCGTTGGTGTTCCACAGGTTCTGCACGGAGAAGATGATGATGGTCAGCCAGGCGGGTTTCACGTTGGGCATGACGATGTTCCAGAAGATGCGGAACTCGCCCGCGCCGTCCAGATGCGCCGCCTCGATCAGCGAAGTGGGCAGGCCTTCCATAAACTGCTTCATCAGGAACAGGCCGACCGGCGCCGCGAAAGCGGGCAGGATGACGGCCCAGTAAGTGTCGATCATGCGCAGGCGGCTCATGATGATGTAGTTCGGAATGCCGGTCACGTAACCGGAGAACATCAGCGCGGTCACGACCATGCTGAAGAACGTCCGGCCGCCGGGGAAATCGTATTTCGCCAGCACGAAAGCCGCCATGGAGGCGATGATCACGTGGCCGAAGGTGCCAACCAGCGTGATGAACACCGTGTTGGTAAGGTAGCGCATGAACGGCACCCAGCTCTGCCCCATGGTCACGATCAGGTCGCTGAAGTTGTCCAGCGTCACGCGCTGCGGAAACACGCGCGGCGGGAAGCGGAACAGCTCGTCCAGCGGCTTCAGCGCCGAGCAGACGGAAAACACCAGCGGAAACACCATGGCCACGGCCACGATCGCCAGCATCAGGTAAATGCCGATATCGCCCCAGATGGAGCGGTTGGGCTTGCGGCGCTTGGGCGCGAGCAGCTTCACCACCGCATAGATGACGTAGATGCCCAGCTCGATCAGCGCCACCAGGCGCAGGATGGCGTAAATCGGCGAGGAGGTGTTGATCGTTCCCTGGCCGGTCTCCTCAACCTGCTGGTTGTACGCGTCAATGGCGTTCAGGCGGTAGCCCGCGAAGAACACCACGGCCAGCGACAGCGCGACCACGACCGCCGATATGATGAGGAATTTCTTGACGTTAAAGGTTTTCTGCGGGCGCTTCTGCACCTCGCCGCGCAGTTCCGCCAGGAATTTCAGCTGCTCCGCGCGGGATTTTGATTTCGGCTGAACGATGTGCCGAACCTGCGGTTTCCTGCTCATGTGCCCACCTTCCTCAACGCGCTCTGGATGACCTTGTTGCACAGGATCATCATCAGGAACAGCACCGTCGCGATGGCCGACGCGTAGCCCATCTCGAACCGCGAGAAGCCGTAGTCAAACAGGTGGGTGACAATGGTGCGGGCGGCGTAGTCGGTGCTGGGGTAGCCCGCCAGCGCCCGCGGCACATCGCACACGTTGAAGGCCTGGGTAATGGACATGACCGCGCCGAAGAGCAGCATGGGCTTCATGCTGGGCAGCGTGATGTAATACAGCTCCTGCCAGCGGTTGCGCACGCCGTCCACATAGCCGGCTTCGTACATGCTGCGGTCCACGCCCTGCAGGCCGGCCACGAACGACAGGAAGCCCGTGCCCATGCTCATCCACAGGATGACCACGATGATGACCGGCATGATGTATTTCGGGTCGGACAGCCACAGATACGGCGCGTTGATGAGGCCGAACTGCAGCAGGAACGAGTTCAGGTAGCCGTAGGCGTCGCCGCGGAAGATGATCAGGAAGATGACGAACGCGTTGCTCGCGATGGAGGGCGCGTAGAACACCACCACGGCGATGGTCCTGATCCAGCGCGGCAGCTCGTTGATGAACCACGCGAACAGGAACGACAGGATATAGCCGATGGGGCCGGTGATCACGGCGATCAGGAAGGTGTTCTTCATGGCCGTGAGGAACACCTGGTCCTGCAGGATCAGGTTGATGTAGTTTTTGAAGCCGATGAACTTCGGAGGCTCCAGGATGTTGTAGTAGGTGAAGCTGTAGTAAATGGAGGAGAGGATCGGGAGAATGAAGAAGGCAAAGAACAACACCGCGTAAGGCGCCAGGAACAGGTAGCACACCTTCATCCGCTTCGCCTTGGCGAGGTTGTATCTGAATTGATTCCTTTTAACCTGAGCGTATTTGCCGATAAACGAACTCATGGGCTTTTTCCTCCTTTCTTCCTCTCCGCTCAGTCAACCGGCAGGCCGAATTCCTCGCGCTTGACCGCGATCTCCTCGTTGACCGTGCGCGCGTAGGTCAGAATCGTCTCCCGCGCGTCGTCCTTGTCGTTAATGACGCGGCGGACGGCGTTGGTCATATGCCTGGTGGTGGAATAGCCGCCCGCGATCTCGCGGAAGCCTACCGCGGAGGCCATCTGCGTCCTCAGCACGTCCAGCTGCGGGGCGCTCCAGGCCAGCTGCTCCAGCGCCTCCCGGTTGGCGGTGGCATAGCGCGCGGAAGAGCCGAGCACGCTCTCCAGCTCGCGGCCGAAGCGCACCTGCACGTCCGTGCTCACCCACCACTTCATGAACGTCCAGGCGTTGTCCTTCACGGCCTGGTCGTCCGTGTTGATCATCATGCAGCACAGGCCCTGCGAGTGAACCGAGCGGTCCAGCGAGCCGTCCGGGCGCACGGTGCCGGGGAACAGGGTGAAATCCCACAGGCCGCGGATCTCGGGAGCGGAGACCACCAGCGTGTTGTATACGCTGTAGGAGGCCACGCCGAGCGGCATCTCGCCGGAGCGGAACCGGCTCTTGAAGTCGAACACCGTGGGCAGGCCGTAGTCGTTGTAAAGGGAGGTGTAAAGCTCGAAGGCAGCGACGCCGCTCTCGCTGTCGATGGTCGTACGCTTGCCCTCTTCGTCGTAAATCGCGCCGCCGTACTGGTAGATAAGCGAATTCAGCACGGACATGTCTGCCGTGGTGATGTCGGGATACGGTACGCCCACGGACATGTTGCTGCCCTGGATGGTGGGCAGCATGGCGATCAGGTCATCCCAGCTGTCGGGCACCGACAAGCCTATCTCCTCGAGCACGTCCTTGCGGTAGAACAGCACGGAATACTCCTGCGTCTCGGGCAGAGCGAACACCCCGCCGTTATAGCGAACGGGCGTGAGGGCGCTGTCATAGAAAGGCGTGACCGCCTCGTCGAAATCGGGGAACTGGGTAAGGTCCTCAACGGCGTTTCGCATGGCGTAGTTGACCGGGAACCAGGAATTCACCGACAGCACCACGTCCGGGCCGTTGCCCGCCACCACGGCGGTCAGCAGGGTGTCCGCCACCACCAGCTTGACGTTCACGCGGATGCCGGTCGCGGGGGTGAAGGTATCGTCTACCATGGTCTTGAGGATGGTGCTCTGGTCGCGGCCGGTCACGATCCACACCTCGATCAGGTCGTCCGTCTCCCCTTCCTCGTATTTGTCGCCCAGCGAGTTGTAATCCACAAAATAAGAAGCGACGCAGGAGCGGATCTCATGGGCCAGCTTGGCGAAGAACCCGTCGCGGGGTTTGTCAAGCTTCGCGTTTTCGCCGCTTATGACGATCAGGTCGACATCCAGCTTGGTCTCGGACATGTTCTGCATGGCCGTGCCCAGGCTGGTGATATTGTCCTTGAAGTTGCCGAAGGACTGGGTGATGCGCTCGTTGTGCTTCACGAACGACTCCAGCTGGACGGCCAGCGTCTGCGCCACGGCCACGCGGTCGCTCTTCTGTCCGGCGATCCCCACGGTGTCGTCCACGATGCTGTAAAGGCGCTTGCTCTCCAGGTCCATGGCCGTGATGACCTCCGGATAAACCTGCGCGATGTTGTAGTCGCGGAAGCGGTCGGGATTGACGCCGGTCAGCACCAGGATTTTCCGGTAAATGAGGTTCAGGCGGTAAATGCTGTCCTCCAGGCGCTGGAGCACGGGGCCCATCTCGCCCAGCGTGGCCTCCAGGCGCACGGTGTGCCCGCCTTTGGTCAGGTAGAAGCGGTAAGGCGCGCCGGTTTCATCGGACAGCGTGCGCATGGTCCACGAATTGGAATAGCCGAAAGCGACTGAACTCAGTTCGTCGAAGGGGATTTCGCCGTCGATGTACACAGTGCGGCAGGAAAGCGCGCCGCGCTGGTAGGCCTGGCGGGCCTTGACGGTGATGTTGTACCACCCGTCCTCCGGCACCTCAAACGACCACTCGATCCACTGGCCCGCATTGTTCCACGGGTCGCCGCCGATGCAGTTCAGCACGGTGTTGGTCACGCTGTAGGGCACCGTGGCGGAGGAAGACCGGTCGTAGCGGGCATACAGCGACGGCGACGAGCGCAGCCGCGCGTCCTCGCCCTGCACGGTGAGCTGCCAGGCCCTGCCCTCGTCCGTCATGGCCGCGTCGGGCTGCTGGGCCAGGTAAGCCTCGTAGCTGCGGCTTTCACGCACCGGCATAAGGCGGATGCCGCCGATCACCATCGGTTCGTTGACCGCGCGCAGGGAGATGGCGTTTTCGCCCTTTTTGAAATAGAACCGGTAGGGCTCCACCTCATAGCCCATTTCATCGCGGCACCAGGCCTGCTGCCAGCCGAACAATTCCTCCTGGGAAGGGCGGACGTCGTTTCCCTGATTGTCCTGGCGCACGGGGCCGGCGTCCCGCCACATGCGCGTGAACACCAGCTGGGCCGCGCCCGCGAAGGGCAGCTCGCCGTTGATGTAGAGCTCCCGCTCGATGTCCACGCCGCGGGAGGGCACGGTGAGGTAGTCGATCATGACGCTGTAAAGGCCGTCGGCCGGCACATCCGCCGTCCAGGTGACGAAAGAGCCGTCCGGCGTGAAGACGCAGGCGCGGCCGTCTTCCTCGCGCGCCTCGCCATCGCCCTCAAAGGCGGCCAGGTCGACGTCGACCGCGGCGGCGCCACGGGGCGCGTCGGCGTATTTCATCAGATAATTCGCATAGGTGTCGCTGCGCCCGAGGCCGCTGACATCGGCGGACAGATCGACGCCCTCGTACTTTTCATGGAAGTCCTGTCCTCCGGCGCCGAGCAGCACAATCAGGGCGACCGCCGCCGCCACGCACAGGAGCCCGATCAGCGCGCCAAATCTCTTCTTCATCGGTCTGTCCCTTCCACCCTTCAGCGAATTTCAGGGCAAATAACCACTCAGGGCCTTTACCCAAAGCCAATAAAAAGCGGCCTGATTTTACAAATTAATTATATCTGCCGCCGGTTTTCATGTCAAGCAGTGGTATTTACAAATCCTCATCGTCATACCCAAAATAGCAAATGCTGAGAAGCGGCCGAGGATTTTTGCGCATATTATGCCGCCTTTCGCCGGCTTCCTGCGCATTATTTACTGCAATGGCCGTAATATGACAAGATCCGGGGACACGGAACGCCGCCGCGACGCTGCGGCCGGGTTCCGGATCCCCGGGTTTTTTGAGGCGGGCGCGGATGAAAACAGCCGTCCGCGTCCGGCATACAGGCGCCCGCAGGCGCTGCGCCTCACAGATACATGCCCGGATCGTAGCCGTATTCCGCCTCGCAGCGGGCCGGCACGATGCGCAGGTGCGTCACGGCGTTTTTTTCCAGCGTCAGGGCGGCGGTCAGCGAGCCGTCGCCGGAGAACACGTCGCGGGCGGCGCACAGCGGCTGAGCGGCGCTCCGCAGGAACGCGAGCTGCTCCGCGGTGAGGCTGGCGGGCTGGCCCATGCGCAGCCAGTGCGCGAGGGGGTTGCCGTGCGCGTCGTCCACGGTGCGGGTGAGCAGCGCGTATCCGCCCTCGCCGGGCAGGCGCAGTTCGATGGAAAGCGCGCCGTCC
>LVAP01000069.1 GCA_001603025.1 Clostridiales bacterium Firm_10 | reverse complement strand
CCGGCGCGACGAGCGCGCGCAGTCCGCCGGCCATGGCGGCGCCCAGCGCCTCGATGCGGCGGGCGGCCAGGTCGTTGGATTCGGCGGCCACGCGCATGAAGCTGATCTCGCGCGCGGGCAGCATCTGGACCCGGCCGTGAAACAGCGCCAGCAGGTCGTCGGTGGCCTTCTGGGCGAGCTGATCCGTGGCGGTGACGAACAGCAGCAGGCGGCCGCTCTCCCGGGCCAGGCCGGCCAGCATGTGCAGCCGCTGGCTGTCGTCCAGCCCCGTGGCGCACAGCACGCCGGGCTTTTTCACAGCCTCGCGAAGCTGCCTGTATGATTCGATTTCCTCGAGCGGCGCGAACAGCCAGTCGTAGCGGTCCGCGCGTTTGGGTTGTTCAGACATGAAGACCTCCGTCGTTGATTAATGAAACACCGCGTGGATTATTCTTCGTTCAACGGCCAGCTGATCCGATCACCCCAGGATATGACCAGATCGAAATAGCCTTCCACATTCAGAAGGCCATAAGAAAACAGAAACGCCCTGTCCTTCTCGGAGAGCTCGCTGAGCCGCCGCCAGCAGGCCTCGCGGATGATCTGCATGTCGACCGGCGTCTCCGGGTCGCAGCCGGTACACGCCTCCTGGTCTGGCGGCACCGCCACGAGAAACACGTGCTCCTCGCTCCCGTCCGGCAAGTGGAGCGTGTTCAGTGGACGAACCAGCTTGCCGTCCACGCCGCACTCCTCCTTCAACTCGCGAAGAGCCGCCTGACCGGGGGATTCGCCCGGCTCAATGCCGCCGCCCGGCAGCGAAAAGAACTCCCGTCCCTGGCTGTGCAGCCGAACAAAGAGGATTTTGTCACCCCGCGTAACCAGGGCCATGCTGCGATGTCTCATAGCCTTGTCACGCCTCCTCAAATAATTCCGCCGTCGGCGGCACATGGCCGAGAATGAATTCTCTCACGAAGGCATAATCCTCGCCCGGCGCGAAAACCTGGATCAGCGTCAGCGTCACCGTGCGCAGTTCAATCAGGTTCCGGCTGCGCCGCACCGTCACGCTGCGGATGTCCCGGAAGGAGGTGTTCTCGTTCCTGTACAGTCCCGGAATGTGTATCCGCTCCTCGTTCATCCCGAAGCGCATGGTCTGCCGCGCGGCCTTCCCCCGATAGAGGAGCGCCCACAGCAACGCGGGCAGTCCCACGATGCCCGCGCCGACCAGCAGCGCCATGAGCATCATTTCCGCGCTGATGAACGCGCAGACGGCCAGAATGGCCAGAGAAATGACCGTGCAGACCTTCACCATGCCGCCGAAGGTCGCGCCCCGGGTGGACATATCCACTTCATACGCCCAGCGGTACTCGCCGTCATCGCAGCGCGTCACCCTGTGGGGATAGCCGCAAGATTCCGCCATGTCTTCCATTCCTCTCACATCCGGGCCGGAAGCCCCAGCTCCGCGCGGATCTTCTCAATCCGCGCCGATTCGTTCTCTTTGATCCCCCGCGCCGGGCGGCTCAGGGCGTTGTCGATGAGGTCGGCGTCCTTGAGAAGCTCGTCCATGGGGCCGTCGGTCAGCGTCAGGTCGTCGTGATGGTATATGGCCGAGGCAATGAGCCCGTTTTCCGCCGCCGTGGTCAATCCCAGCGATTCGAGGACTTCCCGGGCCCGGGCCGCGCCCAGGTGGGCGTGGTCGGCGTAATCCTGTTTTTCATAGGCGTACAGGTCGTGCAAAAGCCCTGCGATGGCGGCGACCTCCGGGTCCAGGCCCCGCTTATCCGCCAGCAGTGCGCAGAGAAGCGACACCGCGTGGGAGTGGTACACCGCCCGGGTGCGCCATTTGGCGTCCCCGATTTGATTGAAGCGCCCGAAGACGAACGCCTCCGCCATGCTCACCCTGTCCATGTCACGCATCCTTTCCCTTCTCCAGCGCCTCGGTCACGGCCTTTTCCACCTCGCGCGAGAGCGGGCTGGAGGCGCCGCCCACGTCGCCCGCGGCCATCAGCACCACCGCGGCGTTGTGGCCGGGATCGATCCAGAAATGCGTGCCGTAGGCCCCGCTCCAGCCGAAGCACCCGGCCGGCAGCGGCTGGGCGTCCGTCCGCTTGGTGGTGACGCGCATGGACAGGCCCCAGTTCACGCCCTCGCCCAGGCCGGGCAGATCGTCCGGCAGCTGCGGCGTCGCCATCTCCTTCACCGAGGCCTCGCTGAGGATGCGCGCGCCGTTCAGCTCGCCCCCGTTCGAGAGCATCAGCGCGAAGCGCAGGTAGTCCGTCAGGGTGCCCACCAGGCCGGCCGAACCGCAGTCGTAGGCGCGCCGGAACCCGCCGTGCCCCACGCGCCCGATGGGCAGCATCCGGAGCGTGCCGGGCTCGTACACCTCCGCGACGCGGTTCCACTGGTGGGCGTTGGGCTCGTAGGTGGTGTCGCCCATGCCCAGCGGGTTGAAGATCTCCGTGGCGATGAAGGAGGCGAAGCGCATGCCCGTCACGACCTCGCACACCCGGGCCAGCACGTTCATGCCGGCTATGGCGCTGTAACCCGTTTTCGCGCCGGGCTGGAAGTCCAGCGGCACGGAGGCGTACATGCGCACGATGTTTTCCAGGTTGAACATGTCGTCCGGCAGCATGGCCTCGGCCCTGGCGCACAGGTCGCTCTCCTGCCCCAGGCCGCTGCTGTGGGTCAGGCAGTCGCGGATGGTGAAGGGCCGCGCGGCGGGCTCCGTGCCGGCCGCGTTCCCCGCCGCGTCCCGCACAGTCACGCGCCGCCCGCCCAGCTCGGGCAGGTAGCGCTCAATCGGATCGTCCAGCGCGATCAGCGCGCGCTCCTTGAGGATCATCACCGCCGCGCCGGTGATCGGCTTGGTCATGGAGGCCAGGCGGAAGGTGGTGTCGCGGGTCATTTTGCGGCCGGATTCCACGTCCGCCAGGCCCTGCACGCACTGGTAGGCCATGCGCCCGTCCACCGCCGCGGCGCACACCGCGCCGGAGACGAATTTCTCCGCCACCCGCGCGCCGATGGCCCCGGCCAGGCCGGAAAAGTCGTATTTCGCCTTCTTGCCGCCCTTTGCCTTGTCCGCCTTTTCCGGCGGATCGAACTTGCGGCACTTTTCGTTCGCCAGCCGGTTGGC
>LVAP01000068.1 GCA_001603025.1 Clostridiales bacterium Firm_10 | reverse complement strand
CTCCCGAACCCACCCCCGTGGTGACGCCGGAGCCCACCCCCGAACCTACCCCCACGCCGATGCCGGTCGGCCATGAAGAAGTGAAGGCGGACGCCATTCCTGACGCGAGCAAGCCTTCCGCTTTCGGCGTGAGCACAAAGATCTACGCGGACGGCTCGCAGACCTCCGTCTACGCGCGCGACCGCGCCGTCAAGATCGTTTCTTCCGATCAGTATGCGCAGATTGACGGCGTGACCACTTTCCGCGGCAACAACTACCGCGACAAGGCCTCTTTCGGCACCGTTCCGAACAATGCCAGCACGATCGCCATCAAGTACAATTTCAAGATTGGCGGCATCGACAGCTGGACCGGCGTCGGCTGGACGGGCCAGCCCGCCATCGTGCGCTGGGACAGCCAGACCCTGCGCAACATGAATATCAAGGAAGAAAAGAAGAACAAGAGCGGCCTCGTGGAAGTTATCTACGCCACACTGGACGGCAAGATCTACTTCTTCGACCTTGACGACGGCGAGTTTACCCGCGATCCCATCGTCATCGGCGCGCCCATCAAGGGCAGCGTGACCATCGACCCGCGCGGCTATCCCCTGCTTTATGTCGGCCAGGGCATCGACGAGGTCAACGGAACGGCGGTCAAGATCGGCATGCGCATTTTCAGCCTGATCGACCAAAGCCAGCTGCTGTTCATCAATGGCCGGGACGATTTCGCCACCCGCCGCTGGTACGCTTCGGACTGTGCGCCCATCGTAGACGCCGCCAGCGATACCTGCATCTGGGCCGGCGAAAACGGCCTGCTGTACACCATCACGCTCAACACCGAATATGACGTCGGCGCGGGCACGATTTCCATCGATCCGGTGATCGATCGCTACTGGTATTCTTCCAACGTGACCACCAGGCCCGGCATGGAGAACTCTACCGTGGTTTACAATCACTACGCATACTTCTCCGATAACTCCGGCCTGATCACCTGCCTGGACCTGAACACCCTGACTCCCCTGTGGAATTTCTATGCCGGCGACGACACCGATGCCTCGCTCGTACTGGAAGAAACCGAAGAAGGCGTGTTTATCTACACGGGCACTGAGCTTGACCTCTCCGCCAAGAACGACGCCGGTGTCACCCACATGCGCTGTCTGAACGCCATGACCGGTGAGGAGGTCTGGTGCAAGGATGTCAAGGTGACTGACCACGCTCATGGCGGCTCCTTCGCCACGCCGTGCTGCGGCAAGGGCGTTGTGAGCGACCTGGTGTTCTTCACCATCGCCCGCGTCAGCACTGATAACGGCCGCGCCAATATCCTCTATGCGCTGAACAAGAAGACCGGCGAGGAAGTCTGGACGCTTGACATCGGCGGTTACAGCTGGTCGTCTCCCACGCTTACCTTCGACGCGCTGGGCAACGCCTATCTGTTCCAGGCCAACTCAAACGGCATCATGCGCATGATCAACGCGCAGACCGGCACGCTGATCACCTCCATCGAGGTGGACGGCAGCAACATCGAAGGGTCGCCCGCCATCTTCGATGACATGCTCGTCATCGGCACCCGCGGCGGACGCATCCACGGCATCAAGATCCAGTAACTCGGACAAATCCTTCAAGAGGGCTTCGGCCCTCTTTTTTTATAAGCCAGAGGCCGCAAATCGCGAATTCAGCGGGCACAGGTTTTACAGAATATGTCATATCTCCGCTCATCGACGCATATACAAATGTCAGAAGGAAAAAGTACACACATGTGTCACGGAGGGATCAACATGAACGCCATTTCCCTGATGCTCGTCGATGACAATACATCGCTGCTCCACAGTCTGACAGCCTATTTCTCCGAGCAGGCTGATATAGTCCTCGCCGGAACCGCAGCCAACGGCTTTGACGCGCTCGAACTCATCGGTCAGCGACGGCCCGACGTGGTCCTTCTGGATATCGTCATGCCGCAGCTGGACGGGTTGGGCGTGCTGCGCGAGCTGGCATCACATGAGGATCGTCCGCGCGTCATCGTTTACAGCGCGTTGAAAAATGACGCTGTTGTCAACCGGGCAGTGGAGCTGGGTGCGGGTTATTTCATCGTGAAACCGGCGGAACCCCGCCGCATCCACGAACAGATCCTGTCGATCGTTAACGACAGAACGCCGCTCAGCATGCTCTCCCCGCAGCCCGCCGACACGCCCTCCACATACGCCCACTGGTCACCCGACGAGCGCGTCGCCAACCTGTTCCTGTCGATTGGCATACCGGCGCATGTGAAGGGTTATCAATACCTCCGCGAGGCCGTGCGCATGGTCATGGAGAACCATGACGTGATCAATCGCATCACAAAGGAACTCTATCCTGGCATCGCCCACCGCTACGGCACCAGCTCGAGCAAGGTGGAACGCGCCATGCGCCACGCCATCGAAGTGGCCTGGAATCGTGGGCGTCTGGAAAACACCAACCAGCTGCTCGGCGTGAAGCTGTTCTCTGAGCGCGACAAACCGACAAATGGCGAATTCATCGCCCTCATTGCCGATAAGGCCGCCGGCGAATAGGCTCAATCCCGCATCTGAGCTTCCTTCTCCAAATTCTCCCGCCATTTTCCGCCTCTGCCCGATTGACTTTTGCGGCCAACTGTGTTTTAATGGACGTAAGTTCAACCCGTCGGCAAAGGGGGCGCAGAAAATGATTCTTCATCTTAATTGTCATGATATTTCCTTTGAAAAGGGCGAAAGCTACGGCCACATCATAGCGCGCGCCCTGCCGGACGTCAAACCGCTCGGCATCCTCGTCGGCGGCGAAACGCTGTGCCTCACGGCGCAGCCTGCCGACGGAGAAACCGCTTCCGTCATCACCATCGAAAGCACCGAGGGCCGTCTCATCTATGAGCGTTCGCTGCGTTTCATTTTCCTGCTGGCAGTGCACGAACTGTTCCCCAACCGACGCGTTCGCATCGAGCATTCGCTGGGCGGAGGCATATACTGCGAGGTGCGTGACAGCCGCCATTCGCTCACTGGCGCGGATGTGCGGGCCATCGAGGTTCGCATGCGCGAAATCGTGAAGAAGGACCTGCCTTTCGTACGGCATTCCATTTCCCGCAGAGACGCCATCGCCTACTTCGAACAGACCGGCGAGATGGACAAGGTCAACCTGCTTAAATACCGGCCTTATGAAACCTTCCAGCTCTATCGTCTGGGCGATATGATGGAGTATTTCTATGGCATCATGGCGCCTTCCACCGGGTTTATCACCGTTTTCGGGCTTCATCTGCAGCTTCCGGGTCTCGTTCTGATGCTGCCTGACCTGGACAACCCACATGCCGTGGCGCCGCTCAGGCAGCTGCCCCGGCTCATGAACACCTTCGCCGAGTCGGCCCGCTGGAACGCTATCCTGCGCTGCTCCAACGCCGCTGATCTGAACGCCCTGACGCACAGCGGTCAACTGCGCGAATTCATCCGGGTGAATGAGGCGCTGCACGAGAAATCCATCAGCCGCATTGCGGACGATTACGCCCGCAGCGGCGCCCGCATCATTCTGATTGCCGGGCCTTCCTCCTCGGGCAAAACCACTTTTGCCAACAGGCTCTCCATTGCGCTGCGCGTGCTGGGGCTGAGACCCGTGGCGCTGTCGCTGGACGATTACTATCTCGACCGCGACAAGATCCCCGTCGACGAGAACGGCAAGCAGGATCTCGAACGGCTGGACACGCTCGACGTGCCGCTGTTCAATGACCAGCTGGTGCGCCTCATCCAGGGCGAGCCGGTGCAGGTGCCCCTGTTCGATTTCAAAACCGGCAGGCGTTCCGCCAGCACACACCTCATGCATGTGGAGTCCGACCAGCCGATCATCATCGAGGGAATTCACGGCCTGAACAACAAGCTCACGGAAGACGTGGCGCGCAACCTGAAGTTCAAAATCTACATCAGCGCCCTGACCGCTCTCAACCTGGATGACCACAACCGCATCCGTACCACCGAAGCGCGGCTGCTGCGGCGCATGGTGCGGGATTATCACTTCCGCGGCACTTCGCCGGAAGCCACCATGGCCATGTGGCCATCCGTGCGAAACGGCGAGGAGAAGTACATCTTCCCCTACCAGGAGGAAGCGGACGTTATCTTCAATTCCTCGCTGGTGTATGAGCCGGCCGTGCTTAAAAAATACGTCTACCCCATGCTGACCAAACTGACGCCCGACAGCCCGTATTACACCATGGCGCATCGGCTGATCAAATTCCTGAACTACTTCCTGTCCGCCGATGTCGAGGATGAAATCCCGCTCAATTCGATTTTGCGCGAATTCATCGGCGGCTGCTGCTTCTACCGCGAGCAGGAAAAATCATAGAAGCCTTTCTTTTCGCGAAAAGCCGATTAAAAAATCCCTCCTCTGAGCAGACTATCTTCTGCAAGGGAGGGTTTTTTATGAAAGCTTTGAAACGCAAGGGATTTCTCATTACTGCCTGCGCCCTGCTCGTGGGCGCCATCCTCGCCGGCTGCATGAACGCGGGAGACCGCTTCGGCGCAAGCGACAATCGGGGCGCTTCCTCAGCGCCGCAGTCGACTGACGGTGCGTCCGTAATGCCGGATGTTACGGCAGCCATCCAAACCGCTTTCGATTGGATCACCGGCCGCACAGAAGTCGAGAAGAAGATCAACCTGCTCAGCGAGATCGAGTCCAGTCGCATCGTGACCAGCGGCGGCACCGCGCTGGTGGGTGTCACCTTTGCCAAGGAGTATCAGGGCCAGATGACGCAGCGCATCCACAACCTTGTCGCGGGCGTGGTGCAGGAAGCTGATCCGAACATCCAGGTCGTAGCCGTGACCAGTGAGGCAGAAGATGTCGGAAAAATCAACGCCATCGCCGACCAGCTTGGCGGCGGTACACTGGATGCCGACGCGGAGGCGCAGATCGCCACAATTGTTCGCAATGTGACCACCATGCAGTAAAGAAGAAGCTCCGGCTCTTAACGGGCCGGAGCGTTTGTTTTCAGCTAAATGCATCACTTCAACTTGCCGATCACAAATTGAACGCCCTGTTCCAGAAAGCGCACAGCCGTCTTAAAGCCGTTTTCGATGCCGTATATCACCCGCTCGTCATCCAGGATACCGCTGTATTTCAGCACAAGCAGGAGCAGAACAATAATCACGAACACGCCAAGTTTCTTCACGGGCGCTCTCCTCCTTCGTAAAATGTGCGTGTTTTCCAATGTGCCGTCTTCATTGCCGGCAAAACCTGTGATATAATAGACGCAGATTCTGACAGGGAGGTTCCGATTCCATGAACAGACGTCTCCCCAACCCGCTTCTGGATAACCGCGACCAGGGGCCCAGCCCCGTGGCAAAATACATCACGCGCGGGCTGCTCATCGCCGCCGCGGTGGTTTCGGCGCTGCTGGCCGGGCTCATGTATCTCCCCGGAGAACGCCTGCTCGTGTGGTACTGGGTGTATATCATGGTCATGTCGCTGCCTGTCATCCTGCTGCTGGGCGCGCTTGCCAGCAAGCTTTACCAGAGCATCCGGCGCAGGCGTGTCCGGCTGATTGTCGTATGGCTGATGGCGTTTCTCGTGATGACCGCCGGAGTGATCGTCTACTCGCTGTGCTCGGTCTACGCGCAGGTGGGCGTCAACCCCGTTTCCTATTACACCAGCCCGGAAACCGGAAACCGGCTTGTCATCATGCGCGCCCTGGATCTTGATGACCAGAACGCGGATACAGAAAAGACGCCCTATTTCTACGGCGGTTACCCGATGGACGGCAAGCTGTTCTATTACCCCTATCGCGGCGACATGGTCGCCACCTACACCGGCATTGATTACGTCGAATGGGTGGACGGCGGTGAAAGCGCACAGATACACATCACCGATCTCGACGGTGCAGAGCAGGTGCTCAACGTCAGTTTCGATCTGTCCCAGCCGATTGTCATTCCGGAGGAATGATTTCTCTTGCCAATGAACGGAGAAGGGCCTGCACCTTCTCCGTTTTAATTTGGAATTCTCGTGATCGGAAAATGAGAATCACCCTCCTGGCCCGGGAACGCTTCGGGCCGCTTCCTAATAGCATGGAAGTGGAGGTGAATTCCATGTTTGGTCTGGATCCATGCGCGCAGGCCCTGCTGAAGGGCTTGCCGCGCTTTCATAATGCATGCGGGCAGGTCCGGATTCAGGGCTGCGATGGCGGCGCCGTAGTGCAGCTGCGCGTGAGCGGCCTGCCCTGCGCCGTATGCCCCTGTTTCTACCGCCTCTGCGTCGAAGGCGGCTGCGGCTGTCCGCCCATTGAGCTGACCGCCGTGCCCGCCTGGCAGGGGGAAGCCGCGCTCACCTGCTATACGGGCGGCTTCTCGCCAGACAGCATGATACGTCGGCGCGTATCCCTCACCATGAGCGGCGGCTGCGGCGAGCGAGTCGCGGAGGGTGTATTCCGGCCGTGCGGGTGTGCGGAAGCGGAACCGTGCTGCCGCAGGCCGCTCCGCTGTGCGCCGTGCCTGCCGCTTTATCCGCGCCTGTCGCCATTCACGTTTGACTGACGGCGCAAAAAACACAAAAGGCCGCATGACGTCTCTCGCGCCATGCGGCCGGTATTCTTATTTGGATGCGTCCGGGATAGGCGGTGCGGGCAGCATCTCGACCTCCGTCTTGACGTGTTCCGGCGGCGTTTCGAGCCGCACAGGATCGTTCAGATACTTGATCACGGTGCTGAACATGCGCGCAAATGCGGCGCCTTCGGCGATGCGTTCGTCGATGACCACGCCCACCGGCATGACGCGCTTGCTGCGGCAGGTGCCGTCGCTGTTGCGGATCAGCTTCTGTTCCGGACGGCCCATCGTGACGAACACGCTGCTGGTGCCGAAATCGTAAATGTGGTGATACACATAATTCATGCCGATAGACGCCATGTTGCTGATCCACAGGCTGGTATGAAACGGGCTGGCCTCGTGGATGAAACGGGGCATCAGGCCGTAATTATCCAGCAGGCGCGCCATAAACACCACAAAATTCGGCAGGAGCGGCACCTTCAGCAGGATGTTCACCAGGGTATCCGTCTTGTTGGCTGGCTCGGGTTTGCGCGCCTCCTCGATGGCTGCGGCCATGCGGCGGTTCACGTCAAAGATGGTGTCGGTCAGGTTGAACTGCACCTTGCACACCGATTCCACGAATTCATCGCTCGACATGGACTTGAGCGCGGTAAAGGAAACACAGAAGTGGTTGCGCGCGTACAGCTTCCGATTGACGATGAAACGGTTCATCTCAGGACACTCGCCCAGCATCCGGCAGTAGGCCGCGATGATCATCCCCATGTAGGTGATGTCGTGGCCTTCACGGCGCTTATCGCGGATATATCGCGTCATCTGGTCGAAGTCCAGTTCTTCCTTGGCGTTGACCATCGCATCATATCGGCGCGGCATGATGTAGGGCGTAAAATGCACAATGGGATCCATGCCCTGCACATGCCGTCCGTCAGGCCGTCTTCCAAACATAGTATCCTTCCTTTGTCTATCAATTCCCCGTTTGCTGCTCCCATTAAAGCACAAAACACACCTGTTCGTCAAGGAACTGCAGGAATATTGATAAAAATGTAAAGCAATTCTAATGCATTCTCATCCTGATGCGGCGGCGCCGATCAGCCCTGTTGTTTCAGGTAGATGCGCCTGAATTCGCGCAGGCTGGCTTCCGGTTCCATCGTCGGGTTGTACTCCAGTCCGCATGCGCCCCGGTAGCCTGCCTCGTCGATTCGCTTCCAAATGTATCCATAATCGTTTTCCCCGAACTGCAGCTCGATGCGCCCCGGATGGCCGGCCGCATGGAGATGAGCGATGCAGTCCAGGTTGTTGGTGACGTTGTTGATGATGTTTCCTTCCATCACCTGCTGGTGGTAGATGTCGTAGACCACTTTCACCAGCGGATGATTCACCTCGCGGATGATCTCGAACGCCTCCACGGCCGACCAGAGATAGTAACCGGGATGGTTATAGAGCGTGTTGAGCGGCTCGATCATGACCGTCACGCCGTGCTTTTCGAGAATGGGCACAGCTTGCCTGAGCGCTTCGGCAATGCTCTCATGCTGAACGTCGCGCGGGGCACCGGTGTCCTGCCCCACCTGTGTGATCAGCTTCTTTGCGCCCACGCGGTTTGCCGCCGTGCAGCTGGCCTCGAGACCTGCCAGCCATGCGCTGCGATACGCCGCGTCCGTCATGCGGAACTCGGTGGTGCACATGCTCAGCAGCTCCACACCGCACCGTTCGCAGGCGCGCCGGACGGCGTCCAGATCGAGGTGTGTCCAGTCGTAGGTCTCGGCAGCGTCAAAACCAAGGGCTGCGATTTTCTCGATCGCCTCACAGAAATCCATCTTCCCGAAAAAACAGGGAACCGGCACGCAGATTCTCATATCGTTCTCCTCCTCATTTCAGCAACCCTTATTTTATTCTAGCACAGCGGCGGTAATATGTCCATAACCGCGAAACGAACCGCCCTTTTTGTTCATTGAAACAGCTCGCGTTCACAGGCGGCCGGGGCATTGTTCACAGTTTGTTCAAAAGTTATTCAAACCTGCCCCTGTTAAATTTGCTATAATATCATTCAGAGAAAGGAGAGAACTGCCCATGATCGAAATACAAAACGTCTCCAAGCGTTACGGCAACAAGCTTGCCGTCAACGACGTCAGCTTCACCATCAAAAAGGGTGAAATCCTTGGCTTCCTGGGCCGCAACGGCGCCGGCAAGAGCACCACGATGAATATCGTGACCGGCTACATCTCCGCCAGCGCCGGCCGCGTGCTGCTGGACGGCTACGACATTCTTGAAAACCCGCGCGAATTCAAGCGCCGCATCGGTTACCTTCCCGAGATGCCGCCGCTGTACATGGATATGACGGTTGACGAGTACCTCAGATTCGTCTGCGCCATCAAGGATGTCAAAAAGAGCTATATCAAATCTCATCTGGACGACATCACCGAGCTCATCCGCATCACCGACGTGCGCAGGCGACTCATTAAAAACCTCTCCAAGGGATATAAGCAGCGCGTCGGCATGGCCCAGGCGCTGGTGGGCAATCCGGAGGTCGTCATCATGGACGAGCCGACCGTCGGCCTGGACCCCAAGCAGATCATCGAGATCCGCAAGCTGATCAAGCAGCTGGGCGAGGATCACACCATCGTGCTTTCCAGCCACATCCTGCACGAGGTCGCCGACGTGTGCGAGCGCGTGGTCATCATCAACCAGGGCAAGATCGTGGCGCAGGACACGCTGGACAACCTCACCAAGAACATCTCCGATTCCAGCCGCTACCGTCTGCGCATCGCCGGCCCGGAGCGCGAGGTCTATAAAGTGATCCGCGAAATCCCAGGCACCCGCTCGGTGGATGAGATGGGCACCAAGGAGGCCGATTCCTACGACTTCCTGGTGGAGGCCGAACGCACCGCGGATATTCGCCGTCCCCTGTTCCAGCAGATGGCGAAACTCGGCTATCCCATCCTCATGCTCCGCCCGATGGACATTGAACTGGAGGACATCTTCCTGCAGCTGACCAACGACAAGGGGGAGGAACAGTAACCATGCTTGCGATCTGGAAACGTGAATTGCAGAACTATTTCCTGACCTCCATCGGTTATGTCTTCATGGGCATATTCCTGCTGGTGGGCGGCTTTATGTTTTTCCTGTCCAACATCTACTCCTCCTCAGCCAGCCTGTCCGGCATGCTGGGCAACCTGAACTACCTGTTCATGCTGATCGTGCCCATCCTGACCATGAAGCTGCTGAGCGAAGAGAAGCGCAACAAATCCGACCAGCTGCTGCTGACTTCGCCCCGCTCCATCTGGGATATCATCCTGGGCAAGTTCTGCGCGGCCTGCACCGTGGTCGTCATCTCCACCGCTGTCACGCTGTTCTACGTGATCATCCTGGCGGTATATTCCAACAAGACGTATCCTGCGCTGATTGCCACCAACTACCTCGGCTTCCTGCTGCTGGGCTTCAGCTACGTCGCCATCGGCGTGCTGATGAGCGCGCTGACTGAGAACCAGGTGTCCGCGGCCGTGCTGACCATCGGCGTCAACCTGCTCCTGCAGATTCTCGAAAGCGTCGGCTCCTCCATCACGATTCCGGGCCTCTCCTTCCTGAACACCGTGATTTCCTGGATGAGCCTGTACAAGCGGTTCAATGACTTTTCCGGCGGTATCCTGAGCTTTGCGAACGTGATCTACTATATCTCGTTCTGCGGCGTGATGCTGTTCCTTGCTGTTCGAGTGATCGATAAGAGAAGATGGAGTGAGGGTTGAGCACTATGAGCATGAAGAATGAAAAGAAAGCCAAAGGCAAACTTGCGGGCCTGTTGGGCCAGCGCAAATTCCGCTATGGCACTTACGCCACCATACTGACCGTTGTTGTCATCGTCGTGGTCATCCTCCTGAACGTGGCTCTGGGCGCCATTGAGACCAACTGGGCGCTGGGCGTCGACGTGACCGCGATGAACGCCACCGATTTCGACGACGCCACCTACGAGGTCCTCAAGGGCGTCGATCAGGACGTACACGTCTATACACTGTATCAGAACAGCACCGCGACCGCTTCCCGCGTGCAGGTCGACAGCGTGCTGGAGAAGTATCACGCGCTGAACAACCACATCACCCTGGGTACGATCGATCCCGTGAAGGATCCCACCCGCGTGAACAAATACGCCGGCGACGTCAGCCTGAGCGAGGGCGCCGTGATCGTGACCAATGCGGATGAGACCCGCGTGAAGCTGATCAATCGCAGCGACTATTCCTCCTACCAGCAGTTCGGCGGCAACACCTACACCATCTTCGATCTCGAATCCAAGATGACGAGCGCGCTGGTGTATGTCACCAGTACCGACACGCCGCACGTGTACTTCCTGACCGGCCATGGTGAGCTGGAGCTCAAAACCAATTTCACCATCCTCGCCAAACGGCTTGAGCAGCGCAACTATGACGTAGCCTCCCTCAATCTGCTCAGCGACGACGTGACGCTCGCGAGCGACGACACGCTGGTCATCTCCAATCCCGGCCGCGACCTGGATGACTCCGAGTACGAGAAGCTGCACAGCTGGCTGATGGACGGCGGCCGCATGCTGGTCGCGCTGGACTACACGGTGGATACCTCCACCCTGCCCAACCTGACCCGTCTGCTGGACTACTATCAGCTGTCCTTCGGCAACGGCCTGATTTACGAAGATGAAGCAGCCACGGATTACTATGTGAGCTACGGCACGCTCTACCTGCGGCCTGACATGGACGCCGACCATCAGATCACCAAGGAACTGGCGGAAGCCCGTCAGCTGATGATTCCCCAGGTTCGTCCGATCAACGACGTGACCATCCCGGAGTCGGGCATCACGTACACCAAGCTGCTCGTCAGCTCGAACCGCGCGGTGGTCGTGAACGGCGACGAAAAGAGCGCGCCTGCCGCGCAGACCATTGCCCTCGCGGCTTCCAAACTCAACAGCAATGACTCCTCGAAGGATGTTCGCATTGTGCTGCTGGGCAGCAATTACCTGATGGCTGACACGCAGCTGCTGTACTCGACCGATAACATCTACTTCACCGAGAACGCCTTCGACTGGCTGGTGAACAGCACTAACACCGTTAAGATCAGCTCCAAATACGTGGCCGACAGCGTGCTCCGCATTCCGGATGCTACCACGGCCTGGGTGCTGGCCGCAATCGTTGTGGTTGCCATCCCGCTGATCGTGCTGGTGGCCGGCATCGTGGTGTGGATCAAGAGGAGGCGCCTGTGATGGAGCAGAAGGATCAGCATACCAGCGAGGCCCCGCTGAAAAAGCTCGCCTCCGCGCAGGATCTGCGCGGCAACAAGAGCGGCTCGGGCCCGGCCGGCACTGGCAAAAGGCGTAAGCTGTGGATCCCCATCGCTGCGCTCATCGTGGTGCTCGCGGCCTCCATCGGCGTCTACTTTGCTTCCGAGAACCTCAAGCCAGAAGAGCCCGCTCCCACCGAAGAGCCTTCCTACGTCAGCGAAACCGTAAAGCTGGTTGAACACACGCGCAAGGAAGTTGCCTCCGTGACGGTTCGCCTGCCCGATGAGACCTACACCATCCTCAACAACAACGAGTATGACGAGGAAGGCACGAAACTCGCGCTGCCCGAGGGGCAAAAGGCTTATACCATTGAAGGGCTCGAGGAATTCGACCTGAATCAGAGCACCGCGGACACGATCATCGGGTATGCGGCCAACCTGACCGCCACCAAGCTCATCACCGACAGCGCGGAGAGCCTGGCCGATTACGGCCTGGACAAGCCGCGTTCCGAGGTGACGATGACCTATCGCGACGGCAAGAGCAAAACCTGGCTTATCGGCAGCCAGGCGCCCACGAGCAGCGGTTCCTACTTCGCTGAGAAGGGTACCAAGGCCGTATTCCTGATTTACAGTTCTGCCGTAAACAACCTTACCTCGACGCGCAATTCGCTGCACAACGTCAACATGCCCTGGTCCATTGCCGATGTCACGACAATCTGCGACCTCGTGATCGAGACCGAGGGCCGCGATACTGTGGAACTGGGCTATGCGGACAGTGATGAGTCCAATATCAGCATCTCGACGCTGCGCCTGCTGCAGCCCTTCGCCTACGGGGCCCATTCGGACCGTTCCAACGAGATGTTCGAGGGCGCTATGGCGCTTACCATCAGCGGCTACGCCGGCGAGCTTGAGGAGTTGGAAAACACCGGCCTCGAGGACGGCGGCGCCGTTACCCGCGTAACGCTCACCGTGAAGCTGGACGAGGAGAACACCGCGCAGTACGTCTATCGCCTCGGCGGCTTTGCCTCCTCCGACAAGCGCTATGTGCAGATCGATGACACCAGCGCCGTATACCTCACGGACACCTCGAACGTCGCATTCCTTGATAACGCCACGCCGGGCTATCTGGTGGATCTGTTCGCCAACCTGGTGTTTGTCGACCGCGTCGAAGCCATCGATATATCCACCGCGGACGACTCATGGCGCATCAGCATCGAGCGCGAGGAGGTCGAAGGCAAGAACAAGCCGCAGGATCACTTCTTCTTCGATGGCGAACCTGCCGATGAAAGCCTTTCCCGCAAGCTGTATCAGGTCATCATCGGCACGATGAACAGCAAGCTGTCAGACGACTATCACCACGAGGGCGACGTGTACTGCACCGTGAAGTACACCCTCAACGTCGATCCGGGCGAAATGGTCGTCGAGTACATCGACTATGACAGCGAGTATCTGGCTGTGCGGCGCGACGGCCTCACCCTCTTCCTCATCAAGCGAGAAAACGTGGACGCTATGATCACCGCGCTGAACCAATTCCGGGATGGCACTTACCAGCCTGAAACCTGATTCGCTTCGGAGCCACACAAAGGGCGGCAGGCCAAATGAATGGCCTGCCGCCCTTCCTTATGCGGTACATTTGCCTTCCTTATCCGTCGATCCGCCGGGCAAACATCCGTCCGGTCGCCGCGATCAGTCGCAGCACCTCAGGCATGAGTTCCCTGTCGAACACCTGACAGGCATTGAAGGTTTCAAAGCTCAAGTTTCCCTGATAACCCACGTCCCTGAGGCCCTGAACGAAGCGGTTCCAGTCCAGCAGGCCCATATACGGCGCGACGTGCTGGTCGCTCGTACCGTTGTTATCGTGGATGTGCAGAGTCTCCAGCCGGTCGCCGATCTGCATGATGGCTGTATAGATGTCATGTCCCAGCAGCAGGGCATGGCCGGTATCCAGGCAGAAGGCGAAGCACTTCTCCCCCGCGATGTCGTTCAGCTCGTCTATATAAGCCGCCGCCTCGTTGAAATCGGAGCAGATGGCTTCATAGACCTTACCCTTGCGGGCGGTGAACATGTTCTCCAGGCAACAGGTTACATGGCACTTCTTCAGCACGGGAATGAGCGCCGTATACAGCCGGATGTTGGCGTCCCATTCCGTATCCGGATCCATGCGGTTGTCGTAATCGAAGAAGGCCGGATGCACAATGATATGCGGGCACCCCACGAAAG
Source organism: Clostridiales bacterium Firm_10 (assembly GCA_001603025.1). Taxonomy (GTDB): domain Bacteria; phylum Bacillota; class Clostridia; order Christensenellales; family Aristaeellaceae; genus Firm-10. The sequence continues at coordinate 32,143 of LVAP01000068.1, read as the reverse complement.
CGCAGATCTCGATGCACTTTTTCAGCGCGTCGAGCACCGTCTCGTTCACGTAATCATTGTCCTTCACGTAGCTGGGAAAAGGCGCGTGCGCCTGTCCAAAGCTCACGTTGTACTTCTCCGCGGCTTCCTTATAAGGCCGCATGGCCTCGAGAATGGCGTCCATGTCCTGCGAGAAAAAGCCGCTGAATTCTCCCTTGCGGATTTCCGAACCGGTCATCCAGTGATCCACGTTGAAATCCACGCAGTCAAAGCCGGCCTCATGAATCAGCCTGAAGCCCTCCTCCGGTCCAAGCAGGTCAATGATAGGCGCAGTCTGCACACCGATTTTGCGCATGTCGAATCCTTCCTTTCGTTGTTTTGAAAAAGCTTAGCCTCCGATCCGCCGGGCAAACAGCCGTCCCGTCGCGGCGATGAGATGCATCACTTCATCCGCAAGAGCGGGATCAAAGATGTTCAGCATGTTGAACGTTTCAAAGCTGAGCCCACCCCGGTAGTCCACATCGCGGATGCCCATGATGAAGCGGTCCCAGTCCAGCGTACCCATATACGGGGTCACGTGCTGATCGCTCCGGCCGTCGTTGTCGTGGATATGGAGCGTCTCAATGCGGGGGCCCAGCTTCATGATGGTGGTGTAAATATCGCGGCCGGTGAGCAGCGCATGGCCAGTATCCAGGCAGAAGGCGAAGCGCTTCTCCCCCGCAAAGTCGTTCAGCTCGTCCAGGTAGTCGCATGCCTCATAGGGGTCGGCGCATGCCGATTCATACACTTTCCCCCGGTCCGTAACGAACATGTTTTCCAGGCAGCACACCACGTTGTGCCGCTTCAGTGCGGGCAGCAGGCCTTTGTAGAGCGCCATGTTAACGCGCCATTCTTCTGCCGGATCGCCCAGCTTCACCGGATGGACGATGAGATACGGGCAATCCAGATAGCCGCACATCGCCACGCACTTGTCCAGCGCCTGAGCCAGATACGCATTGCGCGCGTCGTTGCCCGGCCAGTACAGCGGAAACGGCGCATGCGCCTGGCCGAAGGACACGCCGCAGCGCGCCGCGGCTTCCCTGTATGGCGCCAGCAGCGGAGCGATCTGTTCAAACGGCAGGTCAAAGACACCCGCAAGGGGATCTGGTTTGTTTTTCAGGCCCGAGAGCGAGCCATCCAGCGCGTTGCAGCTGAAATCCACAAAGTCAAACCCACATTCCGAGAGCAGCCCGAACGTCCCGTCTATCCCGCGCTGGGCGAGAAGCACGGCCGTCTGCACGCCAATTTTCAGCATACCATGTCCTCCAGTCATCGGTCTGCGCCATGTGCCGGCGCTATTATTATAGACGATCAGGATGCAAAAAGCAATTGAAAAATGGCAATGAGGATGCTATAATTAGAATTAAAGCATGTGTCTTTTCTCATCACTAAGGAAAGCCGGGTGCAGCATCATGCGACGCCGTTTTCGTGACAGCAGCCTGTATCGCCTGTTCAACCTGGATAACGAACAGGCTCAGGGCCGGTGCGTCATGTTGACCTCTTCCGTGCTCAGCAGTGTCATCAGCTGGCTCACAGGCAGCCTTTTTTACACCAGTTTCCTCATGGCCAACGGCATCGACCTGGTCAAAATCGGCATCATCTCCTTCGTGCCATACATTGCCAATTTATTCTCCGTATTCTCGCCCAGCATCCTGGAACGCTTTCCACGGCGCCGTTGGGTGCTGTTTGGCGGGAGGCTGGCCTTCCACACGCTGAACATCTTCGCCGTCACCGTCATGCCTATGCTGGTGCATGACCAGACGGCCCGCACAGCCTGCTTTGTGGCGCTGGTGTTCGCCGCGAACATCGTGAACGCGCTGTTTTCCAACGGCTATTCCGCATGGCACCTCAATTTCATTCCCGGCAGCATCCGCGCGGAGTATTTCTCCACCGCATCCATGATCTCCAGCTTTATCGGCATAGGCACGGGGTTGGTTTCCAGCCTTGTGGCGGACGCTTTCGCCGCCTCGCCGCATGCTTACACCATCATCATCGTCCTGCGGTTCGTGGCTTATGCGCTGGCGCTGGTGGAGCTGTGGGCGCTGACCCGGCCGGTGGAGTATCCCTACGAGAAGACAGTCGACCGCGTGCGCCTCTCGGATATCGTCACGAAACCTTTCTCCCATCCCCGATTCATTCTGACCATCGGCATCATCATGCTGTGGACGTTCTTCGTGAATACCAGCGCTTCCTCCATCAACTACTACCTGCTCAACAACGTGGGCACAAGCTACACCTTCGTATACATTCTGAACATGCTCTATCCGGTGGTGATGCTCTTTACCATCAAGCCGGCGCAGCGCCTCATCAACCGGGTCGGCTGGTTCCGGGTGTATGCCGTGAGCGCTTTGCTGTACGCTGTGCCCTGCTTCCTTTATTCCTTTGTGACAGCAGGCAACTACCTGTGGATGCTGGCCATCGTGCGCATGACACAGCACGTGACCGGCGTGGCGCTGAATACTGCCAGCTCAAACCTGCCCTTCATCAACATGCCGGATTCCGACCGCACCGATTACCTTGCCTTCCATACCATCGCCGCCAACGCGGCGGCGTTCCTTGGCATGCTTTGCGGCACGCTGTTCATCAAGTTTTGGCCGGACCTGCGCATATCGCTGGGCGGCTTCGCCTTCTGCAACATCCAGGTGCTCATGTGGATCGAATCTGCCGGGCGCGTTCTGACAGGGCTGCTTGTGCTGAAGCTGAGGACGCGTCTGGAACCGGGCGAGGCCTGACGGGAGGTACGCCATGATTCTTGACGATTTTTCCTATGTCGAGCGATCTCCGCTCACAGGCTGTCTGGATGCCGACGCGCGGATCCTGCTCGAGGCCAACGGTAAAGGCAAAACTGCCCGTCATGTGCGCGAAGTCGCCGAGACCAATCTCCTCATCGCCGCACAATACGGCTTGAACCCGGAGAAATGCCGCGCCGCGGCGCTGCTGCACGACATCAGCGCCGTCATCGCGCCGGCGGACATGCTTGCCTGGATGCAATCCCGCGGCCTTCCCCTCTGCGAGGCTGAGCGGAAGCACCCTTTCCTGCTGCATCAGCGGCTTTCGCGCACAATCGCCGCGGATTATTTCGGCATAAGCGATGATGAGGTCCTCTCACCCATCGAATGCCACACCACGCTGAAGGCAAACGCCTCCCCCTATGACATGGCGCTGTTCATCGCAGACAAACTGGCCTGGGACCAAGAAGGTGTTCCGCCCTTCGACAAAGCCGTGCGAACGGCACTCGATCGCTCTCTGCGCGAGGCATGCCTGACGTACATGGACTATATGGTTGAGAGCGGCAGGCTCCTGTTTCCCCATGTCGAATGGACGGCCGCATATCGCTGGCTGAAGGGCATCAAATAAAAACCCATGAAAAGAGCGCGGCATGCCGCGCTCTTTTTTGTTATTATTGTTCCATTCCTTATTTGACCACTTCGCTGAAAATTTCGCCCAGGCGCTTCACGCCCTCGACGATGCGCTCGTCTGTCATGGTGGAATAGTTCAGGCGAAGCGCGCTGCAGGGCTTGTCCATGTCCACCATGAACGTATTGCCGGGCACGTAAACAACCTTGTTCGCGGTGGCTTTCGGGGCCAATGCCAGCGTATCGACGCCATGTCCCAGGTCGCACCAAACGAACAGGCCGCCCTTCGGCGTGGTGTGGAACACGCCCTTGGGGAAATACGTCTCGATGGCTTTCAGCATGGTGCCGCACTTGTGGGCGTAATTGGCGCGCATCTTCACGATGAGCTCATCGATGTTGAAGCGGGCCATAAACTCGCAGGCCAGCAGCTGCGGCAGCATGGCGGTGTGGACATCGGACACCTGCTTTGCCACGACCACCTTCTGCACGATGGCTTTGTCCGCGCACATGAAGCCCACGCGCAGGCCCGGCGCAAGGATCTTCGAAAAGGACCCGCAGTAGACGACAAGGCCTTCGGTATCCATCGACTTGATGGTGGGCAGCTTCGTGCCGTCGAAGGTCAGTTCGCCGTAGGGGTTGTCCTCGATGATCACGATGCCGTGCGCTTTCGCCACCTGATAGAGGGCCATGCGCTTCTCTACGCTCATCGTCGCGCCCATGGGGTTCTGGAACGTGGGAATGGTGTAGATCACGCGGACGTTGTCGTTCTCGGCGATGGCGCGCTCCAGTGCCTCGATATTCATGCCATCCTCATCCATGGCAACGCCAACCAGATGCGCGCCGTAGGAACGGAAGGCGTTCATCGCGCCGATGAAGCTGGGTTCCTCCACGATGACTGTATCGCCTTCGTTGACGAGCGCCTTTGTGGACAGCTCAATGCCCTGCTGGCCGCCCGTCACGATGATGACGTCGTCGCCTTCGCGGTCGATATGCTCCTTCTCCTTCAGGCGCACCTTTACGGCCTCGCGCAACGGCGTATAACCCTCCGTAACGCCGTACTGGAGCGAAAGCACAGGCTGCTTTTCCAGGAGCTCCTGCGCGATCCCTGCGAGCTGTTCGTTGGGAAACAGCTCAGGCGCAGGATTGCCGCCCGCCAGTGAAATAACCGAGGGATCGGCTGCTGCCTTGAATATCTCGCGGATAGCCGAACCGCGGAGTGTACTCATTCTGTTTGAAATGTGGAAATCCATAGCGCCTGCCTCCTCAATAAAGCGGTGGATGGCCCCGCGGCGACAGGCCGGGAGGCCATTCCGGGATCCGTCAGTTGTCGCAGCGATAGCCCAAATCAAACGCCTTCAGGTTCACATCCAGGAATTTGGGCGGAACGGTAGTCTTGATCGTATCGATCCAGCGTTCGTACGGAATGTCTGTATTCTTCGCCATCAGGCCGATGAGCACCACATTTACCGCGCGGCTGTTCCCCGCCTCCTTGGCCAGCGCCAGCGCGTCGATGGCTGTCACGGCGGCCTTTTCACGCAGCTTTTCCACAATGCTTTCCGGATACTGCGCCGCGCCGGTAATCACCGGCATGGGATCGATGGATTGCGCGTTCACGATGATACGACCGCCCGGCCGCAGGTTCGGCAGCGCGCGGCAGGCTTCCAGCAGCTCGAACGCCAGCACGATGTCCGCCTCGCCCTGGCCGATGATGGGCGAATACACTTTCTCGCCGAATTTTACATAGGTCACGACGCTGCCGCCGCGCTGGCTCATGCCGTGAACCTCGGAGAGCTTCACGTCGTAACCCTCGCCGATGACCGCGTTGCCCAGAATGCGGCTGGCCAGCAGTGTGCCCTGGCCGCCAACGCCCACGATCATGATGTTGGTCGTCTTCATGCCTCCGCCTCCTTTTCAATCGCGCCGAACGGACATACGTTCACGCACAGGCCGCAGCCATTGCACTGGTTGGGATCAATCCGAACGGCTCCGTCCTTCACGGAAATGGCCGGGCAGCCCAGTTTCATGCACATCCTGCACTTCTTGCAGCGATCCGTGACCACACAGTGCCCGCTGTATTTCACGTATTTAAGCAGCGCGCAGGGCCGCTGCGCAATGATGACAGAGGGTTCGTCCCGTTCCACTTCCTCGCGCACGATCCGCTCGAAATTCTTCACGTCGAACGGATCGGCCACCACCACGTGATCCACGCCCACAGCATGGCACAACTGCTCCAGATCGACCTGCCTGGTGGCTTCGCCGCGAATGGTTTTGCCGGTGGTGGGATTGTCCTGATGCCCGGTCATGCCGGTGATGGAGTTGTCCAGAATGATCACGGTGTTGGTGCCCTTGTTGTACACTATGTCGATCAGGGCGGTGATACCCGAATGAATGAATGTGGAATCGCCGATAACGGATACCAGCTTCTTGCTGAACTCAGGCCCACGGGCCTTGGCCATGCCCAGCGCCGCGCTCACGGACGCGCCCATGCAGATGGTGCTGTCCACGGAGGCGAGGGGCTGTGCCGCGCCCAGCGTGTAGCAGCCGATATCGCCGGACACCGTGAGGCCCAGCTTCTTCAGCACATAGAACGTGCCCCTGTGCGGGCAGCCCGGGCACATGACCGGCGGCCGCACGGGAATGTCTTCTCCCAGCTGCGCCGGGGCGGCGGGCTCAAGGCCCATCACGGCTTTGGCTATCATGGCCGGCGTGTACTCGCCGAGCATGGTGAAGGCATCCTTGCCGATCACTTCGAGGCCCAGCGCTTTGCAATGCTCCTCAATGAACGGATCGAGTTCCTCGATGACGAATACCTTTTCGCATTTCACCGCGAAATCGCGGATTTTCTTTTCGGGCATCGGATAAGCCATGCCCAGCTTCAGGTAGTTCACGCTGTCGCCCAACGCTTCCCGCGCGTACATGTAGGAAATGCCGGAGGTGATGACGCCGATGCGGCTGCCGTTGTCCTCAACGCGGTTCAGGTCGGTGGTTTCGGCAAACTCGACGAGTTTTTTCGCCCGTTCTTCCACAACCACATGGCGCTTGATGGCCATCGCGGGCATCATCACGTTTTTGGCCACGTTCTTTTCATAGGGCTTCAGCGGCACATTCTCCCGCGGCGCGGTTTCCACCAGGCTTTGCGAATGTGAAACGCGCGTAGACAGACGGATGACGAAAGGCACGTCGAAGCGCTCGCTCAGCTCGAAAGCCGCCTTGGTGAACGCGCGGCACTCGGCGGAGTCGGACGGCTCCAGCATGGCGACCTTTGCCGCTTTGGCATAGTGGCGGGAATCCTGCTCATTCTGCGAGGAATGCATGCCGGGATCATCCGCCACGCAGATGACCATGCCGCCGTTCACGCCGATGTAGCTCACGGTGAACACCGGGTCGGCCATGACGTTCAGCCCAACATGCTTGCAGCAGGTCATCGAGCGGGCGCCTGCCATGGATGCGCCAATCGCCACCTCGCAGGCCACCTTTTCATTCGGGGCCCATTCCACATAAACCTCGGGATACTGCACAACGCTTTCGGTGATCTCGGTGCTGGGCGTGCCAGGATACGATGAGACCACCCGCACGCCGGCTTCGTACGCGCCTTGCGCGACGGCGGCGTTGCCTATCATCAATTTGGCCATTTTTACACACACCTCTTTCACTTTTCGATCTGCTGAGCCACCAGACTCTCGCCGCAATAGATACTGCGCAGCTTCGGCTTTTCAATTTTACCGGTGGGATTGCGCGGCACGTCGGCGAAGATGATCTTCCTCGGGCGCTTATAGCGCGGCATGCCCGCGCAGAAATCGTTCAGCTGCTCTTCCGTGAGGGTAAAGCCCGGCTTGACTTCCACGATGGCCGCGGCGATTTCACCCAGCCGCGGATGCGGCAGGCCGATGACAGCCACGTCCTTCACGGCTTCGTGGCGGCGTATATAATCCTCGATCTGAACCGGATAGAGGTTCTCGCCGCCTGTAATGATGACATCCTTCTTGCGGTCAACCAGGAAGATGAAGCCATCCTCGTCCTCCATGGCCATGTCGCCGGTAAAGAGCCAGCCGTCCCTGAGCACTTCTTCAGTGGATTTTTCGTCTTTGTAATAGCACAGCATGACGCCGGGACCGCTGACACACAGCTCGCCCACTTCGCCGCGCTTGACCGGCTGGCCGTTCTCATCCACGATTTTTACCGACCATCCGTATCCGGCCTTGCCGATGGCGCCCACCTTGTCGATGTTGCCAAGCCCCAGATGGACGCAGCCGGGGCCGATGGATTCACTCAGGCCATAGTTGGTATCGTAGTCGTGGTGCGGGAACACACTGAGCCACCGACGGATCAGCGACGGCGGCACAGGCTGCGCGCCAATGTGCATCAAACGCCACTGGTCGAGCTGATAATCACTCAGCTTTACGTCGCCGCGCTCGATGGCATCCAGGATATCCTGGGCCCACGGCACCAGCAGCCATACGATGGTGCACTTCTCATCCGACACAGCTTTCAGGATCCACTCGGGCTTGGTGCCTTTCAGGAGCACCGCCTTGCCGCCCACCAGGAAGCTGCCGAACCAATGCATTTTCGCGCCGGTATGATAAAGCGGCGGGATGCAGAGGAACACGTCGTCGTGGGTTTGCCCGTGGTGGTTCTGTTCGGTCAGCGCCGCGTGCATCAGCGCGCGATGAGCGTGCAGGATGGCCTTGGGGAAACCCGTCGTGCCGGAAGAGTAATAGATGGCGCCGTAGTCGTCGTCGGTCAGTGAAACATCGGGCGCATGAGAGGAGCAGAAGCGGATCATGTGATCATAGCTGTCCGCAAAGGTCGGGCAATCCTCGCCCACGTAGAACATATGGCCAATTTTCGGAATGCGGTCGCATATTTCTTCCATGCGGCCAATGAATTCCGGCCCGAACACCAGCATGGTGCAGTCCGCCTTCTCGAGGCAATATTTGATTTCATCGGCAGTGTAGCGATAATTCAGAGGCACAGCAATTGCGCCGGCCTTCAGCACGCCGAAGTAAATGGGCAGCCATTCGATGGAGTTCATCAGCAGGATGGCCACCCTGTCGCCTTTGCGGCAGCCGCGGGTGAGCAGCAGGTTGGCGAAGCGGTTTGCCTTTGTGTCGAATTCGCTCCAGGTAAGCTCGCGGCGGAATTCCTCGCCGGGCTGCGGCTGCATGAGCGAATACTCGCGCCAGGTGATGCGGCTCTCCGGCTGAAATTCCGGATTGATCTCCACGAGCGCCGTCTCGTCGCCGTAAAGCTGCGCGTTTCTTGCAAGGATCTCTGTAATTGGCATGACGAAAACCCCTTCCATCTGTTTTTCATGCAGAAGGCCATAAAAACACGCCCTCTGCAGCCCTGTGCAGAGGACGATAAAAAACTTACCGCGGTACCACCTCTATTGCCGGCCGAAGCCGACCCCTCCGGTACGGCGGCCTGACGCCGCATATACCTTCCCGCTGTGACGGGCGAACCCGGCGCGTCCTACTGAGTACAATCCGTTCAGCGCGCAGCTCGCAGGATGTATTCAACGGAGTGCTCTCACCGCCTTGCACCGCCCGGCGGCTCTCTGAAAAGAACTGACCCCGCTTACTTCTTCCCGGTCATTGCCTTTACAGGGTATTATATCGCCATCGCCGTGCAAAGTCAATAGTTTTTTGCAGAGTTTGCGGCGCGGCGGATGCACCCCGGAGCGTTTTTTGTCTTGCTTTTTCCGCGAAATCGCTTATAATTATAAATGTTAACGCAAACAGCGCGCGTCACACGCCTGGAAAGGAACGAGCACATGAGCATTATCACTATCATCGGGGCGGGCATGATGGGCACCGCCATCGGTTGTCCCGCTGCCGGAAACGGTCATGAGATCCGCCTGGTGGGCACGCCGCTGGACGACGCCATCATCGATCACGCCGTCGCCACTCATACCCATCTCACCATGAAGCGGCCCATTCCTGACAGCTTCAAGTTTTATCACTTCACGGAGCTGAACGAAGCGCTGAAAGGCGCAGAGCTGGTGGTCAGCGGCGTGTCCAGCTTCGGCGTCGACTGGTTCAGCGAAACCATCCTGCCCATCCTGCCGGAATCCATGCCCATTCTGGGCGTCACCAAGGGCATGGTGGACCTGCCGGACGGCTCGCTCATCTCCTATCCGGAGTACTATCGTTCAAAGCATCCCGGCCGCAGCATGCGGCTGTGCGCCGTGGGCGGACCGTGTACCAGCTACGAGCTGGTCGACCGCGACCCCACCGAGGTCTGCTTCTGCGGCGATGAGCCCGACCTGCTCCGCTGGGTCAAGAGCCTGTTCGAGTGCGATTACTACCACATCAGCCTGTCCACCGATGTGCGCGGTGTGGAGTGCGCCGTGGCGATGAAAAACGCCTATGCGCTGGGCGTTTCGCTGGCCATCGGCCTGTCCGAACGCATCGAGGGCGTAGGCGGCAGGGAGCACTACAATTCCCAGGCCGCGCTGTTCGGCCAGAGCGTGCGTGAAATGCGCCGGCTGATCCGGCTTTCCGACAGCGGCGACGACAACATCGTTTACGGCGCGGGCGACCTGTACGTGACCGTATTCGGCGGCCGAACGCGCAGAATCGGCACGCTGCTGGGCCGCGGCCTGAGCTTCGAGGAGGCTATACGCGAGCTTTCCGGGGTCACGCTGGAATCCATCGTCATCGCTACCCGCACAGCCCGCGCCGTGCGCCGGCTGATCGCGCTGGGCAAGGCCGACGAGGCTGAATTTCCACTGCTCATGCACATTGACGACATCATCAATGGCGGGAAGCCCGTCAATATCCCCTGGCGCAGTTTTGAAACGGAATTCGGGGCGTAAAAGCGCCTGTCTCTGCGGATTGGAATGCCCGGCAGCCCGGGTTTTCCATCTGTCCTTTTTCTGTTGAACCCAAAGCGCAGCTCATGCGGAACACCGGCGGCGCATAAGGATATAAATAGCGCTTTTTCCGCGCTGTTTTCCGTTGGTCACAGAATCGTATTACTTACGTGATTATTCTGTGATGCTTTCTGTGCTATACTATAAATGATTCATGGAAGACAATAAGGGGGTGGCGGAAATGAAGCCTTTCACAAGATTTCTGGCGGCCCTGCTGGCCATGCTTCTGTGCCTGTCCGGTCTGGCGGCGTTCGCTGAAAGCAAGGTGAAGACGACCGGCAAGCTGAACCTGCGCACCGGCGCTGGGCTGGCCTATTCTTCGGTGGGAATCGTTCCCAAGGATGTGACTGTATCATACGATTCGGCAGCCACGGATGACCGCGGCGTCGTCTGGTATCACGTCACCTACGATGGAAAGAGCGGCTGGATATCCTCCATATACGCCAAGCCTGAGGGCGGTTCTCCCGCCACGACCGTGAAGACAACGGGCAGCGTACACCTGCGCAGCGGCGCCGGGCTGAGCTTCGCTTCGCTCGATGTCATCGCCAAGGGCACCAGTCTCGTGTACGATTCCTCCGCCGCGGACGGCCGCGGCGTGGTGTGGTATCACGTCTCCTATAACGGCAAAACCGGGTGGGTATCCTCCATGTACGCCAAGAAAGACGACGGAGGATCATCCACCAAGACCGTCAAGACGACGGCCAGCCTGAACCTGCGCGCCGGAGCCGGCCTCAGCTTTGCCGTGCTGCGGACCGTCCCCAAGGACGTGTCGTTCACCTATGACTCATCCGCGGCAGACAGCCGCGGCGTTGTCTGGTATCACGTGGTTTACAAAGGCACGGCCGGCTGGATTTCTTCCGTGTACGCCAAGCAGTCCGGCGATTCCTCCTACACCACGGCGAAGGCGACGGCCAATGTGAATCTGCGCAAGGATGCGGGCGTGGCTTACAAGTCGCTCGGCATCGTGCCGAAGGGCAAAACCGCGGTGTACCTGGGCCAATCCAAGACGGACAGCAACGGGGTGATCTGGTACAGGATTACCTACAAGAGCACAACCGGCTGGGTGTGTTCCAAATACGTCAAGCTCAGCTGAGCGCCGGCCCGTCGAACGGAACGTTACGCATTCTTTTCTCCGGCGACATTCGTCAGCCGGAGTTTTTTGAGCGCAGCCGGCTGCGCCCGCGCCATTGCCCGTTCTTCAGAACCGGCGGCAATGGGAACCGTTTCGGGCCGCTAACGAAAGGTCGATGACGAACGATATGAAACGCCTGCTGAATCGCGTCGGTCTCTACTCCACGGCTTTTCTGCGCTGGATTATCCTTTCGGTGATCGTGGGGGCAGCCTGCGGGCTGGTGGGAACGGCGTTCAGCGTATGCATCAGCAAAGCCACCCGCTGGCGCGAGCAACTGCCCTGGCTGCTCTACCTGCTGCCCGCAGGCGGCCTCCTGATCGCCGCGCTGTATCACTGGATGAAACAGCCCCTCACATTGGGTGTGGACAAGCTGTTCACGGCTATTCGCGGCCACGGCGATGTGCCGCTTGCCATGGCTCCGCTGATCTTTCTGGGTACGTTCATCACGCACCTTTGCGGCGGATCCGCCGGCCGCGAAGGCGCTGCGCTGCAGCTGGGCGGTACGCTGGGCAACCGCATCGGCGGCCTGCTCCGCGTTCATGAGAATGAGCGTGACACCATGACACTCATCGGCATGGGCGCGCTCTTTTCGGCGCTGTTCGGAACGCCCATCACTGCGATTCTGTTTGTGATGGAGGTCCTGGCGCTGGGCCACATGAGTTATGCCACCTTTGTGCCCTGTATCATGGCCAGCATGACCTCCTACGGCGTCTCACAGCTGCTGCACATGAAGCCAGAGCACTACATTCTGAGCGGCGTTCCCCCGCTGAACCTGCACGCCGTGCTGATGGTGGCCATTCTCGCCGTTCTATGCGCCATCCTGTCCATCGGCTTCTGCGAGCTCATGCACTTTTCCGGCAAATTCATGAAAAAAGTTTTGAAGAACGACTATCTGCGTGCCGCCGCGGGTGGCGCGGCGATCATTCTGCTGACGCTGCTGGTGGGCACGCGGGACTACAACGGCGCCGGCGCCGCCGTGATCGAACGCGCTGTATCCGGTTCGGCGCGCCCGCAGGATTTCCTGCTTAAGCTGCTTTTTACCGCCATCACCCTGTCCTGCGGCTTCAAGGGCGGCGAAATCGTGCCCACCTTCTACGTAGGCGCGACATTTGGCTGTGTTGTCGGGCCGCTGCTCGGCATGGATCCGGCGTTCGCGGCCGCCATCGGCCTGGTCGCCACCTTCTGCGGCAACACCAACTGCCCTATTGCCTCCATCTTCCTGAGCGTCGAGTTGTTCGGCATCCAGGCTCTTCATCTTTTCGTCATTGCCTGCGCCATTTCCTATATGCTTTCCGGGAACAGCAGCCTCTACCATGAGCAGCTGCTCCCCAACAAAAAGCTAAAGCTCGGCGGCCTGAGTCTCCCGAAGGAGGATACCGACAGCGCGGCCTGACACCCATCCCAATGCTTTCCCGCAAAGGATCCGCTCTCATTCTGAAAGCTGATTCGGCAAAGCAAAGCCCCGGACCGCCAACGGTCCGGGGCTTTGCCTGTCGATTGCCGTTCAAAGCGCCGATTTGATCTGTTTCTGCAGTTTGGCGAATTTCAGGCGATTGGCATCCGTCTTCATCGCTTCTTCGCAGAGGCTGTTTGCGTGTTTCAAGTAAATCTGCCGGTCTTCGCCTTTCAGACAGCGGCCACAGAGATACAGCCCGTTGGCCAAATCGTAGAGCCTGCTGCTGGAGTCATCCAAAGTATACAGCTGAGTCAGCGAGGTGATGCATTCTTTGGCCATTTCCAGCGCCTTCTTCGGATCGCTTTCATTCATGTTTGCCAGATTCATGCATGCTTCCGCGCGGAAAGAATCGAATGTCCTGCCTTCCGCGTCACCATGAACAAATACACGTCCAAAGCTTTCTTCCGCCTTGCGGATGATTTCAAGGCCATCCTGATAGCAACGGGCAGCCTTCTGTTTCTGTCCGCTTTCACGATAGCAGAACGCCGCCCATTGGCTGCTGATGCCGGCGGCGCTATAATGCCCTGTGTCGCTGGAATCCACGCCGATCAGAAGCCGTTCGGTCTGGAATGCCTTTTCCCAATACTGAGCGGCTTGCGCAAGGTCACCTGCCGATCGGAAATTGACGCCCAAATAGGCATAACAGCGATAGAGCAGCTGCAAGTCGCCGGGATCCTTTCCCTTCTCTGCAAGCGCCTTGATGTTTTCAACGGCATGGAGATAATAGTTGCGCGCGTGCGTGAGGTCGCCCTTCTCTGAATACGAGTCTGCCAGTTGGTAGTGCAGCACGGCGGTTTTCCTGAGGTCGACCGGACTCATGTTCTTCGTGTCCTTGTTGAGTGCCAGAACGACGTTGTCCGGCAGCTTGATACCCGCAAGCGGATTATCCTGCGGCTTTTCCCTGTCCTTTTTCCTGAATCTGTCAAACAGTCCCATCAAGTATCCCTCCATTATTGTAATGATTTATAATGAACGCAGCGCTTTCTCCGCTTCGCTGCGCAGCTTTGAAAACTTATCCGCATCCGTCCCGGCATCGATTCCCTTTCCGCAGAAGTGAATGGCTTCCCCATAGTAGAGCCCGCTGTCGCCCGTGCGGTTCATCTGTCCGGCGATATAGTAGGCATGCGCCAGATCGTACAGCTGATCGCCGTCGGAACTCTGCTCATAGATCTTGTGCAGTGTTTCCAGGCATTCGTCGCAGAGGGCCGTCATCGTGTCGTCATCGTCAGTCAGCCGGGCAAGCTGCAGGCACGCTTCCGCGTTGATGGAGCGGAAATCCTTCAAGCCGTCTTTCTGATCCATGAAAAAGCCCCCGCAGCGAAACTCGGCCTGATGGATATCCGAATGAACGATTCCGAACCATTTTCTGGCTTCATCGTTCCGGCCGTTCCGTTTCATTGCAATGCCGGTCATCAGGGCGTCCCGGTATTTATCGCGATGGCCAGCGGCAGGCGCGCCATACCGGCTGATAATGAGTCTGGCGGTGTCATAGGCCTCCGCCCAAAGGCGTGCGGCTTCGTTCCAATCTCCTTCCGCCGTGAACGCTTCTGCGGCGCCAGCGCACGCCTCATGAAACGCCTTCAGGTCTTCCTCTTTTTCCTCCCGAGACGCGACAGCACGGATAACGTCCATCGCTGCCAGATAGTGTTTCTTCCCGGCCAAAGCACCTGCTCCGCCAGCCTGGGAAAGAAGCTGCCGCGCTTTTTCCCGTGCCTGGCTATCCGCAATACGGCCGCCCTCTGAAGTTGCTTCGACGTCGTTCCGCCCGCCCAACGAGATAACTTCCCCATCCGGGTGTTTCTCATCCGGCGGGATGACCAATTTGCCAGTCAGGTTGATTTCGCAAATCGCCTTTTTCAGCAACAGTTCGCGCGACCCTGTCTCTTCCGCAAGCTCGGAAAGGATTTCGAACGCCTTCTGGTAGTATTGCTTCCTCTGGCGCGGATCGTCGGCAATTTCGGCCAGGGCGCAGCAGCATACCTCCAGCCCGTCACGATCTCGCACATGGCGCGTTTCCCGGGCCAGCGCTTCAAACATGTTCAGAGCCTTGCGGTAGTAGGGCTCTGCGCTGCGGGCGCTTCCGTCTGATCGCACGAGATCTCCCATCATCAGGTATGAAAGCGCAAGCGAACTCTTCACGCTCGCCTTTGAACCCGGTCCCGCCAGCTTTTCGCGAATCTTCAGGGCTTCCGCCAGCCAGCGTTCCGCCTTTTCTGTTTCCCCGGCCCGCTTGGCGAGCAGGCTCTTGCGCTCATACAGGATTGCCAGATCGAAGGAAGCCCTGAGGCCGGCGCGCGCCTCGTCATAGCAGCGTTCAGCGGCCATGAAGTCCCGATCTTCATAGCAATAGTAGCCTTTGTTCAACAGGCTCCTCGCCTTAGCCTCGGCTGACCATGGAAACGATGCGTCGCTTGCGAAGGCGATTGCCCTGCCGCAGGTTTCTACGGCTTTATTCCTGTGCCCGGCATTCCTGTAGGCCTCCTCCAGGTCAGTGAGACAATCATACAGCGCGCGGCCGCTGACAGCATCCGGCGCCGCTTCATATTGCCTGGCCAGTGACTTCTCGAGCTTTTCGAGCCACTCCACACAGCGTTCAAAATCCCGGGGCACGCCTTCGCCCATGCCGTACATGGCGCTCAGTTTCCTCATTGCCTCCGGCAGGCCGCTGTCAGCAGCCGAGGTGATCAGCTTTACCGCCCTGTCATGGTCGATTTCCACATCCACACCCTTCAAATAGGCCAAGCCAATGAAAAAGTTATGGATCGGATTATCCAGTTTCTCCCTCAGGGCAATGCCGCCGAGAAGCTGCTTCAGGGCCGCGAACAGTTCTTCGGCAGAACGCATGTCTACACATTCGCTGATGCCGGGGAAGTTCTTCACCAGCCGTTGGAATTCCTCGCTGTTAATGCTTCTGATTGCGGCAGGCAGAATCTTTTTGCCCTGTTTCTTCGCGGCGGGATACTCCACCTGCCGCACATAGTTGTCTTCGTTTACAAGATTCGGCGACACCGCCAGCAGAAACATGTCACTCTTGATCAGCATGCGCGCAATACTCTCGCTGAACGACTCGCCTGGAACCAGGAACTCGTCATACCATATGGCGACATCCCGGTATACATCACTGCTGTGGATGAGACGCATGAGCTCCTGCGCCTCCCTGCGATCCTTTTTCCTGTAGCTCAGGAAGATATACGCATCGAAAGCGTCGCGGATTTTATCCATTCCGTCGTCGCTCACTAAAATTTTATCCAGGTATGTCCTCAGCTTTTCATCATAACTGATCGCAGTAGAATCCCGGAGATTCTTGTTCAGGTAGTGGAGGGTGCCGAAGCGTTCTGCGAACCGCTGATCCAGCCCGGTTTCCTGCATGAGCGGCAAAACGGGAATATGCGCTTCCAACGCGATCGGAAACTCCACATCCATGGCGGAATTGGATTGGTTCAGCAGCTTTGATGTAACCGGAATGACCATCAGCTCAAATGAGCCGGATATCAAATCCCTCAGCTCATTTTCTGTATAAGTCAGGTCCGGATCTTTATAACAGATTACACAGTTCTGCGTTTCGAAAATATCCTCAGCGATCTCGTCAAAGTAAGGCAGAAAATCGTCCGGGTGGCAGGTGAAATAGACCTTCGGTTTCCCATAAGGATCAGAGTCACCTCTGGTCCTGAACAGGAACCCCCTCTGTTCGCCGCCAAACAGGCGCTTTTCGCCGCTTCGGGCTCTCTTCTCCTCATCATCGGAGGGTGAAGACTTTCGTCGAAAAAAACGGAATAAATCGGACAGTTTCATGACACCCTCCCTGTCTGCATACGCAAAAAGCTATTTCGGACGGCCGCGCAGAGCCTGATTGCCGAAAAAGCAGGCCCGCGCATTCGCCGTTTGGGCGCCGCGCGGGCCTGTGTTTTTAAACTCTTTCCCAAATATAACGTGCGGTCTCCAGGCCGTATGTGGTGCCGGCGACGCAATCCTCCATGCCTTCGAACTCCAGCGATATCTCCTTCTCGTAGCCGGAATGCTTGATGATGGAAATGATCTTCCACATATCCATATCGCCCTGGCCGATGATGGCCCCGCGCAGGATGGTGTTTCCCGCCGCGGTGCCCACATAGCCGAAGCTGGGGATCATGGCGGCCCATTCTTCCGGCGTGGTGGGACGCTTGCGCGGCTTCACGTTCGGAATCTCCGGGAAATTGACGTACATGCCGTTCTGCGGATACATCTTCTCGAGGGGGCGGATGTAGAAGTCCTTCAGGTGGATCATGTCGGCATAGCGGATCGCCTTGGAAACGGAGACGACCGGGTCTTCGTCGACGCACAGATAGTTGCCGACGTCAATGGTCAGGCCGACGTTTTCGCGGCCGGCGGCACGCAGGATGCGAATGACGCGCTCCGCACCGTTCACGTACAGTCCGTGATTCTCAAGGGTGGTAGACAGGCCAATGGATGCCGCGTAATCCGCCAGCTCCTTCACGGCGCGCACGAAAACAGGGAAATCCTCCTCGAACTGCTCGGGCGTGTTGATGCGAAGCGGATGCGCGCCGGAGCAGACATCGTGGCGGAATTTCCTGATGCCCATCTCCTTCGCCATGTTCATAATGGTCTCGATGCGCCCGATCTCCTGGTGATACTTGTCCTCGCGCGTGCCGTGATACTGCACGGTCACGTTGCGCTCGCGGGATGACGTTCCCTGCTCTTCGTCGTCGCCAGGACGAATCACACAGGCGTTCAGGGAGAAGGCGGACAGCGGCAGGCCGATCCTGTCGGCATATTCGCCGATCCGCTTTGCAAAATCCATGTCGGCGGTGCCGTCTTCCTTGAATAGCGGAAGGCCGAAGGGCACGATTTCCATATGGGCGCACTCGTGTTCCTTGGCCCAGTCCATGATGTCAAACAGCGTCCATTCCTTGGAATAGAGCTTTTTGGAGAGGCAGTAGCTGCTGATGCCCAGATTCATTGCCATTGTCAAGTTCCTCCGCTTTATTATGTCGTTGTGTGAAACCGCCGCCCTGTGCGCCGATTACTCCCGGGGATCTGAAAAGCGCAACAGCACCTTTTCCAGACTGCCGTCGTTGTGGGTAAGCGCGTCAAACGCCGAAGGCGCATCCTCCATGGGGTAAATGGCGCTGATCAGCTTTGTGGGATCGACCTGACCGGAGGCAGTCAGCTCGATGAGTTGGTTGAAATCGCGGGTATAGGCGTTCCGGCTGCCGAACACGTTCAGCTCCTTCTTGATGAGGATGGAATGCAGGAACGTGGTTTCCCGCTTGCCGTTTCCGATGAGGATGAGATTGGCGCCCTGCGCCGCGCAGGCAATGCAGCTCATGAAGGTGACGGACTGGCCGCACGCCTCCACGCACACGTCGAAGCCACGGCTGCCGGTAATGCGCGCGGTTTCAGCGGTGAGATCGCAGGCGGTCGGGTTGACAACATGATCCGCTCCCAGTGACTTTGCCTTTTCCAGGCGTCCGTCCAGCACGTCGCTCACGGTCACGGAGGCACCTTTTGCCTTGGCCACCAGCAGTGCGAAAAGGCCAATGGGGCCTGCGCCGGTGATCAGCATGCGGCTGCCCGGCTTGATTTCGCAGCGGCTGAGGGCGTGACAGCTGATGGCAAACGGCTCAATGAGCGCCAGCGTCCGGGCATCCAGCCCCCGACCCGGAATGATGCGCTCCACAGGCATCACGATGTATTCGCAAAACGCGCCGTCGCGCTGCACGCCCATGGTCTGATTGTCCTCGCAGGCATTCACCAGGCCTTTCTGGCAGGCATAGCAGTGCCCGCAGTTGAAGTACGGGTTGCAGGTCACCACGTCGCCCGGCTTGAGGCCGCGGTCGTTTTCGGGAACGGAAACGATCTGCGCTGAAAACTCATGACCAGGAATGCGCGGATAAGTGGTGAACGGCTGGTTGCCTGTAAAGCTGGCGACATCCGCGCCGCAGATGCCGCAGTACAGCACCCTGAGCAGCGCCTCGCCTGTTCTGGGCTGGGGCACAGGCATGTCGACGACTTCCACCTGGAACGGTTCGCGAATGGTGATGGCTTTCATGGCTTTATTCCTCCCTCCGGATTTTGCCGGATTCTTTTCTGATGATGCATTCTGCGGGACGGGTCAACACTTCTCGCAGAACGCCCTGATCTTTTCCTCGTTGGCGGGATCCGGCTTGTCGGCGGGATCAATCAGCACCAGTTCCGCCCGAAGCGGCCCCATGCCGAGGCATTCCTCAAGTTTGCGGAAAGCCTTTGCCGCGCCTGCCCCGCTCTGGCAGGCAAATGAAGAAATCTGCTTACCGGCCAATTCCGCCCGATGGACGGCGATGAAGCTTCTGACAGGCGGCGCAATGGTACCGGCCCACACCGGAAAGCCGAACACGATGCTGTCATAATCGGCCGCGCAGAACTGAATGGGCTCAAGCGCCGGCGCTTCCGCCATAACAGCGCTCTTGCCACCCCAAAAGAATTTCCTGAAGCCCTTGTCCGGATAACTTTTCACCGGTTTCAATTCGATCAGGTCGGCGCCCAGCGCCGCGGCGATATGTCCGGCCGCCATGGCCGTGTTGCCTGTCAGCGAATAAAAGACGACGGCGGTGCGCATATGATCATTCCTTTCCTACAGGCTGTGGCACATTACAGGCTGCGCGCCTCATACGATCTTTCCCGGATTGAGGATGCCGTTGGGATCGAAGGTGGCCTTGATGCCGCGCATCAGCTGCAGCTGGCGTTCCCCCAGGCTTTCGCGCAGGAAGGGACGTTTGGCGTGGCCTATGCCGTGCTCGCCGCTCACCTCGCCGTGCATTTCCCGCGCCGAGGCGTACAGCTCGTTCATCACGTCTGAAACCGCCTTTTTCCAGCACGCCTCGTCCATATCGTCCCTGCAGGCGTAAATGTGCAGGTTGCCGTCGCCGGCATGGCCGAAGGAGCAGATGCGCACGCCGCTTTTCCGGCTGATCTCCACGCTGCGGCGCACGAATGCCGGAATCGCGTCGCGCGGGACGACCACGTCGCATTCATCCATGGTGCTGGTAGAGCCCTTGATGGCCTCCAGGAAAGCGCCCCGTGCGTTCCATATGCTCTCCTTGCGCTCCTCTGTATCTGCCAGCAGCACGTCGCGTGCGCCGATGGAAAGCGCCAGGTCGGTCAGCGCGTCGATGGATGGCCGGAGCGCGTCGTAACTCGCGCCATCCAGCCGCACCAGCAGATAGGCGTCGGCGCTTGTATCCGGAAATTGCTTGCCCAGATAGTTCTCCGCGCAGGAGATGACCTCGCGCTCCATGAATTCCACAGCCGTCGGTTCACAGCCGCAGGCCAGCACCTGGGGCACGGCGCCAATGCACGCCTCGAGATCGTCGAAGGGCATCAGCAGCGATATGTTCGTCTTGGGCTCCGGCACCAGCTTGACAGTCAGCCGCGTCAGGAAACCCAGCGTGCCTTCAGAGCCGATCATCAGATCAATCAGACTGTAGCCGGAGGACGTCTTCACGTTTTTTCCGCCCAGCTCAATAAGGCTGCCGTCCGCCAGGACCACCTGCATGCCCAGGATGTAATCGCGCGTCACGCCGTAGCGCACGGCGCGCATCCCGCCGGCATTGGTCATGGCGTTCCCGCCCATGGTGGCGGTCTTCTCGCCGGGATCCGGCGGATAGAACAGGCCCGTTCCTTCCAGGTATTTGGGAAACTCCATCAGCAGCACGCCCGGTTCCACCGTAGCGGTCATGTTGCGGGTGTCCACCTCGATGACCTTTTTCATCTTTTCGGTGCTCAGCACCACGCCGCCATGGATGGCGACACAGCCGCCGCACAGACCCGTTCCCGCGCCGCGGGGCGTCACAGGAATGCGGCGTTCGTTGCAGTATGCCAAAACCCGGCTGATTTCCTCCGCCGTGAGCGCCTGCAGCACGGCTTCCGGCATATAGTGGCCGTATTCTGTCATTTCGTCGTGGTCATAGTCGGCGGAGATGGCGTCGCCCCAGAACACGCGCCCGGGAAGAAGCGCCGCAAACCAGTCGATGTCCGCCTGTGTCACCCTGTTGTACGCGCTCATGTCCGCCCCTCCTTCAGCTTCTCTATCAGTTCCGGCACCACCTTGTACAGGTCATCCACGATGGCGACGTGCGCCACGTCGAAGATAGGCGCGTTCCTGTCGCTGTTGATGGCGACGATGCGCTCGCTGTCCTTCATGCAGGAAGCGAACTGTATCGCCCCGCTGACGCCGCATGTGATGATCAGCTTGGGCCGCACGGTTCGCCCGCTCAGGCCGATCTGGCGCTCATTGGTCGCCCAGCCCTTTTCCACCAACGGACGACTGACAGCCCAGTCGCCGCCAAGCAGCGCCGCCAGCGTGTGGATCATTGCGAGGTCGCCTTCCTTCTGCAGGCCACGGCCGCCCACCACCAGGATCTCCGCATCCGAAATGCTCTTCTTCGGCGGCAGCGGCGTCACGCCGACACAGCTGGCTTTGCTTTCCCCCACGCTTTTCGGCAGCTTTCGCGGCAGGATGACGCCGTCCGCCTCCTCGCCGCGCGCAGGCGGGTTCATCACCTTGTAGCGCACGGTGGCAAACTGCGGGCGGGTGTTCGTAGTCACGATCTGCGCCATGATATTGCCGCCAAACGCCGGCCTGATCTGCACCAGATCCGTGTTTTCGCGCAGCTCCAGCTTCGTGCAGTCCGCCGTCAGCCCGGTGCGGAAGCGCGTCGCCAGCCTCGGCGCAAGGCTCCTGCCCAGCGAAGTGGCGCCCACCAGCACCACACACGGCTTTACGGCGCGAATATAATCTTCGAGACAGCCGGCATAGGCGTCCGCCCGGAAATAGCCCAGTGCCGGATCGTCGTATACGGCGATTTCGCTGACGCCGTAGTGCCGGAGCTCTTCGGCATGGGTACCGACGCCGCTGCCAACCAGGGCCGCCCTGACCTTGAAGCCCAAAGGCGCCGTGAGCTCGCGGGCTTTGCCGATCAGCTCCAGGCCCACGGGATGCAGCCGGCCGCCGCTCACTTCCGCAAAGACCAGGATATCCTTCCATTGGGTTTTATCAACGCTGGCCGAACGCGTTTCCAGCTTCACAAGGGCCTGCTGCGGGCAGCTTTTGACGCAGATTCCGCACACCCTGCACGCCGCGTTCATCTCCGGCCTGCCGTCTGTCATTTCAATGGCGTCGAAGGGACAGCTGGCGCGGCACAGGCCGCAGCCGGTGCATTTGCGCTCCAGAACAGCAATTTTAGCCATGTTCGCGCCTCCTCAGATGAATTTCCACTTGGCCAGCGCGCGGCGCAGCCGTTCGGCGTTGTCGCCGTCTTCCCACACCTCGTGCTCCGCCTCGTTTGCCGGCGGGAATATCCGCTCCACCTGCGTCGCGCTTCCGGCCAGGCCGTAGTGCGCCTCGTCCGTGTCCGGAAAAGCGTCCAGCCCCAGCATGTGCACGGGCTTATCGCCGATTGCCCGCGCAGTCTTCAGGCTTGGCAGCCGGGGCATGCAGATATCCTGCTCCACGGTCACCAGGCAGGGAAAGGGCATGTGCACCGTTTCAATCACGTCCTGCAGCTGCTGCTCGGCGTCCACACCGTCGCCGCTGGGCGTCAGCCTGGAGACCCAGGCCGCGTGCGGGATACCCAGGTATTCAGCGATGGCCGGACCTACCTGCGCGGTGTCGCCGTCCGTGGTCTGCCTGCCGCAGAGGATCAGGTCAAAATCGCCCACGCTGCGAATGGCCTGCGACAGCGTATAGCCGGTGGCCAGCACATCCGCGCCGCCCAGCCGGCGGTCGGAAAAAACATAACCGTCGTCCGCGCCCATCATATACGCCTCGCGGACCACGGCCTGCGCCTGGGGCGGGCCCATCGTGCCCACGGTTACCGTGCCGCCATGCCGCTCCTTCAGGCGCAGCGCCGTCTCCAGCGCATAGAGGTCATATGGATTCATCTTGCCGGCCACGCCGCTGCGCCTCAGCACGCCGGTTTTTTCGTCCACCTGCACCTTGTTGGTGGCCGGGACCTGTTTGATACAGACAAAGATATTCATCACATTCAGTTCTCCTGTCCGGTGTCGGCCGTGTGCGGAGGCGTTCTCTCCCTCCGGCGCGGTTTTATGTCACGCTTGTGTTAATAATACCAGCATTGTTCTCAAATTGCAAGCCGGTTTCGCCTGTTTTGCGGGCATCAGCGGCAGAATCGGCACACCGCGATTCACAACGCGCGCTATCTGTGTTATAATGGTGCCTGCAAAGAGGCAAAGGCGCCCCCGAAAGGAGATTTGACCATGCAGGCATTCAACCCCTATCTTCCCAGCTGGGAATACACGCCGGACGGCGAACCCCACGTCTTCGGCGCACGCGTCTACGTATATGGCTCGCACGACCGCTTCCGCGGCCATGTCTACTGCCTGAACGACTATGTATGCTGGTCCGCGCCGGTGGACAATCTGGCTGACTGGCGCTTCGAGGGCGTGATCTTCCGCCGGACTGACGACCCGGACAACGCGGACGGCGAAGGCTGCCTGTTCGCCCCGGACGTGACGTGGGGGCCGGATGGCCGCTATTACCTCTATTATGTGCTGAGCAACAAAAACTACGTGTCCGTGGCGGTGTGCGATACGCCGGCCGGACAATACAAATACCTGGGCAATGTGCGCTACCCGGACGGCACACGCCTGGGCGAACGCGAGGGCGACGAGCCGCAGTTTGATCCCGGCGTGCTCACAGAAGGGAACCTCACATACATGTACACCGGCTTTTGCGGCCCGTGGGATAAAACCCGCACCGGCCCCATGATGACTGTGCTGGCCGCGGACATGCTGACCGTCGCCGAGCCGCCCGTGACCATCATGCCCAGCGCGCCTTATGCCCGCGGCACGGAATGGGAGGGCCACGAGTTCTTTGAGGCCTCATCCATCCGGAAATTCAACGGTCTCTATTACTTCGTCTATTCGTCCATCGTGATGCACGAGCTGTGCTACGCCACCAGCTGCCATCCGGGAAGGGATTTCCGCTTCGGCGGCGTGCTGGTGAGCAACTGCGACCTGCATATCGACGGCTACAAGCCGGCGGAAAAGCCCATGTACTATGGGGCGAACAATCATGGCGGCATGGTGAAAATCGGGAATGACCATTACATCTTCTATCACCGCCATACCGACGGCACAAACTTCAGCCGCCAGGGCATGGCCGAACGGATCGTGATCAGGCCGGACGGAAGCATTCCCCAGGCGGAGATGACCTCCTGCGGCCTCAACGGCGGGCCGCTGGAAGGCCGGGGCACCTACCCCGCCCACATCGCCTGCAACCTCTTCACGGCCGTGGACAACGTGTATACCGGCGGATCGGGCGGCAACGGATTCTGGCTGGACGCGCGTTTCCCGAAGATCACCCAGGACGGGCGCGACGGCGACGAGGAGCCGGGTTACATCGCCAACATGACGGAATCCGCATCGTGCGGCTTCAAGTATTTCGACTGCCGCGGCGTGAAACATGTGGGCATCCGCGTGCGGGGCTATGCCGGCGGGTATTTCTCCGTCAGCACCTCGTGGAACGGCCCGGAGCTGGGGCGCATCCCCGTGCGCTTCACCAGCCTGTGGACGGACTATTCCGCCGACATCGCCATCCCGGACGGCATCCGGGCTATCTACTTCACTTATCACGGAAACGGCAGCGCGCAGCTGCTGTCCTTTACCCTGGCCTGACGGGCCGCTCCCCCTCATTCCGCGCGGCGAACTGGCGTTTTGATCGACGCCGCGTAGGCGCTGTTGCACAGCCCCAGCACGGCCGAGAGGGTGAACAGCGTTTCAATGCCGAGGGTCCGCCATATCCAGCCGCCGAAAAGCGCGATCAGCACAGTGATCAGATGATTGACGGAAATGCCGGTGGATATGGTGGCGCGCACCTCCTCCGGGCTGTCGGAAATATCCTGAACATAAACGTTTGAAGCCATCGACGCCAGGGATATGACCGAATCCAGCACGTAATTGACGCAGCACACGATGAAGGCAACGTTCATCGGGAACAGATGATGTGCGAAGCCGTACAGGAAGCAGACAATCACCAGAATCAGCGTATCAGCCACCATCACCACTTTATACCCCAGCCGGTCGATGATCCGGCCCACGACCGGCGCCAGGACGAATCCGCACACGGCCGTGATGGAGAACAGCAGGCTGATCGTCGCCGTGCCGGCGTTGTAAAACAGGATCAGCACATAAGGGCCAAATGTGAAAAACACCTGCTTGCGCGCGCCGTAAAAAACCTCGAGGAAGTAGTATTTCACGTATTTCCTGCGGAAATAGAAGCGGCTGCGGGATTTATCCGTTTCGCTGCGGCCGCTGAGCTTCATGGACGCCGCCGTGCCCAGCGCAATCATCGCTGCGGACACCAGGAAGAATCCCCTGAACGAGCCTTCGCCCGAGACGAACAGGAAGGCGATCATCACCGCGAAGTAGCCCGCCAGCGTGCCTGCCTGGGTGAGCGCGTTCTGGATGCCCAGCGCGGCGCCGCCGCGGCCCGGTTTCGCGTACTGCAGCGACAGCGTGTTTTTCATGCCCAGCTGGATATGTTCGCCCAGCGAATGGATGCAGATGGCCAGCGTCACCCACAGGCGGGCAGGCGGCACCGCGAACAGCATTCCCATGCCGCCCAGCATGACCAGAGCGCCGATTTTGTAGATGCTTTCTGCGGAGAGCGTGTACATCGCCGCCAGAAGGAACACCAGGGCAAGCCCCGGCAGTTCCCGGAAAAACTCCACCACGCCGCGGTCAAATTCGTTCATCGAAACGATCTCGGCCAGGTAGTTGTCGATCACGCCCTTGTACAATCCGTACCCCAGGCCCATCGCCAGCAGGGACAGGAAAAACACCCGGTAGCCCGATTCGGGCCTGAACGTCTCCCGCAGTTTTTTCATGCGTGCATCTCCCTCCGGCCGCGCCGTCCACGCGGTCAACATGATGCCATCATTATACCATCGCAGGCAACTCGAATCAAGCGGCAAAGAGCCGGCCGGCAGTCCCTTAAAGGACCGCCGGCCGGCTCTTTATCGGCGATGCACCGCGCGTCACAGCAGCCGCCTGACCAGCTCGTCATGAATGACCCGCCGCACTTCCGGGCTCCAGAAATTGCCCTCATGCTCCGCGCCGTCCACATAGCAGGCGGACACCTCCGCGTTCACGGCGCGCAGCCTGTCATAGAGCGCTTCTGTCTGCGCACAGGGCACCAGCGGATCGCCCGTGCCGTGCAGCAGCTGGAATGGCGGGTATGCCTTCCCTTCGCGCACCAGATACACCGGGCTGTACGCCTCCATGGCTTCCGCCCACTTTTCGCGGTCCGGCCCGAAATACGCCGCCTTGACGGCGTCGATGTTTGGCGCGTCCTGAAGGTGTCTGAACAGCGCGGGCAGATCCGTCGGGGCAAAACAGGCGGTCACGGCACACACGGCGTCGCTCTGGTCGGCATATTCTTCGGTGCGGAAAGCTTCGTCGTCGCCGGTCAGGCCGAGCAGGCACACCGTGTTGCCGCCTGAGGACGTGCCGAAGGCGGCAACGCGCGCCGGATCAATAGCATACTCCGCGGCATGCGCGCGCAGGAAGCGGATCGCGCACTTCACGTCGACGAGGAAGGCCGGAAATGGGAAGCCGTCCTGCGTGCTCCTGTGCGACACAGTCGCCACGGCGATGCCCTCCTCGGCGAAATGCGACAGCATGGGGATCTCATAGTCCAGGTTCGGCGTCGTCCAGGCGCTGCCCTGCACGAACACGATCAGCGGGGCAGGCGCACGCCCTTCGCGCTTGTCGCCGGGCGCCCAGGGAAGGATCAGCGTCAGTTCCTGACCGTTGGCGGAATAGACGATATGCTGTTTCAGCTCCGCCTGGCCGGCCAGGGTGGGATTCATGGGCAGGTGTCTGACTTCCGGTTTCATGGGTTTTTCCTCCTCAAGCAGCGATGCCGCATTGTTCTCAGATTCAATATACCACAGATCCGCGTCAAATTCAACCTTTGCCATCCTTGCGCGGAACAGGAAAATGACAGCGGACTTTTCATTCCTTTTATGGACTTTTCATTCTGTTTATTGTATAATGCCGGTATATGAGTGTGAAAGGACTGTTTTACGAATGAATCTCGCCATTCTGATCGACGCTGAAAATATACTGCCCGCCTCCGCGGACTTTATTTTCACCCACGCGGCCTCCCTCGGCACCATTGTCCGCAGGGAAATCTACGGGGCCGCCACGGCGCTGACCGCCTGGGTGTCCCCGGTCCTCAAATACGCCATTCATCCGAACCTGACCATCAAGGCCGCGAAAGGGAAAAATTCCTCCGACATCGCGCTGGTCATCGGCGCCATGGACCTCCTGCTGGCCGGCAACATCGACGCCGTTGTCATCGCCTCCAGTGACAGCGATTTCTCCTCGCTGTCCATCCGGCTGCGCAACGCCGGCGTCGAGGTCATCGGCATGGGCACGGACAAGGCGAACGAGCTGTGGCGCACCGCCTGCACCAGCTTCGTCGTGCTGCAAACCGCCAAGGCGCAGGCCGCACATCCCACGCCGGCCAAACCTGAGCCTGCCCAGCCCACGCCCCGCCAGAGCCGCGCGCCAAAGCCTGCCGCCCACACCCACGAGGAGCGCGCCGCAGTGCTGCAGGCCTTCATCCAGAAACAGCTGGAATCTCACGGCGGCCGCATCCAGACCGGCATGCTCTTCCCCCTGCTGAACAAGCTGCCTGAATACCAGGCGGACAAGAAGGGTTCCGGCAAGAAACCGCTCAATTACCTGACCAGCACCTTTGGAAATATGTTCCTGATCGAGGAGAGCGCAGACGGAAACAGCTGGGTGAGCCTGCCCTCCGCCACGCGCGATATTGAAACAACGCTGGATAACGAGGGTGACGCGCCTTCTGCCTATGAAGCGGCCATGCCGGACGAGGCGATGTCCACCGAAGAATACACAGTGGAAGAATCTGTTGCCCCCAGCGAGGAAACATCCGCGGAACCCGATGAAACGGGCGGAGAACCCGACGGCGCGGCCGATCCCATCGCCCTGCTGGTCGACGCGGGGCTCCAGGAAGATGTGGCCCGCCAGATCGCGGACATCTTCACGGAGAGCGGCAACCTGCGCGCGGCCTATAACAAGCTGCGCGCGCAGTTCGGCAACGCCATGGGCCGGGAATACTATCAGTTGGTGAAGGATATCGCCGCCCGCCAGTGAGCGGCGTTGAATCCTGTTCAAAAGGAGGGATTGACTCATGGATAAGGTCAGAATCGGTATCATCGGCTGCGGCGGCATCGCCAACGCCAAGCACATGCCTTCCCTGAAGAAACTGCCCCAGGTCGAGATGGTCGCTTTCTGCGACATCATCGAAGAGCGCGCAGTCAAGGCCGCAAAGGAATACGGCATTGAAGGCGCGACAGTACACACTGATTATAAAGAACTGCTCGCCCGCAAAGACATCGACGTTGTCCATGTGCTGACGCCCAACAAGCAGCACTCCTTCATCACAGTTGATGCGCTGGAGGCCGGCAAGCACGTGATGTGCGAAAAGCCCATGGCCATCAATTCCGCAGAGGCCAGGAAAATGCTGGATGCCGCCAAGCGCACCGGTAAAAAGCTGACCATCGGCTACCAGAGCCGTTTCCGCCAGGACAGCATGTTCCTCAAAAAGGTTTGCGAGAGCGGTGAGCTGGGTGAAATCTATTACGCCAAGGCTCAGGCTGTGCGGCGCCGCGCCGTGCCTACCTGGGGCGTGTTCCTGGATGCCGAAAACCAGGGCGGCGGTCCGCTGATCGACATCGGCACCCACGCGCTGGACCTGACCCTGTGGGAAATGGACAACTACGAACCCGCCATGGTGGTGGGCACCACTTACCGGAAGCTGGCCGACACCGAGAACGCCGCCAATGCCTGGGGGCCCTGGGATCCCAAGAAATTCACCGTTGAGGATTCCGCCTTCGGCTTCATCCGCATGAAGAACGGCGCGACCATCACCCTCGAGGCAAGCTGGGCGCTCAACACGCTGCTTGTGAACGAAGCGAAAACCGTGCTCTGCGGCGACAAGGGCGGCGCGGATATGATGGGTGAAGGCGGCGGCCTGCGCATCAACGGCGAAAAATTCTCCAAGACGTTCGTGTACGAGCCTGAGCTGAAAGCCGGCGGCGCGGCGTTCTTCGAGGGCAAGGCCGGCGGCAGCCCGGCAGACATCGAAGCCCGTATGTGGATCGAGCACGTGATGGACGACAGCAAGCCGCTCATTACCAAGCCCGAGCAGGCCTTCGTCGTCACGCAGATCCTCGAGGCCATCTACACCTCGGCCGCAACCGGAAAACCCGTCTATTTCGACTGAACACAAAGGGCTTTCGCACCGCAGCGCGGTGCGGAAGCCCTCTTTTCACTCTGTTTCCCGCTTCAAATCAATTGCAGGAGGAAAAGGCCATGGATTATATCACCTATGAAATGTTCGGTGCGGCGGGCGACGGGCGTACAGACGACATGCCTGCCATCGTCAGCGCACACGAACACGCCAACAAGGCAGGGCTGCCGGTGCGCGCGAAGCCGGGCGCGGTATACTACATTTCCCCTGCGGACGCCACCGCTGTCGTCCAGACCTCCACAGACTGGACAGGGGCGGAATTCCTCATTGACGATGTAAACTGCGAAAACCTGAAAAGCCCTGTTTTTTTGGTAACTTCCGCCTTGGCCCCCATTCCCTTTACTCTCCGGACGCTGGAGGAAGGACAGTCCTTCATCGACAATCCCACCGGGCAGGAGCTGTATCTGCTCGTATTCAACGCCCATCACAACGATTATATACGCCGCGGTCTCAATCAGGATAACGGCTCACCGCGGCGTGACGCCTTCATCCTCGGGGCGGACGGCCTGCTGTCCTCGCCCGTCTCCCTCACCTTCGAGGAAATCACCGAAGTGCGCGCGCTGCCGATCGATCGGGATAAGCTGGTTCTCACAGGCGGCGAGTTTACCACCATCGCCAACCAGGCCGAGTCGAAATACAATTATCACGCCCGCAACATCGAGATCAGGCGTTCAAACGTGGAAGTCAGCGGCATCACGCATCTGGTGACGGGTGAGCTGGACCACGGTGCGCCTTACCGCGGCTTCATATCCGTTCTGGAATGCGCCCGCGTGGACATTCACGACTGCCTGTTTACCGCGCACAAGATATACTGGACCATCGGCAGCGCAAATCTTCCCGTGGCCATGGGCTCCTATGACATCAACCTGAATGCCGCCGCGAACGTGACCATATCGCGCTGCGCGCAGACCACCGACATCATGGACCGCGCTTACTGGGGCCTGATTGGCAGCAACTTCTGCCGCGATCTCACGCTGGAGGATTGCCGTTTCTCCCGCTTCGACGCCCACTGCGGTGTGCATAACTGCACGCTGCGCCGCTGCACGCTGGGCCATCAGTGCCTCAACGCCATCGGCTTTGGCACCTTCCTGGTGGAAGATACCGAGGCGTGCGGCAGGGCACTGGTCACGCTTCGCAGTGACTACGGCAGCACCTGGCGGGGCGATTTCACCCTTCGCAACTGCACATGGCGCCCGCTGGGAAAGGATCGTTCCGTTTTCTCCGCGCACAACGACGGCACGCACGATTTCGGCTACGCCTGCTTCCTGCCGCAGCGCGTGATGATCGACGGACTGACCGTAATTGAAAACGGCGAGGCGGATCCCGCCGCGCCGCTCACAATTTTCAACGACTACAGTGATGATCCCTCGATCCCGGCGGACAAGCGGGTCTTTATGCCCATACCGCCTGTATCGGTCGAGGCGGGCAGCATTGCAACGGATCGCCGCATCGAGCTGTGCGCCGCCCCTGCTTTGATGCCGGACACGGCCTTTATCCTGCACTAGCCCTTCCGATCCGCCCGCGGCTTTTTCAAAAACCGACCGCCGCGGAACGCGGTCTGCCCGCCGTTTTCCATGGCGACGCCGCCGCCAACCAGCACATGCCGGATGCCCTGCGACAGCCGGACAGGCTGCAAGTATGTGGCGCGCGGTGCGATCGTTTCCGGATCGAACACAGTGATATCGGCCTTCATGCCTGGCAGCAGGCGTCCCCGGTCCGCCATGCCGACCATGTCGGCCGCCTTTGATGTAACGCGCCGCACGGCCTCTTCCAGTGGACAGAGGCCGCGCTCGCGCGCCAGGCGGAAGAACTCCGTCAGCGCCGCGTAGGACCGGGGATGCGGCCTGGTGCGAATCTTCGCCGGGTCGCCGGACAGTGCCCAGCCGTCCGAGCCGATGCCCACGTCCCGCGACAGGAAATACATCATGTCTTCTTCGCTCATCACGAAGAAGATGCAGTTCGCCCGGCCCCGCGTGCGCGTCAGCACCTCGGCGGCCGCCAGGGCGTAGTCGGTTGTGTGCAGATCCTCCTCGGCCACGCTGCGCAGGGTGCGGCCCACAATGGCAGGCCACAGCCCCGCATCATCGCTGAACAGGCAGGTTTCAGCGCGTTCCGCATTGAAATAATGAGTCCGGATGCCCTCGATGATTTCCTGCCTGCGCGGCCCCTGCAGACATGCCGCAACGGCCTCCCCGCCGCCCTGTCGGCACCACTTGGGGCAGCGGATGGTAAGGGTGGTGCATGAGGCCGTGAAAGGATACATGTCTGCACTTACCCTCATTCCCTCCGCGCGCGCCTTCTCCAGCTTTGCCCATACCTGAGCCGCGCGGCCATGAACGCGGAAATTATCCAGTTTCAGGTGAGACACATGAACGCGGGCGCCCGTGGCGCGTCCGATATTCATCAGCTCGTCTATCGCCTCGTCGATCTGCAGGCCCTCGCTGCGCATGTGACAGGTGACGAGGCCGTCATATTCGGCGGCCACAGCCGCTAATTCGTTCAGTTCCGTTGAATCGGCAAAAAAGCCGGGCGAGTATTCAAGGCCCAGCGACAGGCCCCATGCTCCGCTCTCCAGATCGCGCCGGAGCAGCGCCTTCATTGCGTCCAGCTCCGCCCTGGTGGCCGGGCGATCCTCGTAACCCACGACGCCCGCCCGCAGGCTGCCATGCCCCACAAGGATGGCCTGGTTGACCGCCATGCGGCAGCCTTCAGCCCTGAATCGCTCCGTAAAATCCTCAAAGGATGCGCAGCGCCATTTCCCGTCATCCGACTGTCCGGGGCTTTCCGGCCCAGCCGGGAAGGGACTCGAGCCGCACTGGCCGGTCACCTCCGTTGTAACGCCCTGATAGAGCTTGGAAGCCGAGCTGTCATCCTCAAGGAATGACAGGTCGGAATGGGCGTGCGCGTCGAAAAAGCCCGGTGCGACAGCCAGACCGCCAGCGTCCAACACTTTCACGGCGCTCAG
>LVAP01000067.1 GCA_001603025.1 Clostridiales bacterium Firm_10 | reverse complement strand
GAGCCCTTCGCCTCCATCTTCGCCGATCTTCAGGGCAAGGCCGTCGTGCTCACGCACCCGGTCAACCGCGGCAAGGGCGCGGCCCTCAAAACCGGCCTGACCGAAATCAAAAAGACGCCCGGCGTGGGCGTTGTCACCGCCGACGCAGACGGCCAGCACACCCCCGCCGACGTCGCAAAGATCGCGAACGCGCTCATCGCCAGCCCCGATTCGCTCATCCTCGGCTCCCGCGACAAGAAGGCCATGCCTCCGCGCTCAAAGGCCGGCAACACGCTCACCTGCGGCGTGTTCGGCCTGCTCACCGGCCTGTGGCTGAACGACACGCAGACCGGCCTGCGCGGCCTGCCCGCCGCCGCGCTGGACCGCTTCTCCACGCTGGAAGGCGACCGCTACGAATACGAGATCAACATGCTCATCAGCGCCAGCGAGCACAGCATCCCCGTGAAGGAAATCGAGATCGAGACCATCTATATCGACAACAACGCCTCCTCGCACTTCAACGCCCTGAAGGACGGCCTGAAGATCTATGGCCTCATGTTCCGCCAGGCGGGCAAGTTCGTGGCCTCCTCGCTGATTTCCGCGCTCGTCGACCTGCTGCTCTTCTCGCTGTTTCACTACGCGATGGCCTGGAGCCGCGTCGCCGCCCAGGTGGGCGCGCGCGTCATCAGCGCCCTGCTGAACTACGCGCTGAACAGCCGCATGGTGTTCGGCAAGAAGATGAACGGCCATTCGCTGCTGCGCTATGCTATCCTGGCGGTGTTTATCCTCGGCTGCAGCTGCGTGGGCCACCTGCTGCTCGAGCGGCTCCACGTGCCCGCCCTGCTGGCCAAGATCATTGTGGACGGCCTGCTGTACTTCGCCAGCTACCGCATCCAGCGCTCCAGGGTCTTCGAGGACTGACGCATCCCCATTC
This sequence comes from Clostridiales bacterium Firm_10, assembly GCA_001603025.1. GTDB lineage: Bacteria > Bacillota > Clostridia > Christensenellales > Aristaeellaceae > Firm-10. The sequence goes on along the minus strand of LVAP01000067.1, from coordinate 13,922 downwards.
ATTAAAACAGAGGAAAGAGCTCTACGCCCTCTCCTCTGTTTTATTATAATTATATTTATACGCCTTTCCCCACGGGACGCCGTCACGCCTGCCGGCCCAGGCTGATGTCCTTCAGCGCCGTGGTGTGGCCCGTCTCGGGCTGATACACCGGCTGCGGGCGGTAAGCCCAGCGCACTGCGTTGGTGATGACGCGCTGCACGTTTTTGTCGTGATAGCTCGGGCAGGTTTCGTGGCCCGGCTGGAAGTAAAACACGCGGCCGAGCCCCCTGCTCCAGGTGCAGCCGCTGCGGAACACCTCGCCGCCCGGCACCCAGCTCACGAAGATGAGATCGTCGGGCTTGGGAATATCGAAGTGCTCCCCGTAGGTCTCCTCGATGGGCAGCTCGAAGTGGTCTCCCAGCCCCTGCGCGATGGGATGCGCCAGATCCATGACCCACAGGCGAACCATTTCCCCATCCTCGCGCCAGCGCAGCATGTGCGTATTGGTGCCCATGAGCCTGCGGAAGATCTTGGAGGCGTGGCCGGAGTGCAGCACGATCAGGCCCATGCCCTGCATCACGCGGTTGTATACGCGCTCAACGATTTCATTGCGCACCTCTTCGTGCGCCATGTGTCCCCACCAGATCAGCACGTCGGTGTTATCCAGCACTTCCTGGGTCAGCCCGTGCTCTGGCTCGTCCAGCGTGGTGGTGCCCACCGTGAAGTCGGGCTGCTCGCGCAGGAAAGAAGCTATGGTTTCATGCATGCCGTTCGGATAGATGGCGGCCACTTTGGCGCTGTGTTTTTCATGACGGAATTCGTTCCACACAGTTACGCGGATCATCGGTATCCCCTCCCATACCTGTTTGTGCCGCACGCGGCGGCCGTGTCTCAATGGTCGACATCATGAGTTTAGCATGTTTCGGCGGTTTGCGCAACATCCATTTGTCATTGGGCCGCGCTTTTTGCGGTTGGCCGGGCTCCCGGCCCGGCCCTGGGAATGGTGATGATCACCTCAACCTCCCACTCGCGCTCCACCACACGGCTGGTCACGGCCGCATTGCTCCGCTGCAGCGTCTTCACCGTGCTGTTGATGGCGTTCACAAACAGCCTGTGATCCCGGCAAAGCGTCTTCACCGCGGGCATGCGCAGCGGCTCTGTCAGCATCCTCGCCACCAGCGCCTCCAGCTGCCGCACGCTCAGCCGGTCCTCGGCCGCCTGCCGCGCCGCAGCCAGCTGGCGCTCCTCCCCGGTCAGCCGCAGCAGCGCGCGGGCGTGCCGTTCGCTGAGCCCCGCGCGCTGCAGCGCCTCGCGCACGGCGGGCGGCAGCTTCAGCAGGCGCAGCTTGTTCGCCACGGCCGAAGGACTCCTGACCAGCCGCTCCGCCAGGGCCTCCTGCGTCTGCCTGTGCTCGTCCATCCAGGCGCGGTAGGCCTCCGCCTCCTCGAAATAACCCAGCGGTTCCCGGTGCAGGTTCTCCGCCAGCGCCAGAAGCGCTGTATCCTGCCCGCCCGGCAGGACGAACGCATCCGCCGCGTCGCAGTTCAGCTGCCGGAGCGCCCGCAGCCGCCGCTCGCCCGCCACCACCTCATAGCGGCCCGACGCGCAGCGCCGCACGATGATCGGCGAGAGCAGGCCGTAGCGCCGGATGGACTCGGCCAGCCCGGCGATGGACTCCGGCGGGAAGCTGCGCCTCGGCCGGCGCGGGTTGGAGTCGATCTCGCTCAGGCGCACACGGGCCAGCTGCCGCGCGCCCCGCAGCCGCTTCATCAGGGACATAGCCGTGCCTTCTGTCATCGCAATCACTCCCGCCGCAGTGGATGGTCTGTTAGGGAGTATATTCGCCCATGCCGCTGTTTTGACCGCTCGACGCGAATTTCGCTTTGTCGGCCTGTGACGCCCCCGTGTACCCGGCACTGCCGCGCAAAGAATATTTACGCTTCCCCGCTTGACGCCGCCGCGCGCCGGGCATATAATACTTCCAGAACACCAAAAGGCCATGACCGGGAAGAGTAACCCGTCGTTCCTGTCCAGAGAGAGGCGGCCCCTGGCTGAAAGCCGCCCCCGCGCGAACGACCGGCGAAGTGCCCCCGTGAGCCGCGCCGCCGAACGCCAGTAGGCGGCGCCGCATGCGCGCCGTTACCGCGCCTGAGTGGGAGAACCAGGTTCTCCAAGCAGAGTGGAACCACGCGCCGCGCCTCTGATTGAGACGCGGCGCATTGTATGAATTGAGAGGAAAGCTATGTTCAAGCATTGGAAGCGCGATATTCAGGCTGTGCTGGACCGCGACCCCGCCGCCCGCACCCCCCTTGAGGTCGTGCTGTGTTATCCCAGCTTCCGGGCCGTGCGGCGGCACCGCCGCGCCCACTGGCTGTGGACGCACGATATGAAGCTGCTGGCGCGCCTTGTGTCTCAGCGCACGCGCCGGCTGACCGGCATCGAGATCCACCCGGGCGCGACCATCGGCGAGGGCCTTTTCATCGACCACGGCACCGGCGTGGTCATCGGCGAGACGGTCGAACTGGGCGACAACGTCACGCTCTACCAGGGCGTCACGCTGGGCGGCACGGGCAAGGACGTGGGCAAGCGCCACCCCACGCTGGGCAACAACGTGGTGGTCGGATCCGGCGCGAAGGTGCTCGGCCCGTTCAAGGTGGGCGATCATTCCAAGATCGGCGCGGGCGCCATCGTGCTGAAGGAAGTGCCCCCGCACTGCACTGTGGTGGGCAACCCCGGCCGCGTGGTGCGCATGAACGACGAGCGCGTGGACATCGATCTCGACCAGGTGAACCTGCCCGACCCGGTCAAGGAGCGCATTATGGCGCTGTCCGCCCGGCTGGACGAGCTGGAGCGCTGCGTGAACTGCGAACGGCGCACTCAGGACGCCGCCTGCTCCGAGCGGGCCGAGCGCATCAGGATACTGAAGGAGGAACTGGAAAATGAAGATTTATAACAGCCTGTCCCGCGTGAAGGAGGATTTCGTCCCCAATCACCCCGACATCGTGAAAATGTACACCTGCGGCCCCACCGTGTATCACTTCGCCCACATCGGCAACCTGCGCACCTACATCATGGAGGATATCCTCGACAGGTACCTGCGCTACGCCGGCTACAACGTGAAGCGCGTGATGAACATCACCGACGTGGGCCACCTCACCAGCGACGCGGACGAGGGCGAGGACAAGATGCTCAAGGGCGCGCGCCGCGAGCACAAGAGCGTGATGGAAATCGCCAGATTCTACACCGACGCCTTCTTCGCCGACTGCGATAAGCTGAACATCCGTCGGCCGGACGTGGTGGAGCCCGCCACCAACTGCATCGACGACTACATCCGGATCATCACAAAGCTGATTGAAACCGGCCACGCTTACCTGGCCGGCGGCAACGTATACTTCGACACTTCCACCCTCCCGCGCTACTACGTATTCAACGATTTCAACGAGGAAGACCTGGCCGTGGGCGTGCGCGAGGGCGTGGAGGAGGACACCAACAAGCGCAACAAGAACGACTTTGTGCTGTGGTTCACCAAATCGAAATTCGAGGATCAGGCGCTGAAATGGGATTCCCCGTGGGGCGTGGGCTATCCCGGCTGGCATATCGAGTGCTCCGCCATCTCCATGCGGCACCTGGGCGAGGACCTCGATATCCACTGCGGCGGCATCGACAACGCCTTCCCGCACCACACCAACGAGATCGCGCAATCCGAGAGCTACCTGGGCCACAAGTGGTGCAATTACTGGCTGCACGTGCGGCACCTGAACGCAAACGGGGGCAAAATGTCGAAATCCAGCGGCGAGTTCCTCACCGTGAGCCTGCTGGAGGAAAAGGGCTATGATCCCCTGGCTTACCGGCTGTTCTGCCTGCAGAGCCATTACCGCCGCAACCTGGAATTCTCCTGGGAAATCCTCGACAACGCCCAGGGCTCCTACAACAAGCTCGTCGCCCGCGTGGCCGCCCTGACGCCCGGCAAGGGCGAGGTTGATGAAACCGCGCTGAACGCACTGGATGAAAAGTTCCGCGCCGCGCTGGACAATGACCTGAACACCTCCCTGGCAGTCACCGCCGTGTACGACGCGCTGAAATACGACACCACCGACGCCACCAAGCTGGCCGCGCTGGACAAATTCGACACCGTGCTGGGGCTGGACCTCACGAAGAAGGCCGCCGCGAAACGCGAGGAGCAGAAGAAGCTGGCCGTCCAGGCCGCCTCGCAGGCCGTGGTGTTCGAGGGCTGTGAGCGCGACGAAGCCATCGAAGCGCTGGTGGAGGCGCGCGCGGCCGCCAAGAAGGCGAAGAACTTCGCCGAGGCCGACCGCATCCGCGCCGAGCTCTCCGAAAAGGGCTATACCGTCATCGATACCCCCCAGGGGCCGAAGGTTACGAAGGGTTAATTAAGCAATAAGGAGGCTTTATATCATGAAACGTCAGGCTGCGTTTATCGACGCGAAGAAGCTGCTCAAAGGCGCGCTGCACTGCCACACCACCCGCTCGGACGGCAGCGGGGATCCGGCTGATGTCATCCGGCTCCACAAGGAGAATGGCTACGACTTCATGGCCCTCACCGACCACCGCTATTATAACTACAGGAACTTCTCCGATGCGGACATCACCATCGTGCCCGGCATGGAGATGGATCGCAACCTGCCCGGCCCCGGCTGCCACTGCCACCACATCGTGTGCATCGGCCCGTCCCGGGAGGACGGCAACGGCTTCCGGCAGGACGAGCGATTCCCCAGCAAGCACTATGAGCGTCCGGAGCAGACGCAGGAAATGCTGGACTGGCTGCATGAGAACAACAACATGACCATCTACTGCCATCCCGAATGGAGCGGCACCCCCGCGCGCGAATTCGAGATGCTGCGCGGCAACTTCGCCATGGAAATCTGGAACACCGGCTGCGCCATTGAAGACGGCGTGGACACCAACGCCGCCTATTGGGACGAGCTGCTCGTTCAGGGCCAGAAGATCTGGGGCGTCGCCACGGACGACGGCCACGCCATGTATCAGCACTGCCAGGGCTGGGTGCGCGTGAACAGCGACAACAACGTGAACGCCATCCTGGCCGCGTTGAAAAACGGCGCGTTCTACTCCTCCTGCGGCCCGGAGATCTACGATTTCTGGGTGGACAAGGGCGAAGCGCACATCGAGTGCTCCCCCGTCTCGGAGATCCAGTTCGTGCACCTGCGCATCCCCTACCGCCTGGCCAGGCCCGCCGAGGGCGAAACCTCCGTTTCTTCCGCCTCCGTCAATCTGCGCAACGCCAGCACGCCTTACATCCGCGCCGTGGTGAAGGACGCCCAGGGCCGCCGCGCCTGGACCAACCCCATTTTCCTGGACAGCGACGATTTCAGAACAACCTGACCGGGACGCAGCGCCCGTCAAATCAAAGGGAGAGAGCGCGGGCTCTCTCCTTTTTTATTCTTTTATTCCGCCGCCCTGCGCACTTCCGTGTAGCACAGGATCAGCGGAGCGACGCCCTTCGCGTCGTTCCTGACCACGGGTTCGGAGATGTAGTACTCATAGGTACCGTCGCGCCGTCGGTTGTTCTCCGGCCCGAGCCCGGCCACCAGGCAGATGCCGCCCAGCTCGAGCTGTCCGCCGTCAAACGACAGATACCGGTTCACAATGCCGTCGAAGGTCTTCCGGCCCAGCGCGCGGTACGCCTCCGGCAGCACACTCAGCCGGGCGCCCTTCAGCATGGCGTAGGCCAGCATGGAGCTGCCGCTGCTCTCCAGGTAGTTGCCTTCGTCGCCCGCCCTGTCCACTACCTGCCAGTACATGCCGGTCTCCGGGTCGGCATAGCGGGAAACGCTCTCCATCAGCCCGGTGAACACCCCGGCCAGCTCGTCGCGCGCCCCGCCCGCGGGAAGGATCTCCAGCAGGTCGGCCAGCGCCACCGAGAACCAGCCGACCGCGCGCAGCCACACGTTTTTTGAGAGGCCCGTTTCCGGATCGGCCCAGAACGCCTCGCGGCTGGCGTCGTAGCCGTGGTAATACAGGCCCGTGCGCGCGTCCCTCATGCGGTCGCGCACCGTGCGGACCTGCCGCAGCACGTCGGTATAATCGCCGCTGCCGAACCGCTTTTCATACAGCGCGGCAAAAGGCTGCGCCATGTAGATGCCGTCCAGCCACACCTGGTTGGGATAAATTTTCTTGTGCCAGAAGCTGCCCTCCGCCGTGCGCGGCTGCCGCATGAGCTCGTCGTGCAGCAGGCCCGCGGCTTTCCGGTATTTCTCCCGGCCCGTCCTGTCGTACAGCTCGAACAGCACGCGGCCCTCGTTGATGTCGTCCAGGCTGCGCTTGTCGGGATCGTAGGTGCGGATCGAGCCGTCCTCCTCCACGAAGGCGTCGATAAACCGCTCCGCAAAGTCAAAATAGCGCTCATCGCCCGTGATTTCGCTCATGGAGAGCAGCGCGGTGATCATGCACCCGTCGATGTAATTCCAGTCGGCAGGCTTGCCCTGGCGCAGCTTCTCCACGTTCCACGCCGTGCATTCCGGCGTGGAACGCTCGATCAGGCTGAGCACATAACGGTCGATTGCTTCATACATCGCTCTATACCTCACAGCGTCACGCCGTCGCGGAATATGGCCAGGTTGCGCTTGCTCAGCTTTTCGCTCTTCGGCTCGGCCTCGCCTGAGGCGACCGCCAGCACATAGCGCATCAGCGCTTCGGTTTCCTGCTCCATCGGGGCGCCCTCCAGCAGGTGCCCCGCGTTGAAGTCGATCCAGCCCGGCTTGCGGCCGGTGATATCGGACTGCGTGGCGATCTTCGCCGTGGGCACCGGGCAGCCGAACGGCGTGCCGCGCCCGGTGGTGAACAGCACGATCTGCGCGCCGCTCACAGCCAGCGCCGTGGAGGCCACCAGGTCGTTGCCCGGCGCCTGCAGGAGCGACAGGCCGTTCGTCCGGATGGGATCGCCGTAGGCCAGCACGTCGCGCACGGCGGCCCGGCCGCCCTTCTGCACGCAGCCCAGGCTCTTTTCCTCCAGCGTGGTGATGCCGCCCTTCTTGTTGCCCGGCGAGGGATTCTCGTCGATCTTCTCGCCGTAGCGCATGAAGTACGATTTGAAGTCGTTGATGAGGGCCACCGTCCGGTCAAACACGGCCTTGTCAACGCAGCGGTTCATCAGAATGGTCTCCGCGCCAAACATCTCGGGCACCTCGGTCAGCATGGCGCTGCCGCCCTGGGCGATGAGCTTCTCCGCGAAGGAACCCAGCAGCGGATTGGCCGTGATGCCGGAAAAGCCGTCCGATCCGCCGCACTTGAGGCCCACGATCAGCTTCGAGGCGGGCACCGGCTCGCGCACGCAGCGCGCCGCGTCGGCCATCAGCTCCCGCACGATGTCCAGCCCCGCGGCAATCTCGTCCTCCACCTGCTGGCAGATCAGGAAGCGGACACGCCGCGGGTCGTACTCGCCCAGCACCTTTTTCAGGTCCTCCGCCTGGTTGTTTTCGCAGCCCAGGCCGAGCACCAGCACGCCCGCAGCGTTCGGGTGGCGGATCAGGCCGCACAGCGCCTTCTGAGTCATCAGGTGATCCTCGCCCAGCTGGGAGCAGCCGTAGGGATGCGTGTAGGCGCACACCCGCGACACGCCCTCCGGCTTTTCCGCGCAGGCCAGATCCTCAATGGCTTCGGCCACTCCGTTGACGCAGCCCACGGTGGGAATAATCCACACCTCGTTGCGCACGCCCACGGAGCCGTCCGGGCGGACGTAGCCCATGAAGCTGGCCGGCGGTTCCGTCTCCCCGGGGCAGGCGACCGGCTGGTAGACGTACTCCCTCAGGCCGGAGAGGTTCGACGCCGTGTTGTGGGAATGGACCCATTCGCCCGGGGCAATGTCGCGCGTGGCCCGGCCGATGGGAAAGCCGTATTTGACGATATTCTCCCCTGCGGAGATCTGTGTCAGCGCGGCCTTGTGCCCGGCGGGGATCTCCTCCCGCGCCGTCAGGAAAACGCCGCCGACGTCCAGCGCGGCGCCGGCGGGAATGGTTTCCATCGCCACGGCCACGTTGTCCGCCGCGTGAATGCGAATCATCTTATCCAAAGCTCTTTCCCTCCCATGACAGGATATACCTCATCTTATCACAGCCCACGGCGAAAATCAATCGCCCTGCGGCAGGCTGTCCTCCCACCTGCTCCGGCCCAGGAAGGCGGGGCTGTATTTGAGCGCCAGCCGCTGGGCGGCCGCCGCAGCCTCCTCGCGGCTGTTCGCCGGGCCGGAAATCACCGCGCCGCCATCGCCGCTCCAGCCGCCATCTTCATACCGGAGGATGGTCAGGGCGCCGCCGTCCGGATCCATCAGCAGCATGCCGAAGTGATACAGCGCGCCCGCCTGATCGTAGCCATAGGCGCACAGCGATTCCAGGGACTCTTCATCCTGGATATAATAGGAGAGCAGCGCGCCTTTGCCGCCGTAATCAAAAACCGCCGGGGCCGTCTGCTGTTCCGTGATGGGATAGCCCTCAACCCTGATATCGCCCTCGAAGCGATCCGTCCGGAACAGGTAGTCCATGTAAAAGCCCTCGACGCTTATCGTTCTGGGCGCGGCGCTTCCCCTATCGCCGCTGCGCCACTCAATCGCCCGATACGTGCAGCTCACGTGTCGGGGCAGGGGCAGCAGGCATATCGCCACCGCCAGCAGCAGGGCCAGCGCGATGCTCCAGGCCCGGACGCGCCGGAGTTTGCCGCGGCGTCGCATGTGCTTCAGCATGGCCTCAGTTTTCACCTCGTCGCCGGTCAGGCGGCCCGTCATGGCCCGGTGCGCGGCGCGGCATTCGGTGCATTCCGCCAGGTGCGCCGCCACGAAGGCATTGGTTTTCTCGCCGGTCACGCCGTCGATATAGCCCGGCAGCAGGTCTCGCACCACGCTGCAGCGGGTCCCGTCACTCATCATCCCGCATCCTCCTCATCAGCTTTTCCTTGCCCCGGTAAAACACCATGCGGGCCCAGGCGCCGCTCCGGCCCAGCACGCTGCCGATCTCGTCAAAGGTCATGTCTCCGGACAGCCGCAGATAGATTACTTCCCGGGTCTTCTCGTCCAGCGCGTGCAACTCCCGATAAAAAGTCATCCTGTTCTCCCGGCGGATGAACTCGCGCTCGATGTCTTCTTCGCTCACCAGCGCCGTCTCACCCGGCACCTGGATCAGGCGTTTCCGGCGGCGCATCTCGCCGAAATAGAGCCGTTTTGCGATGGCGCACAGCCACGCGCTCAGGGCGCAGTCGCCCCGGAAACCGTCGATGCCGCGAATGGCCTTCTCGAAGGTATCCGCCGTCAGCTCCTCGGAGAGGGACGGGTCGTGGCACAGCGACATGAGGTATTTATAGACCGCGACGGCATGCGCGCGGTACATTTCGTCGATATCGGCGGATCTCATGCGCTTCCCCCTCTCCCCTTGTTTTACTTGTAAGTTGGTCGTGTGGACAGTTTGTGACAGGATCTTCCGTTAAATTTATGAAAAACCGCTCCGGCACGGGCCGGGGCGGTTCTTTGTGGATCCCTGCGTCAGTACAGCGTCAGGCGGCCCTTTTCCAGGTAGCCCTCGTAATTGCCGTAGCCGCACGAAGATGAAGCCGTTCGCCGTGGTGGCGGGCATGTGGCCCAGGCCGACATAATCCACGCGCGGGCCGGCGCGAAAGAACAGCCGCTGGATGGGCGTGGCCGACGCCGCAGCCAGATTCTATAACGAATTTCGCTGGGGAAAGTTTCCATGTCAGGCGGCGATTGGCGCGGTCATTCCTCCGTGCCCAGCCGCTCGCGGATGCGCTCCAGCACGTCCTTCTGCGCGAGGGCGGGCCGGACAGGTTTCGGCATGCCGCCCAGCAGCGGATCCTGCTGGCAGACGGCGCGCCAGTCGCACTGCTCGCAGGCGTTGAATCCGCTCATCTGCTTCGGCTCGATGGCCGTCCTGCCCGCCAGAATGCCCTGCGCGATGTCCTTCGCCGCGTCCAGCGCGTGCCGGATCAGCAGGCCAAAGCCCTCCTCATTCATCATGGCGGCCGAGGCCGTCGGCGAGCCGTCCTTCCGGAGGCTCAGGTTCACGATGTTCTCCACGCCCGGCGACATGGCCGAGAGCACCGCCCGGTCGTCGATATACAGGCCGCTCAGCCTCAGCTCCCGCGCGCGCTGGCTTTCGATCACGTCCGGGTCGCGCGATTCCGACTCCACCAGCGGATCGGCCACCTTGAAATAGAACGCGCCGGCCGGCCGGCTGCCCTCCTGCCCCAGCGCCACCGCCAGGTAAATGACCAGCTGCAGCTGCAGCCCGAAGTAGAGCCGGGCCAGGTTCATCTCGCTGGCGCCGCTCTTGTAGTCGATCACCCGCAGCCAGGTTTCGTCGCCGTCGTTCCACGCGTCGATGCGGTCGATGCGCCCCTTGAGGGGCACGTCGCCCAGCTCGGTGTGCAGCACCACGGCCGGCGCGAACTCGTCGAAGCGCACCTCCAGCGCGCAGGGCCTGAATTGGCTGCCCGACAGGTGGCGCGTCAGCGTGCGCGCGGCGCGCCGGGCTACGGCCCTCATGCGGCGGCTGTAGGCCATCATCACCGGATTGTCGCCGAGCGGGCCGTCCATCATCGGCGCGAGCAGGCGCTCGGACACATCGTCCATGCGCGCCACCGCCTCCTCCGCGGAAAGGCCCTGCAGGCTGCCCTGTGTGTTCTTCAGGAAGTCCTCCAACGCCTCGTGATAGAAGGTGCCCTCCTCCGTTTTCTTCAGCTCATACGGCTCCGGCGCCACCGGCCGCAGGCCATACTGCACAAAGTGCATGAACGGGCAGGCGGCATACCGCTCCAGCCGGGTGACGCTCACGGAGCGCGGCCCGCCATACAGCCGCCGCGCGGTCAGCCGGTCGATGTCCTCCGAGAAGGCGCGCCTCTTCGCGGCGCGCCGCAGGTTCTCGATCGCATCGCGCCCCCGCTCCGTCTCAAACAGCGCCGCGGCGGCGCCCCGGGCCGCGTCGCTCAGCGTTCCCGCGCTGACCTGCGCGGACAGCTTCGTGAGCGCGGCGTCCGGCGCGTTGAGCAGGAGCCTCTCCGCGGCCTCCGCGCCGGCGATGCCGCCCGAATCCGTCAGGTCGGGGAAAATCGCCTTCAGCCGCCCGATCACCGTGCCGGGCTGCAGCGCGGCGCCCTCCGCGTCTGACTGGGACCATGTGAACACCGCGAATTTCCCCGCCATGGCCAGCGTGGACGCCAGGTCGATAAGGGAGAGCCGCGCGCGGTCGCCTTCGTCCGGCGCGAGCCAAACGTCCTTTTCGCCGCCCAGGATCTCGCGCTCATGCGTCTGGAACAGCCCGCCCGCCGCAGGCGCGCGGCGCTCGTTGCAGCCCATGACGAACAGCATGTCCACGCCGCTCGAGCGCAGGTGGCTCAGGCTGCCCGCCATCACCGCGTCGCCGGACTGCGGCAGCGGCCTGATATCTGACGCCGCCAGCGACTGCGCCAGCAGCTCGTAAAGATCGCGGGCGGAAAGCGACGTGTTGCCCATCAGAGCGGCGATCTGGTCGAACGTGGTCATCAGCCGGTTCCACACCTGCGCGTTCTCGTTGGCCGCCTCCACCAGGCCCAGCGCTTCGCAGCGTTCCTGCATGGCCTGCAGCGTGCTCCGGGCGCCGGCGCGCTCGAGCAGATTCCAGAGCGCGGCCAGCTGGCCCCGCGTGTCCGCGGCGGCGAGAAACTCGGCCTCGAACGCCGCCAGCGGCTCCGCCAGCTTTCGGCGCAGCGGTTCCAGCTCTTCATCGCGCTGGTCGCGATATCGGTGCAGGGGCTTCTTCCAAAGCGCGCCGCGCAGGCCCTGCTCCAGGGCGCAGTCGGCCAGGCTGTCGGCCTCGTCGGGCGTGAGGGCGGTGTAGCCCGTGCGCATGAGGCGCTCCACGTCCTCAGCCTGCCAGCCGCCGGACACCAGCCTGAGCGCCAGCAGCAGGAACTGCGCCAGGGGATTCCGGTCCGCGCCGCGGCCGCTCTCGAGGAACAGGGGCACGTCGTACAGCTCAGCCGCCCGCTGCAGCGCGTCGGCGGAGCCCTCCAGGTCGAAGCAGGCGATGGCCGCGTCCCGGTAGCGCATCCGTCCGCTCATCACGCGGTCCCGGATGACGGCCATGATGAAAGAGGCCTCGTCCATCGGATTGCGCCGGGAGGCCATGCGCACGCGCCTGGGCGCGCCGGGAAAGGGCAAGGGCGGGAAGCTGTTGATCTCCCCGAGCAGGTGGGAGAGCTCCGCGGGGCGGTCCCGCTCGGGCGGCTCCTCCAGGCAGACGCGCTCCGTATCGACGCCCGCTTCGGCCGCCAGCGCGAACAGCCGGCGCAGCGAGCCGCGCACCGGCTCGAACGCCTCGGCATCGCGGGCGCCGGCGTCGTTCACCAGCGGCAGCAGCAGCGCCGCGTCGTGCGCCTTGCCCAGCTCCACCAGCGTGTTCGCCAGCGTGGGCGACACCAGCTCAAAGCCGTAGGCCCACATCCGCGCGCCCCGCAGGAATTCCGCTTTCTCCACGCGCTGCAGGGCGAGGAGGACCTCGTCTTCGCCGTCCATAAAGCGCCCGGCCAGCGTTTTTTCGTAGGATTCCCACAGGATGGAGAGGTCGCGGAGTTTGGACCTGAGCGGACCGGGGCGCAGCTCGCCGGCGAGGGCATCCAGGCGATCAGGCGTATAGCCCGCCTGCTTGAGCTCCTTCACCTGCCGCGCGGCCAGTTCGCTGAACCCCGGCCTGTGCTGGGCCCCGCGGTACCACGCGAGCTCCCGTGAAAGGGTGCGCAGCGCGGTGTACATCAGCATCACACGGCCCCGCTCGTCGATGCGCACCTCGTCCGGCCGTCCCGCGGCCTCGAACAGGCGCGAGAACAGCCGCGCGGGCGACATCACCTGCAGGCGGAACGAACCGTCCAGCGCCAGTGTGGAAATGATCTCCCGCTCCGCTTCCAGCGTATACTGTTCCGGCACCAGCACGATGAGCGGCGCGCCGCCATCCTGCGCCAGCGCGTCGCGCAGCTCCGCGTGCAGCCTTGGCCCCAGCGCGCGGGACCGGCCCGTAAGTAAGCGCAGCGGCATTCCCGTCTCCTCCCTTCATTTCCTCTCTCCGGGGCGAGGGCGCTTTCAGGCGAACCAGTTCACCGCCAGCCTGACGATCAGCACCGCCAGTACGGCAAGCATGATGCCCCGGATGAACCCCGCGCCGCGCCGGATGGCCAGCCACGATCCGAGATAACCGCCGGCCAGCGAAAACACCGCCGCGGGCAGCGCCAGCCTGAAAAGCACCTGGCCGCCCGCGATGAGCGACACCAGCGCGGAAACATTGCTGGCCAGGTTGATCAGCTTCGCGGTGCCGGAAGCGGTGACCATATCCATGCCGATGAGCCAGGTGAGGCCCATGATGAGCAGCGTGCCCGTGCCCGGTCCGAAGAAGCCATCGTAAAACCCGCAGCCCAGCCCCAGGGCCAGGCAGCCCCACAGCCGCGCCGCCGTGAGGGGCCGGCTCTCGCCGGGCGCGTCCTTTTTGAAGATGAGCACCAGCGCCATCAGCGGAATGGCGACGATGAGGAACACCTGCACCGCCGCCGGATCCGCGCGCTTGAGCAGCTCCGCGCCCAGCCACGCGCCGGGCAGCGCCCCCGCCGCCGCGCACAGCGCGGGCTTCACGAGCAGCCGCCCGCTTTTCAGGAAGCGCCCCGCCGCGATGAGCGTGCCGATGCTGGCGCTCATTTTGTTGCTGCCTGCGGCAATGGCCGGCGGCAGGCCGGTGAGCAGGTACGCCGGCAGCGAAATCAGCCCGCCGCCACCGCCGATGGCATCCACCGTGGCCGCCAGGAACACCAGGGGGCACACGGTCAGCAGCATCTGCCAGGTCACTTGCAACGCGATTCCCTCTTTCAAAACCATCGGCCCGGACAGCCCATTATCCTCGGCTGTCCGGGCCGTGCGTTTTCCTGTTATCTGTGCCGTCCGCCGC
>LVAP01000066.1 GCA_001603025.1 Clostridiales bacterium Firm_10 | reverse complement strand
CGGCATTGCCTTCGAGACAGTGAGTTTATTGCCGTCAGAAGAGATATCAGCGGTTCCTTCGCCTGCCGTAATACCATCCGGAATCAATCGCAAGTTATCCGGCAGTTCAAAAACCAATTCAGTTTCATCCGCGCCGCTGATGTACGGAACAGTGAAATTGACGAGCATCCCCGCGCTCAGTCTGGTTTCAGAAGCGCTGATCCGGCCTTCGAACGCGCCATTGCCATGCAGATGCAGAGTTTTTGCGGCATTTTCCGCTCGGATGGTGAATTGGTCATAGGGCAGACTGGAATCCCAGTCACCCCAATACATGTTTGAACCATTGCCAAAGGTATGCAGATAAAGCGGCCTCTGGTCTGTGGTTTCCAGTTTTGCTTCTCCTTCAACGACGGTGGCTGTCCCGAGCGAAATGACATCCGTTGGATCGGCGTGGTAGGATTCCACGGCGATTGCCGCTTCGGAGCTGTCGATTTGAATATTTCCGCCCAGCAGAGCCAGATCTGCTTTGGCACCATATATTCCCGCCTTGCCGAACAGATTGGCATTGCTGCCCAGTAAAGTGATACTGCTGTATTCATAAGCAGCCAGCGCAGCCTGACTTGACTGAATATTGGCGTCAGAGTGGGCCATAATCAGGCTGCCGCGATCCACAAGAACACCGTTTCCATCCGCTTGGATATCAAGCGTACAGTCGTCAAAGTGGACGCCATACGTATCTCTGAGGCCCGCCGCCCGAACGGCATTGATCGACATGCTGCATCCGCTAAAAAATGCTTCGTCTGTTATTTCAAATGCCGAGCCACCTATTTGCAGCTGGTCGATATCGATATCAAACGCTGTGTCTGTAGCGTTTATTGAGCGGGCGCATATGGAACCCCGGGAAACAATGTGGCAATTATCCACAGATACAGTTGAATTGTAGAACCCCAACGCGATTCCTGTCCTGTCTCCCATCTCATGGGAGGCATTCAGGTTGCTGTCTGTCAGCACCACGGCATAGCGCTCCGGTGAATCAAAGCTGTTGAAGCCGGTAAAGCTATCCAGATCACAGGTTGTCGTAAGTGAAACGTTGCTGTTTTCAACGCGTATATTGCCGCGCGGATAGATCGCTACACTGTCACAGCTGATGCTGAGCGTACTGTTTCGAACGATTAATAAATCGTCCTCCAGCATATCGCCCATGTCCTCTGCCATAGCCATTAAGCCAAACCCCTCGGCATCAGGCGAATTCATGATCACTTCGGAATCCTCGATCAGGACATATCCGCTTGCAACATATACATTTGGCTCAGTATTGCCGGTATGGTTCAAATAGACATTTGAATTACTGATCGTCAGGCCGTCACGCGCCCAAATCCCGCCAGCGGCAGATTTGGGGTCCTCTGCACTGACAGTAATACTGCACCCGTCCAGCGTCACGCTGCCCTGTGAGGAGATGCCAAATCCGAGCAGATCGCCTCTGAGGGAAAGCGAGCCGGGTCCGGTAATCGTCACATCGTCGCCGCTGTTGATCATGATTGCGCCGTTCTCTCCGGAAAGCGAAATCGTCAGGGGACCAGAGGCTTCAATACAATCGTTTATCTCAACGTTTGTTAGAACCAGGGTGCCGCCAACCATTTCAGCACCCTCAGGCAATTGCTCGATAACTTCCCATGTGTCGTC
This sequence comes from Clostridiales bacterium Firm_10, assembly GCA_001603025.1. GTDB lineage: Bacteria > Bacillota > Clostridia > Christensenellales > Aristaeellaceae > Firm-10. The sequence continues at coordinate 17,939 of LVAP01000066.1, read as the reverse complement.
TGTGTAGTGGCGCAGATAGCCGCTGCCGACTTTTACATCGTATTCGGTTGTCGTCGGGCTTGTTTCGGTTGTTGTTTCAGCGAGAGCTATAGACTGTTTCAGGTCAGCAGGTATCATTGATGAGACCAGCGCCACCACGAGCAGGCAACTCAAAAAGCGAATGACATTCTTCATTGTAAATACCACCCTGTTACTCGGTCTTATTCTATTCATTTTATGATGGCGCTAAAGAGCATACTACCCATAAATGGATTCTATCATAACTATTGCTTCATGTCCATGGGGAATTGGATCTTTCTTCTGTTCAGGGCTTGAAGCCGTCTTTTTCGAGGCGTGTCAGAGCAGCCTGCCGAATCTCACGCTCCAGCAGCCAATCGTCCTTCACCTCGCACTTGACCTGAATTCGCAATGTAGCACTGAAACGATCCGATGCGATGAGGCCGATGACCTGGGGAGTGTCGGTCAGCTGCTTTCGCGCTGCGTAGGCGTTCATTTCATCCTGAAGCGCATCGATTATCGAAGACCAGTCCTGACCGTGGGATATAGGCAGATCAACCTGAGCCCATCTGAAATCGCGGCTCATGTTGATCACAGTGCGGATATCCCCGTTCGGAATGGTATAAACATATCCGTTGTTGTTGCGCAAGGTCGTCGTGCGCAGGGCGATTTCTTCAACGATACCCGTCTGCCCGGCAATGGTCACGATGTCGCCCACATTGATACGGCCTTCGCCCCAGAGGAACATGCCGGAAATAAAATCTTTGACCAGCGTCTGGCTGCCGAAGCCGATGGCTACGCCGCTGACGCCTGCAATCGTCAGCAGGGAGGACACATCCACGCCAATGGCGCTGAGCGCAATCAGCGCAATAGCAAAATACAGCGTGTAATTAAAAATGCTGGTGACAAGGCTTTGAATGGTTTTCGTCTGAGCCGCCGTGCGCGGCTTTTTTCCATTTACGGCTCGGGCGCAGACCCTTCGGATCAGGCGACGCCCAAAGTGCAGCACAACACAGCCGACGAGAATGATAATAGCAGCGGTCAACAGACGAACCACATAGGCGGGCCACTGGCTGACGAACTTCTGCCAGACATCCGTTACGGCCTGAATGGGTTCAAGGGCTTCGGAAACTGAACTCATACTGTCCATGGTAATCCCTCCCATGATTATTATAATACCACTGATAGACTGTATTCAACTTGCCAGCCGGAGTTCTTTTTGGTTGACGCCACTCTTTTTGAAGAATGCGGAGAATGAGCAGAAGGATGGCAAATGGGTGCTTGCCGAACTGATTGCCGATTTTGTGAGTGCGCTGTAAGAGGATAAACGCAACGACATCTGAGACTTTGAGGGCCGAAAGCCCTTTTGACTTCACGTGCCAACTTGAATCTATCGGTGTTGAGGTTGAAAAAGCGCGTGCCGTCATCGAGTTTCAATGGTTCGGCGGGAATACATTCAAAGCGGTATCTGTCCGCGCAGACGATTGTCTGGAAATGATGATCCGGGCCGCGGCCTGCTCCTTTCGGTCCGTCTGATCAACCAGGGGAGCCCAGGCGCACCGGGTCGGGCAGATAGCCCAGGGGATTCTCAATCTGATTGGTCTTCAAGTCAAACCTCCTCAATTGAAAAACTTCCTTTTCGATTTCTCCATACGCGAAAACCGGCGCCGTGCAAAGAACGCCTCAAAACCTCGGTGACATGATCCGTTTTACCAGTCACTGTCCCAGTCGGTATCGCTTGAATCCCAGTCGGAATCCCAGCCGGAATCCCAGTCGTCGTCATCGTCGTCGTACCAGCTGCTGTACCCGCTGTCATAACCGCTGTAGTGACGGCGGTTTTTATTTTTGCCGCCGCTGAACACTGATCCGATAAGAATAAAGATCAATACTATGACGAGGAACACAAAACCTGAGGCGTCTGAGGAAGATGAGCCGGATCGCGACTGGTACTGCCGGGCGGCCGCGCTGGCTTTTCTTGACAAACGGGCTTCGCATTGATCGCGCGCGACGATCCAGGCGCGCATGGTATTAACAGCGTCAGCTTCATTTGGGCCGCTGTAGAGAGTATCAGGAGTTCCGCTCTCGTCATTTTTATAAACGATCCAGTTGTCATCCTTGCGGTAGATGCCCAGGCGTGCCGGGATACGCCTGTTCTCGTTGAAGGACAGATTATTCACATTCTGCTGCCGCCGCATGAGGTTTTCCAGCTCCGCGACAGTGGCCACACCATCGGAGAAGGTCATGGCTTCAGCCGCTTCGCGGATGCTTTCCTCCAGCCGGCTGCCCGTGCTGGTGGCGGCGCCGCGGTCAGGCGGAGCCACATCCGGGTAATTCGAGCGCCATACAGGTCCTTGTCCTTTGTCGAGGCGCAGCTTGATCTCCGACAGGATCTTCAGCCAGATTTCCTGTGCGGCGGCGGCTTCGTCGCACGTCTGTATGCGAATGGCGCGGGATCCGTCGGCTTTGTTCTTGTAGACGATCCAACGATTGATGGAATGATCGAAATATATGCCGAAGCAGCGCGGTTCTTTGCGGTCTTCATTTATGAAAAAGCGCATCTGATAAATGGGCATGTGTTCGGCTTCGATACGATTGATCAGTTCATCGACGGTTTTCACGGGACCCATGGCAACGAGTTTGTTGTAACCTTCATATCGATCCATATGCATTCCTCCTCGTACTTTCACTTTTGCCGGGCGCAGATTCTGCCATCTGCCGGCAGGATGCGGTGATCAGCATTCCAGGTCCAAGCCGATCTGCTCCGGCGCTGCTCCCTCAGTCGGGCGGTATTGGACGTCCCGGATCGCGTTCCGAAGGAGATCAGCTGCGCGGAATTCCGGGTTGATCCAGTCCTTTACCAGATCCGGGGGAAGAAGGACGGGCATTCTGTTGTGTATGAACGAAATGCTGTCAGCCGGGGCGCAGGTCAGTATCGTGAATGCCGGCCGGCCGTCTTCCACGCGGTAGATTCCGGCCATGTACATGAGTCCGCTGCCTGTCGGATGGATGGCATACTTCTTTTTCTGTTTCCCGGCGCGTTCCCACTCGAAATAGTTTGTGGCCGGTACCGCGCACCTGCGATGAATCATCCCGTCCCTGAACATCGGTTTTTCCATTGCTGTCTCGCTCCTGGCGTTGATGATCCGTTTCCCGTCGGGGAGGGAGTATCCCCAGGACATGGCGAATGCAGCCGGAGCCATCGCCCGGCTGTTTGCGATAACAGGGACAGTATCCGTGGGGAATACCTCCCCGGACGTTTTCAGCTGATCCGCATTTGAACGCCGGTTCACTTCGTCGATGATCCTTCGCAGTTCGTCAGAGTCAATACCATCGTCAATATAGTAACGGCCGCACATTTATATAGTCCTCCACTGGCTCCATAAGACTATTATATCACAGAGAAGGGATGTCTTTCAACGGAAAACGGCCAGATTCCGGCGCTGATGGGGGAGTAAAAACCCATAAACCGGCATCAAGCTGGGACGGCACATTTACGCAATCGGCGGGAACCAGCAGAGCGCTTTGATGCTGGCTATCAATGTAAAGCACACCCGTTTCATGAGCTATTTACTGAGTGGACTGCTCAGCGGTCTGGCGGGTTTTGTATTCCTGATGCACAAGCCGGCGGGCAATGCCAGCGTGGCCATGCGCAGCGAGATGGATGCCATTGCCGCTTCCATCATCGGCGGTACGCTGTTGACGGGCGGCGTGGGCAACGTGATCGGCACGTTTTTCGGGGCTCTGATTCTGGCGACGATTCAGAAAATCATCGCCTTGAGCCCGCTGAACGAATCCTGGTGGCAGGAGATGGCCAATGGGGCCATGCTGGGTCTGTTCATCATACTGCAGAGTGTGATTCTCAGCCATCGTCGCAAGAGAAAAAACGAGGATATTCAGGCCGCGCTTAAGGAATAGTACAGAAGGGCACGCGTGCAGGGATCGCTCGCAGCCATATACGGCGCGGCGATCCCTGCTTTTTTTCGGACTGCAGTTCGGGACTTGGCATTATGCAAAACCTGCGGAAACTACATTGATCCTTTTCACTGCCTGAGACTGAATTCGGATGCTTTACGCCTCATATTCAGGAAGCGGCGACTTGTAAGGCTGCCGCGAGTTGTGGCGCATTATGGAACGCCGTGAAATGTGCAAGCCTTGAGCACAAATACATTATCGAATAATCTTTATAGTGGGTCCTGGGATTAGGACCAAGGTCGAGAAATGAAAGGTGAACATTGCGGCAAATCTGCCTGAGGAGCTGGTTAAAACAGCGTTGTGAATCCCGGCCGCACCGCTTGGGATTCTCCTTGAATCCGGGATGTTTTATATGCTATAATACACATGAGAAGAACAGTCGCTGCGCCTGCGGATCCTTTCCCGCGGGAACGGCTTGAGAAACCTATCTGCGAGGTGGACACTGTGAAGAAACTGTGTTTTCTTTTGACAATGCTCATGCTGGCCTTGCCGACATCTGACTGCGCTCTTGCAAATGACCGCCAGGCGTCGCTGACGCTGATGATATACGTCACCGGCAGCGACCTGGAGTCTTCCGCCGGCGCGGCAACGTCCGACATCATCGAGATGCTCGCTTCCGGCGTGGACACCGATCAGGTAAACGTACTGCTCTGCACAGGCGGCTCGCAATCCTGGCAGATGGGCCTGCCCAACGACAGGATATGCTTTTCCTGCATCCGTAAGGGCCACCTGCTTATGCTGGAATCGCTGGAGCTGGAAAGCATGGGCGATCCGGACACGCTGGCCGCCTTCCTTAATTACAGCCGAAACAGGTGCCCGGCGGACAGTTACGCGCTGATCCTGTGGGATCATGGGGCCGGCCCGATGAACGGTGTCTGTTTCGACGAACTGTTCCGGGGGAGCGGCAGCCCCGACAGTCTCGATCTGAATGAACTGGAAACGGCTCTCCGAAAGAGCTCCTTCGGCGGCGATAATCGACTGGAATGGATCGGCTTCGACGCATGCCTGATGTCCTCACTCGAGGTAGCGATGGCCTGCGCGCCTTATGCCAGATATATGATCGCCTCGCAGGAGACCGAGCCGGGCAGCGGCTGGAACTACAGTTTTTTGGCCGGAGCGGCCGAATGCCTGGACGGCGATGCCATGGGGCGCGCGATCATCGACAGTTATTTCGAGGGCAGCGAGCAGTCTCCTCAGCTGATGACGCTGGCCTGTATCGATCTGGATCAGGCGGAAACGGTTTCCCGCGCCATGGACGATCTGTTCTCCGTTCTCGGCGGCGAGATGGACGCGGACAGCTTTTCCGTCATTTCAAACGCAAGGCTGAAGGCCCGGGATTTTGGCCGCGCCGTCACCGGTTCGGACTATGATCTGGTGGACCTGTACAGCCTGGCCAGTCAGTACGACGGCATCGCGCAGGAAGAGGCGGAGGCCGTAAAGGCGGCGCTGGACGGGGCGGTGATCGCATGCCGCGGCAACGTCCAGGACAGCCATGGTCTCTCAATCTACCATCCCTATTACAACAAGGAATACTTCACCCTGCGCTGGGGCGAGAATTACGCTCAATTTGACTTCGCGCCGGGCTACAACGACTACCTGCAATCCTACGCCGAACTGTGGCTGGGCGACCAGATGGCCGACTGGACAGACATCAAGGCCGAGGCGCTGGCCCCGAAGGCTGAGGCGCAGGAACTGACCCTCGCGCTGACGGAGGAGCAAATGGCGAACTTCGGTTATGCGGAGGTGTATATCCTCTGCGGCGGAATGTTCGACAACGGAGATTACTACGAAAAAATAAACGAAATCACGGATGTTTCCATGGACGACCGAGGCGTCCTGCATGCCTTCTACAACTACAGGACGCTCTGCGTGTTCGATGAAGGCGGCAATCCCCTGACAGACTTCGTTCAGTATTATCTCATCGACGACACCTATCTGATTCGCGCAAACATGACTGAAAAGACATATGAACAGTTCCAGTCGGATTTGTGGACCATGAGCAACGACGATTTTATCGCCTCGGACGCCTACCTGAAAAAGGTATATCTGCAGTTCCGCCAGTTCGACGGCGACGATCGGCTCACTTATTCCGGCCTGCTCGACCTGACATCAGAGTTCGGCCAGGGGTATGCCGGTTTTCTCAGGGAAGGCAGCCAGCTCCTGCAGAATGACGTGCTCCGTCAAGGCAGAACGCCGTTTTCGCTGAAGGATGAAAACTGCGAGTGGGTGTGGGTCCTGAGCTATCCCCGGGAGAAAACGCGCGACGAGGATGGACGCATCCTGCCGTTCGCCGCATGGAGATCGCCCAGCGATACAGCTGGCATCATTGCTTTCCATATGAATGAGATCAACAACCGTGAACCCTGGTCGCTGGCGTTCGTTGACCGGCAGTTCACCGGCCGCAGCTATTGGGCGCAGTTTGTAATTCACGACGTGCAGGGAAACGCCTTCGGCAGTGAGCTGATTCCGGTGAGCAACCCGAACCTTTCCGGCAGCACGGACATACAGAACGTGATCGCCGGCAGCAACGGCTGGTCGGCAACGCTGAAGGACATCGAGGTGATCAACGCGGTTTCCGACGCCGGGCTGTACGTCCACTTTGACCTGATATGTCCCGCAGGCGCCGAAGACGTGTCCCAGCTCTGCGCCGGCGACGTGATGCTGAACGACTGCCGCCTCCCCGCGCAGGACTGCGATCTGTCCTCTGCCGCAGGTGAAGGCGTGCTGCAGTGCACACTGACGATCCCGGCGGATAAGATCGCCATCCTGCCCGAGAGCACGCTGGAGCGTCTGCAGTTCGACCTGTTTGCCTCGCCCGCCGAGTTTTATGCGCAGAATGCTTTCCTGTCCATCGACTGGACGGGTGAAACGGATATCAGCGCGTTTCATGAAGCTTTCCTGTCCGCTTCCGAGCCTTTGGCGGAATCAGTGGCAGGCGGCCTGACTGTCCGCCTGCTCTCCCTGGAGGAAGATGAAGCCGGCGATGTCCATTTTTCGCTCTTCATGCGCAACGACCGCACCGTGGATGCGGATATCTCCTTCAGCGCGGACAGCCTGGTCAACGGCTGCGAGTGGCTTTACAGTGTCATGGGAACGAAAGATCAGCTGCTGCGCCCGAACGAGTGGACCATAGCGGAGGCGACCCTGCGGCGCAAACTGAATATGGACGAGACCACGATGAGCATCCTGGGCATCATGCCGGTCGACCCTGCCGCGTACTGGAACACCGACCGCATCGAATCGATCACTCTGTCCCTGTATGACGACGTGGACTTTACCCTGGAACTGAAGGAGCCCTGTTCTCTCTCTTCCGTGTCGGCGGAGGACGCCCCGCCCCGCGTCGGGCTGCTTGACGCGGACGGTTTGCAGATCAATCTGCGTGCCATCGCGATTCAGGGAGATCAGCTGCGTCTGAGGATGGACATCGTGAACGCCTCAGGCAAAGCTGTGAGCCTCGTCCAGCAGGACGGCAGCACTGTGAACGGCCGTCCGCTGACCGTCTGGTGGAACGGCGAAGGAAGATATTTCATGCCGCATCATCCGCTGCCGGACGGCCGTTCTGTCCGAACATATGCGGCCGTCGAATTGAGCGCGCTGGAGAACGAGCCAATCGAAACGCTGTCCTTCTGCTTCGGCGGTGAGGATGAGAACGGCCAGGAGATGTTCTTCTCCCCGTTCGTCCTCGGCTTCGCCGGCGGTATGACGGCCGAACAGCTGGCTGAGATGGACATCGCCTCCGGCGCCCTGAGCGTCACGCCCGCGGAAGCCCTGTCCTCGGAGGCGCGCGACCCCACCACTTTGATCGACCCGGACATCGCCGTACCGGAAAACGCCGCGCTTTGCGCGGCCGCATACAATGTCCAACTGACGCCGCAGCAGGCGGAAGATTTCAAAGACGCTTCCCTGCTGCTGATGCTCCAGGAGGATGAAATGTACTACCATGGAACGTACTGGCCCGCCGTCACGCTCGATGAGAGCAACAATCTCAGGGCGGAAATCTGCGGCCTGTGCCTCTGTATGGAGGGAGACGACAAGCCCCTGATCCAGTCCATCATATCCACAGAGGACGGCGGCCAGCTCTTCCGCCTGAGGGGTTTCTCCTGCTGGACGGATTCGGCGCTGAAGAACGAAAAGCGGATCAATTCCGCAGACGTCCTGTACGACCCGGTATCCAACTCGGCCTGTCTGACGGACGTTGAGGTGGAGGGCAGTCTCAGCACAGGCGAGAAGATCATGCAGTGCATACTATATCGCGTCGCTTACCGCATCACAGACGGTGACGTGCCGCTGCTCGAGCGCACCGATCCCTACGGTATGTCCGGACGGACGTGTTATCCCGACGGCGATGCCATCCGCCTGGGCCTGCGCCCGATCAGCAATTTCCCTTGCCGCATCCTCTTCCAAATAGAAACCAAGGACGGCGAATTCTATGTGCTGGATGCCGTCCCGGACGACCAGCCGTAAAGCGCCGACCGCGCCGCCGGAACGGCGTGGCTTTCATCGCTGGCTGTATGATTTAGTGTTTTTGACGGATTGGCGGGAGGCGTAACCCCCAGGCTATATGCAGCATGGCGTTGCGCTCCCTCTGTCAGCTTTGATTCCTGATTGATGGGGATTCAGTCGGCTCGGAGGCCGGGCTGATCCGGAAGAAGTCACACCATCGGACACCAGGCCGCCGTCCTTTGGACCATATTGCGGACAAAATTATCGTGCGGGATGCCGTTAGTACAAATATGATAAACCCCCGTCCCGTACATCCCCGCGGGTTCGAAAATGTTCTCCCGCAGGTATTCCTTAAACGGGACGCCGTAGACCTTCTCCACGGTCTCGGTCAGAAGGTTGTATCCGCCGTTGGTGTATTCAAACTTTTCCCCGGGAGCAAAGCGCGGCTTTTCACCGCTCTTCTCCAGAAAGCGAATCACAATATCGCTGCCAGGTATGCGCTTTTCCTCCTGATAGATACTGAGGATCATATTGTCGTCATAGGTCTCGGGAATGCTGCCGGTGTGGGTCAGAAGGTGTCTGATTGTCACGTCCGGATATGGGATTTCAGGATAAAACGCCGTGACCTCGTCGTCAAGGCGCAGAAGTCCGTCTCTGACGAGCAGTATAACCGCCGCAACCGTAAATTGTTTGGTGATCGAGGCCAATTCAAAAAACGCTGTCCTCCCGCATCGGCCATTTGTCCTTCGCATCGCGGAAACCCACCGCGTCTTTGCTGGCGATTCCACCGTTTTCGGCATAGAGCCACGCGCCGTTGAAAACGCCTTTTTCATAGGCCTCCCGAACCAGGTTTTCCATTGCTGCTTTCTTATCCGTCAAGGTTTACCCCAATAAATCCCATTTTTTCATCGGTAACCGCCTCGTCGCCCGCGTAGCGGAGCCGTACAGAAGCAGGGCGGGCGTCAAAAGCGGCGAAAAGGTCTTCTTCATGGTAAACGACTCCCTTGTGTTTTTTTATTATAACGCGAAAACCGCCGCTTTGCAATCGGATGGGTGTCGCCGCAGTCCCGCTTCTGCAATATCCTAATTTATATGTAATTCAAGGCGGTTGTTATTGACCAGGCAACTTAATGCTGCATAATTCTCAGGGTTATGATATAGATTATGATATGCCGATGACATCCCTTTGACGTCTCATCATCGGACGGCAGGTTTTTCGAGGCATAGGCAAAACACGACCTGACAAAATCCTTTGCTTTTTCCCAGACTTAATTCTGCCTCTTTGCCTCTCTCCAGTCTAACCTCCACCCCTTCGTCCACTGTGGACATTACTCTGGGAATTTTTTTGTCGGGGCGAATAAATAAGTAGACAAACGAACAGGATTACGGTATAAAGCATAGCAGTTTTCGTTCCCGTTTCCAACAGCCGGTGCTGTTATGTTAATGATACAAAGCACAAAACGAATATAACAGTCCAGATCGACTAAGGCAATAGAGCCTTACGCTCGCATGTACTCCTATCTTGCTGCGGAAAAATAAGAACAACCCCCGCGATAACAGGGGTTGTTCTTCGAGCAATAGCGTATCTTTATTGCTCACTTTTTGGCGGAGAGTTAGGGATTTGAACCCTAGGTACGCTATCAACGTACACACGATTTCCAGTCGTGCGCCTTAGACCACTCAGCCAACTCTCCAGACAGCTGTGCCGCCAACAAAAACCAGTATAACGCATTTCGGGGGAGATGTCAAGAGATAATCACAAAAAAATTGCTTTTTGTCGGCAGGCGCATGAGGTTTGTCAAAATATGAGAGAGTTTCGCGGCCGGCGGCGCGGCAGGACGTTTTCATGTTGAAAAAAAAGCGACACTATACTATAATACTAACACGGAATACGGGCAGCTCCCGAATACAACGATGAGGTGATTACATGGGTGAGATCATTTCCAGCACGGTTAACCGGAACTCCTCCCCAAGCGATCTGCGCATTACCGACATCCGCTTTACGGACGTCGTAGGCGCGCCAATGCACTGCACGCTGATGAAAATCTATACCAATCAGGGCATCGTGGGCCTGGGCGAAGTACGCGACGGTGGCAACCGCGTGTTCGCGGAAATGCTCAAGAGCCGGCTGATCGGCGAGAATCCCTGCAATGTGGAAAAGCTGTTCCGCCGCGTGAAGCAGTTCGGCTACCACGCCCGCCAGGGCGGCGGCGTGTGCGGCGTGGAGGTGGCGCTGTGGGACCTGGCCGGCAAGGCGTACGGCATGCCGGTCTACCAGATGCTGGGCGGCAAATACCGCGACAGGATCCGCATCTACTGTGACACCGACGTGGCCGGCAAGCACACCGGCACGGATATGGGCCGCGCCCTGAAGGCCCGCATGGACAAGGGCTTCACCTTCCTCAAAATGGACCTGGGACTGGGCGAGCTGTTCGGTGAAAGCGGCACCATCTGCGCGCCGTTGGGCATGATCGAGGAAATGCATGAGGCCGGCCGCAAGGCGCGCGAGGCCAAAACGGCTGAGGAAAAGCGCTACTGGCGCAACCGCAGCTATGATTTCAACAATATTCCGCATCCCTTCACCGGCATCCACCTGACTGAGAAAGGCTTTGACATGCTGGAACAGTATGTCAAAGAGGTGCGCGACGTCATCGGCTACGAGGTGCCGCTGGCCATCGACCATTTCGGCCACATCGGCGTGGAGGACTGCATCAGGCTGTGCCGCCGCATCGAGAAGTACAACATTGCCTGGGCGGAGGACATGATTCCCTGGCAGTACACAGATCAGTACGTGCGGCTCTCGAACGCCACCACCGTTCCGATCTGCACCGGTGAGGACATCTACCTTGCCGAGGGCTTCGAGCCGCTGCTGCAGGCGCGCGGCGTGTCGGTCATTCATCCGGATATCCTGACCAGCGGCGGCATTCTGGAGAACAAGCGCATCGGCGACCTGGCGCAGCGCCACGGCGTGGCCATGGCCGTGCATATGGCCGAGAGCCCGGTGTCCGCTTACGCCTGCGTGCACAGCGTGGCCGCGACGGAAAACTTCTACGTGCTGGAGAATCACTCGGTGGACGTGCCCTGGTGGAACGACATGACCGTCGGCACGCCGGCAAAGATCGTGGAGGACGGCTTCATCGCCGTGCCGGACAAGCCCGGCCTGGGCGTGGATGACTACAACGACGAGGTGCTTCGCGAGCACCTGGATCCGAACTATCCCGTGCTGTGGGCGGAAACCAGCCGCTGGGACGACGTCTACTCGCACGACCGGCTGTGGAGCTGACGCCCATGGAAAAGCAGACGATCGTCATCACCGACCTGCGCACGCAGGAGGCTCGCGACGCGCTGGCCTGTTTCGCCGCGCAGGGCTGGGAAGCCGTCGCCGTGCCGGAGGACGTATGCCTCTGGGACGAGGCGGCCCTGTCCGCCTTCGCCCGGCCTTTCGCCGAAACGCTGACCGCCGTGATCCATCCCGCCCCGCCGCTGCTCGTGTGCGGCTTTGAGCAGGCAGACGAAGCCCTGTTCGAGCGCGCGGGCAACGAAGGCGCCATTGCGGCATGGTGCGTGACCAAAGTGTTCGGCGGCATTTTCCGCGAAAAGGGGAGCGGCAGCCTCATCTACCTCAACAGCATTCACGCCGAAAAGCCCGTGGGCCGCGGCTTCCTGTTCAGCATGGGGTGCGCCGCGGCGCAGATGCTGGCGCGGGAGGCCAACCAGGACTATGGACCGGACGGCGTGCGCACTTATTTCGTGCAGCGCGGCATCTCGCAGGATGATCCGGACGGCCGCAGCGACGTGTCGCCGCTGTACTTCGGCGTGGATCTGCGCTATCCCAGCCGCCGCATGCCGGAGCGCGGAAGCCTCAACGCGCTGCTCGCCTTCCTCACGACGCCGGCCGCGGCGCCGCTGATGGGCAGCGACCTGCGTGCGGACGGAGGCATGACCATGTACTACGGGCACCGTCGGAAGGTGGAGGGCAGGGAATACTATGAGAGAAAATGAAGATCGCGTGGCCCTGGTGACCGGCGGCGGCAAGGGTGTGGGCGCGGGCGTGGTGAAGGCGCTGTGCGGCGCGGGCGTCCGCTGCTGCATCAACTGCAACGCCAACCCCGACATGGCCGAGAACACGCTGCGCCTGGTGCGCGAGGCCGGCGGCGAGGCGTTCATCTTCCAGGCGGACGTGTCCGATCCGGCGCAGGTGAGCGCCATGGTGGACGCCGTGGTCGAGCGTTACGGACGACTGGACATCCTGGTGAACAACGCCGCCATGCAGCCCAACAAATACATCGACGAATACGACGCGGCCTCGCTGCAGCGGCTGTGGAATATCAACATCGGCGGCTACTGGCGCTGCGCGAAGGCGGCCATTCCGCACCTGAGGCGGAGCCCGCTGGGGCGCATCGTGAACATGGCCAGCGTGCACGCCAATCGCCCCACCTGTTTCGACGCGGGCTATTCCATGACCAAGGGCGCGATCCGCATGTTCACGCGCGAGCTGGCGCTGGAACTGACGCGCGACCGCATCACCGTGAACGCCATCACGCTGGGCGGCTGCCGGATCGAGTTCAAGACCGGGCACCCGAAGTGGGACATGAAGTCCCCACTGGAAGTCGGCAACCCGGCGCTGCGTGGCGTCAGCCGCCTGGTCGAGCCGGGAGAAGTGGGGCAGACTGTCCTCTTCCTGTGCAGCGAGGCGGCTTCCGCCATCACCGGCGACTGCATCCGCATCGACAGGGGACTGGTGCTGGTTTAATATGGAATGATGAAGAGAGACTGACCGTGTGTTTTGACAGACCGCCAAGAACAAAGGAGGATCGCCATGTTTTTCAATGATCGCGACACCATTATTCGCCTGACGCCCGAATGGAAGGGCGAGCGCTTGCCGGACGGCCGTCCCAAGGTGAGCGCGGACGTGCTCCGCCGCATGAGGAACATCACCTTCGAGGAAGCCTGGGGGCCGCTGTGGGGGCTGGGCTACCGCAACAACTGGGAGTGCGATTTCAAAATGACCGCCGGCCGGACGGTGATGGTGGGCCGCGCCGTGACCGCCGTGATGGTGCCCAAGCGCCCGGATCTGGACGCCGCGCTGATGGATATCGGCCGTAATGAAGAGGGCCACAAGGGCTTCTACAACCAGTGGGTGATCGACAACCTCGTCGAGGACGACGTGGTGGTGGTCGACCTGTACGACAAGATCTTTGAGGGCACCTATGTGGGCGGCAATCTGTCCACCGCCATCCGGACGCGCACCAAGCGGGGCGGCGCGGTTATCTGGGGCGGCGTGCGCGACCTGCAGCAGATCGTGGAGATCGAAGGCCTGCAGATATACTATCGCGGCAACGATCCCACTGGCATCGGCAACTGCTGCATGACCAGCTATAACGGCCCCTGCCGCATCGGCCAGGCCATCTGCATGCCGGGCGACGTGGTGCTGGGCACCATGAGCGGCGTCATCTTCATTCCGCCGCAGCACGCCGAGATGGTTGTCGAGCGTGCGGAGAAGAACCACGTGCGCGACTTTTTCGGCTTCGATCGCCTCAAGAGCAAGACTTATACCACCGCCCAGATCGACACGGCCTGGACCGTGCCCATGTGGGAGGATTTCGTGAACTGGTTCAACACCGATCCCCGCGCGGAGGCCTACCGCCACCTCAACTGGGACAAGGAGCTGGAAGAGGCGCGCGAAAAGGCGAAGGACGCCGCCGCGTCCAGCCAGGTCCGTCTGTGAGGAAGGCGCTCGCTGTGTGATTAATGAAATGAGAAGAAATGACATGCCAGAGCGCAACCGATGAGAAGCGGAATAACCAGGGAATGCTTGATTGTGCGGGTGGACTGTGATATACTTAAATATGTTGCGGTGTAACATTTCTTCACATAGAACTATTTCTGCGGGCGTTCGCCTTGCGGGAACGGAGAATGGCGGAAAGGTGGTTTTCGGAATGAGCCAGACAGGAACCGGGTCGGCCCGGACTGTGAAGGCCAAGAAGCGGGGCGTGGGTTCCACCAAACGGCAGCTGGCCTATCTGTCGATGGTGCTGCCTGGCGTCGTCTTCCTGCTTCTGTTCAACTATCTGCCCATGCCGGGCATCATCCTGGCCTTTAAGAACTACATGATGAAGGTGGCCCCGGCGGGATCCCTCATCAAGAACACGTTCCTCTACAGCCTTTTCACCAGCGAGTGGAACGGCATCAAGAACTTCACCTACCTGCTCAAGGAAGCGCCCATGCTGCTGCGCAACACCATCGGCTACAACCTGCTGTTCATGGTGGTCGGCCTGTTCCTGCAGGTGAGCCTGGCGGTTATCATCAACGAGCTGCGCAACCGCAGGACCGCCAAGGTGTACCACACCATCATGTTCATGCCGTATTTCATCAGCTGGATCGTGGTCATGTATGCGCTGTATGCCATCATCGGCGACAAGGGCTTTGTGAACCAGATGCGCGAGACGCCCATTCGCTTCTACGCCGGCACGGCCCGCAAGTACTGGCCGTTCTTCTTCCTGATCGCGCAGGTGTGGAAGTATACCGGCCAGGGCTCCATCATCTACCTGGCCACCATCACCGGCCTGGATGAGCAGCTCTACGAGGCCGCCGCCATCGACGGGGCGGGCAAGTGGAAGCAACTGATGTACATCACCATCCCGCAGCTGATGCCGGTCATCGTGATGCTGCAGATCCTGGCGGTTGGCCGCATCTTCAACGGCGACTTCGACATGTTCTACACCCTGCCCAACGGCTCGGGTTCCCTGAAGCAGGTGACTTACACCATCGACGTGTACGTCTACAACACGCTGAAATCCGGCAACCTGCGCAACTCCTTCGGCTACGCCAGCGCGGCTGCCTTCTTCCAGTCCACGGTGGGCTTTGTGCTGATCCTGATCACCAACCTGATCGTGCGGCGGCACCAGCCCGAGATGGCGCTGTTCTGAGAAGGGAGGGAGAAACATGGCGAAAAAGAATGAAAGCCTGGCTAATAACCTGATTTCCCCAAAGGCCAATCTCATCCTGAACATCATCCTGCTCATCGGGTGCTTCCTCACCATCATGCCGCTGTGGCTGATCCTGAGCGCGTCGTTCACCGAGAACGCGGCGCTGACGCAGTTCGGCTACCGCATGTGGCCCAAGAAGTTCTCCGTGCTGGCCTACACATATCTGTTCCAGAGCGGCTCCATCATCATCACGGCGTATAAGAACACCATCATCGCCACCGTTGCGGGCACGGTGCTCTCCACCGTGACCGTAGGTCTCTACGCCTATGCGCTGTCGAGGCCGGACTTCAAGCTCCGCCGCTTCTTTACGTTCTTCTCGTTCTTCACGATGCTGTTCGGCGGCGGCATGGTTTCGTACTACGCCATGATGCGCATGGTGCTGGGCCTGAAGGACACCGTGTGGGCGCTGTTCCTGCCCATGTCGTTCTCGGCCTACTGGGTCATCATCATGAGGACGTTCTACACCTCGAACGTGCCCGAATCGCTGATCGAGTCCGCCCGCATCGACGGCTCGGGCGAATGGCGCACGCTGGTTCAGATCGTGACGCCCCTGGCCATTCCGGGCTTCGCCACCGTGGCGCTGTTCAGCGCCATCGGCATCTGGAACGACTTCCGCCAGTGCATGCTGCTCAACGACTCGTCCTACTTCTACAACCTGCAGTACACCATCTATCAGACCATGAACAACCTGCAGTTCATGAAGGAGAACGCCTCGAAGATGGGCGGCGTGAACGTGTCGAACCTGCCCACGGAAAGCTTCCGCATGGCCATGGCCGTGGTGACGGTGGGTCCGATTATCCTGGCCTATCCCTTCTTCCAGCAGTACTTCATCAAGGGCCTCACGGTGGGCGCCGTGAAGGGCTGATCATTGTTCCCCAGGGGGACGGGGTCCCCTAAATATATACAAGGAGGAAACTCACATGCGTAAACTGGTTTCTCTGCTGCTCGCGCTGGTGCTGGTCATCGGCGTGATGCCCATGGCGATGGCCGATGATGTCTACACCATCGACTGCTATTGGGTCGGCAATGGCGACAACACCGCCATCCGCGAAGGTGTTGAGGCTGCGATCAACGAGTACATCGAGCCCCTGATTGGCGCCAACATCTCCTTCCACATTGTTGGCTGGGGCGACTGGAACGACAAGGCCATCAACGCCCTGCAGTCCGGCGAGAAGATGGACATGATCTTCACCGCCGACTGGGAAGGCTATATGCTGGAAGTCTCCGGCGGCCTGCTGCTGCCCCTGGATGATCTGGTTGCCGAGTATGGCCAGGGCATCACCGACACCCTGCCCCAGACCTTCCTGGACGGCGTCCGCGTGAACGGCGTGCTGTACGGCATCCCCACCAACAAGGAGCTGTGCGTGCCCTGCGGCGTGATCATCAACAAGACCGCCGCCGCCGAGATCGGCTGGGACATGGTCCGCGATGATCCCACCATCACCTGCCTGGCCGACCTGGAGCCCTGGCTGGCGAAGTACAAGGAAGCTCATCCCGATCAGTACCCTTACCTGATGGACGGCACCAACGGCCGCTGGCCCGATGAGCCCTGGCTGCCCGATTCCCTGATGAGCGACTACGGCATCTCCATGAAGATGTGCCCCGAAGCGGACGGCACCTTCGACGAGACCATCTACAGCATCTATGACACCGATGAGCAGGCTGAGCACATCGCCCTGATGTACAAGTGGGCGCAGGCCGGCTACATCTCTCCCGACCAGTATCTGACCAGCTTCGACTACAACGGCACCTTCGGCGCCGGCAACTTCCTGGCCTTTGCGCAGCCCCTGAAGGGCAACAACATCAAGGGCAACGAGATGTACGCCGCCAACGCCACCACTGAGTTTGAATATGATGAGATCACCCTGCAGCCCAAGGCTGTCGTGACCGTGCATGCCGGCGGCTCCATGTTCGGCATCCCGGTGACCAGCCAGAACCCCGAGAAGGCCATGCAGTACATCAACCTGATGCACTGCGATCCCACCCTGGTCAACCTGATGCTGTTCGGCAAGGAAGGCCAGAACTACACCAAGGTCAACGATCAGCAGGTTGAGATCATCGCCGACGCCAACTGGTATGGCGTGCACGGCGGCGCCTGGACCGTGGGCAACACCATGCTGCAGTACGTGCTGACCAGCGAGGATCCCGAGAAGAACGCCATGCTGCAGAGCTATGCCAATGACGCCGTTCCCACCGCGTCCCTGGGCTTCCGCTTCGTGAGCGACAACGTGGTCGACCAGATGGCCGCTGTGAACGTCGTCATCAAGGAGTACGCCAGCCCGCTGAACTGCGGCGCTGTGGATCCCGAGGATCCCGACATGGGCATTGAGGCCCTGCGCGCTGCCCTGCATGACGCTGGCATCGACGAAGTGATCGCCGAGGTTCAGACCCAGTATGACGCCTGGAAGGCCGCTCAGGAATAATTCTTCCGAAACGCATTGATAATTTCCCGCGGGAGGGCTGATGTATCAGCCCTCCCGTTTTTCTGTACGCATTTCGCCAAATCCAGGTGACAGATGGGCGCGTATCTGCTATAAT
>LVAP01000065.1 GCA_001603025.1 Clostridiales bacterium Firm_10 | reverse complement strand
TGTTACACCGCTTTGCGCTTTTTGAACAGGCCCCCCCCCCGTCTTTTTCACGATTTTTTTCTTTCAGCCTCCCAGAGCGGCCAGAAATTCGATCTGTGAAATCCGCAGCTGCAGGAAAATCGCCTTCATGCGGCCGGAAAACTGCACTGTCGTCAGCGCCGAAGCGTCCTCCGTCAGGATGTCGATCTTTCTCGCAGCTTCTTCGCAGATCGCCGCCAACGGACGGCATACCGCCGAATCAGGCGACTCTCCCGCCCCGGCCTCAAAGAGAACGCAGGCTTTGCGAAGCGCCTCGCACTGCTTTTTCAGGCTCCCGACGGCATGGGAAACGCTCGCGTCGCCACGGTCAACCGCATAGCTGAGCGCGCCGATCAGCGTCACCGTCTCCCGCAGCGTCCGCTCGCATGTTACGAGCGCATCGGTCTGTCCGGCCGTGGCCGTTACACGAACGGTCACGCTGCCGCAAACCAGGCTCACCGTATCGCAGGGGATGTTTTCCACTTCGCGCAGGTGGTCCCGCACGCGGATGGCCTCCTCTTCGGACTCGTAGCCGGCTGCGAGCACATGCCATGTTTCCCTGTGCAACACAAAACCCGCCGCCCCGCGCGGCACGTAGCGGGCCGCTTCAACACGGGCCGCCTCTTCCGAATCGCAGGTTGCCGTTCTCACGGCGTGAAGTGCAAGGGCGGGCAGAACCACCTCCGTGCGAATTCGTTCCGCATCCCGCGCGTTCAGGATCGCCTCTACCGGATCTCCCCTCAGCAGCGATATATAAAGAAAAGCCGCCAGCGCCGCACTCAGAAGCAGGACGATCCTTCCGGCCGGTACCTGGCGCCTGACACGAACCTTTCGCGTGCGCACAATGGCATCCCCCTTTCGCCCGTTCAAGACTATGCGCCGGGCCGGCACGCCATGCTGTGTTAAATCCATCTTCGTCAAGAAAAAAGGCTTGACACGCCCGGGAGCCGCTGATATAATAAACAAGCTGTCAAGCTGAATTGCTTTACGGGAGGATGCCTCGGATGGAGAAACGGGTCGAGCTCACGCTGCTCATGGATTTTTATGGCCCGCTGCTCACCGAGCACCGCCGCGAAATTCTCGCGCTTTACTGCGAGGAGGACATGAGCTTTCAGGAAATCGCAGACCAGCTCGGCATCAGCCGTCAGGGCGTTCATGAATCGGTGAAAGCCGCGGCCGCCCAGCTGAACCGATATGAAGCGGCGCTGGGCCTGGCCGACCGCTACCGCCGCATCGTGCGCGAGGTAAAGACATGCCGCTCGCTGCTTGAATCCGTTCAGGCCAGCGAAGGCACGCGGTCCGCTTTGCGCGGAGCGCTGGAGGCGCTTGACAGGATCAATGGGATTGAGAGGTGATCATCCGGCATGGCGTTTGAAGGACTGACCGGCAAGCTCACGGCTGCGTTCAGCAAGCTGCGCAGCAAAGGCAAGCTGAGCGAACAGGACGTCAAGGCCGCAATGCGGGAAATCCGCATGGCGCTTCTGGAAGCCGACGTCAACTATGCCGTTGTCAAGGATTTCATCAAAAAAGTGACTGAAAAGGCTGTCGGCAGCGATATTCTTGAAAGCCTGACGCCGGGCCAGCAGGTCATCAAAATCGTCAACGAGGAACTGACCGAGCTCATCGGCGGCACCAACGCCCGCCTCACCTATTCCCCCCAGGCTCCCACGATCTACATGCTGTGCGGCCTGCAGGGTGCCGGTAAAACAACGATGGCCGGCAAGCTCGGCGGCATGCTCAAAAAGCAGGGAAAGAAGCCGCTGCTTACCGCGTGCGACGTCTATCGTCCCGCCGCCATCAAGCAGCTGCAGGTGGTCGGCGGCCAGGTCGGCGTGGAGGTGTTCGAGAAAGGCCAGATCAATCCGGTGGATATCGCCCGCCAGGCCATCGAACACGCCCGCTACTACGGCCTCGATCCCGTCATCCTCGATACCGCCGGCCGTCTGCACATCGACGAAGCGCTCATGCAGGAGCTGCGCGACGTGCGCGACGCCGTCCATCCTCAGGAAATCCTGCTGGTGGTCGACGCCATGACTGGCCAGGACGCGGTCAACGTGGCTGACACCTTCAACAAAAACCTGGGCGTCGACGGCGTGATCCTCACCAAGCTGGACGGCGATACCCGCGGCGGCGCGGCTATCTCGGTCAAGGCCGTCACCGGCAAACCGATCAAGTTCAGCGGCACCGGCGAGAAGCTCTCGGACATTGAACCCTTCTATCCCGACCGCATGGCCAGCCGGATCCTCGGCATGGGCGACGTGCTCAGCCTCATTGAAAAGGCCCAGGAAAACATCGACGAAAAGAGCGCCCGCGAGCTTGAGCACAAGCTCCGCACCTCCACCTTCACGCTGGATGATTACCTGGAGCAGATGGGCCAGCTCAGCAAGATGGGTTCCCTCACCGACATGCTCAAGATGATTCCCGGGCTCGGCAGCAAGCTGAACAACGTGGACATCGACGAAGG
This sequence comes from Clostridiales bacterium Firm_10, assembly GCA_001603025.1. Classification (GTDB taxonomy): domain Bacteria; phylum Bacillota; class Clostridia; order Christensenellales; family Aristaeellaceae; genus Firm-10. Next base: position 3,093 of record LVAP01000065.1, on the reverse strand, counting down.
CGCCGTCAAGAAGGCGCAAACCAAGAACTGCGCCATCATCCAATCCATGACGCGCATGGAGCGCCGCAATCCGGATATCCTCAACGCCAGCCGGCGCCGGCGCATCGCCGCGGGCAGCGGCACCACCGTGCAGGATGTGAACCTGCTGCTCAAGCAGTTCGAACAGACCCGCACAATGATGAAACAGGTGATGGGCAGCGGCAAGCGCGGCCGTCTCCGTTTACCCGGCTTCCGGGGCATGTGACTGAGAATCAAGAATGACACATTCTTTATTCAATATCAATCAACACTATTATTCTAGGAGGAACAAACCATGGTCAAGATCCGCATGAAGAGAATGGGCATGAAGAAGGAGCCCTTCTACCGCATCATCGTCACCGACAGCCGCAACGCCCGCGATGGCCGGGCCATCGAAGAGCTGGGCTACTACAATCCCGTCGCCGATCCTTCCGAGCTGAAGATCAACGGCGAGCGCGCCAAGTATTGGCTCGGCGTGGGTGCTCAGCCCTCCGATACCGTTCGTGGCCTGCTGAAAAAGAGCGGCGTGATCTGATCGCCCGGAGGTTTCATCATGCTTGAACTCATCAGGTATATCGCGCAGTCACTTGTCGATAACCCCGATCAGGTCGAGGTGATCGAAAAGGAAGGCGCCGACTCGATCGTCTATGAGCTGCACGTCGCGCCCGACGACATGGGCAAGGTGATCGGCCGCCAGGGCCGCATTGCCAAAGCCCTTCGTACCCTTGTGAAGGCGGCGACAGCAAAGAGCGATAAGCCGGTCTTCGTCGAAATCGTATGACAGGAAGGGGCTGACGCGCGCACGGCGTCGGCCCCCTTCTTGCGTTGGAGAGGATACTATGAAAATCGTTACGTTCAACCTGCGCTGCGACAATAACGGCGACGCCGAAAACCGCTGGCAGTTCCGCAAGGGCATCGTGCTTGACCGGCTGGAGGCCGAAACGCCCGACGTTGTCGGTTTCCAGGAAGTCAGGCCTGAAATGGCGGAATTCATCCGCATGCACTGGAATGGATACCTTTGCCTGGGCTGCGGCCGCGGCGCCTCCTTCGACGGCGAAAACAACATGATCGGCTTCCGCGCCGATCGGTTCGAGCTGATGCAGCTGGATACCTTCTGGCTTTCCGAAACGCCCGACGTGCCCGGTTCCCGCTATGCCGACCAGTCCAGCTGCCCGCGCGTGTGCACGCACGTGATGCTGCGGCCCCTGGCGGGGTCTTCCCTCTTCCACGTTTACAACACGCACCTGGATCACGTTTCGGATTCGGCCCGCGTGCTGGGCGCGCAGGCCATCATGCGGCGCATCGCGGAGGATATGAAGCATCGCAGTGCGCCCTTCGTCGTCACCGGCGACATGAACGCCGATCCGGACAGCCCGGCCATCGACGTGTTCAAAAACAATCCCTGGTATCCGCTCGTCAACGAAACGCCGCATTTCCCCGCGTCGTATCATGGTTTCGGCCGCTGCCCTGACGCGCCTCAGATCGACTACATCTTCTCCCACGGTTTCACCGCGGTGAAGCCGCCGGAAGCCTGGAGCGATCAGGCCTTCGGGAAATACCTGTCCGACCACAACGCGCTTTGCGCCTATCTGGAAATGACCGAAAAGTGAGGTAACCGTCCATGCTGAGCACGCACCTGATGATCGGCGAGATCCTCCGCCCGCAGGGCATCCGCGGCGAAGTCAAGGTCCGTCCCATCACGACCGATCCCGAGCGCTTCCGCGCGCTGGACCACGTGTTTATGAAGCGCGGCGAAGCATATATCGAACGCGGCATCAGCGTCGGCCGCATCGAGCCGGACGCGGTCTATATAACGCTGGACGGCGTTTCGGACCGCAACGCCGCCGAAACGCTGCGCGGCGAGTTCATCTATATCGACCGCGAGCACGCCGTCCAGCTGCCGGAAGACGCCAATTTCATCTGCGATCTGATCGGCTGCGAGGGAAGCGACACCAGCGGCCGCAGGTTCGGCAAAATGACCGACGTCCTCCAACCCGGCGCCAACGATGTCTACGTCTTCAACGGTCCGTTGGGCGAAGTGCTCGTGCCTGCGCTCAAGAGCGTGGTCATCGAGGTCAACGTGGAGGAAAAGCGCATCGTCTTCGACGCGAAGCGCCTCGACGAGGTGGCGGTGTTCAATGAAGATTAAGGTGCTCACCATCTTTCCGGAAATGATCCGGCCCATGCTGGAAGCCAGCATCCTCAAACGGGCCATCGACGCCGGGCTGATCGAAGTGGAGCTGATCGACATCCGCCCCTTCTCCGAACTGAAACACAAAAACACGGACGACTATCCCTTCGGGGGTGGGCCGGGTATGGTGATGCTGGCCCAGCCCATCGTGGACGCGGTGGAAAGCTGTACCGTCGAGGGCTTCCACGGAAAGCGCCTTTACCTCTCCCCGCGCGGCAGAACCTTCAGTCAGAAAATGGCTGAAGATCTGGCCAGGGAAGACGAGCTGCTGCTGCTGTGCGGCCACTACGAGGGCGTCGATCAGCGCGCCATCGACCTGGTGATCGACGAGGAAGTCTCCATCGGCGATTACGTGCTCACCGGCGGCGAACTGGGAGCCCTGGTCATCATCGACGCGGTGGCCCGGCTGATTCCGGGCGTTTTGGGTTCCGAGGAATCCAGCGAGGACGAAAGCTTTTCTTCCGGCCTGCTTGAATATCCGCAGTACACACGCCCCCGTGAGTACCGTGGAATGGCCGTGCCGGACATTTTGCTCTCCGGCGACCACGCAAAAATCGCCCGCTGGCGGCGCGACCGCGCGCTGGAGCTCACTTTCGAGCGCCGACCGGATCTGCTGGAAAGCATCGAACTGGACAAAAAGGACAGGCTGTTCATGAAGTCGCTGCGGGAAAAAAAGGCCCAACGGGAAGAAAGCAATCCGGAAAACTGATTTTTTACGAAACGTTTCCTTGCCTGATGGAAATACTTGTGATATAATACTTTTGTTATTCGGGCGGTCCGCTGCCTGTGCCGGAGAGCACCAGGGCATGAACGTCTGTAAATTAGGAGGAAGATTCCCATGAATGAGATCATCCGTTCCATCGAGAACGCCCAGCTGCGTTCCG
>LVAP01000064.1 GCA_001603025.1 Clostridiales bacterium Firm_10 | reverse complement strand
TGAGCGTCGTGGTGATCCGGGTGGAAAAGCGATGAGGAGGTTTTTGTGAAAAGGCGGACGAAAAGGGCCGCCCCCCGAAAACGGGAGGCGGCCCTGCCGCTGTTTGCTCAGCGGCCGAGTGGCGCGTTCAGCGGATTACTGCACGCCCTTGAAGCGGTCGTAGCGAGCCTGATACACGCCGATGACCTCGTCCAGGCCCAGGTCGCGCAGCTCGTCCAGATAGGTGTCCAGCTTGTCCAGGTCCTTGTCGCCCTTGACCAGGTCGATGAACAGGTCGGTCATCGCCATGTCGAGGTCGGTGGAGTACATGTCGAGGATGTCCACTTCCTCATCGGTGGGCAGGGCCAGGTAGGTGGAGATGTTGGTCTGATACATCACGGAATCCTTCTGCTCCATGGCATCCCAGGCCATCAGGCGCAGCTCGCGGCGCTTGCCGGTTTCGTCGGCTTCGTCGTCCTTGGCGAGCAGGTCCTGGCCGTAGGCGCTGGCCTCAACCTCGGCCGCGCTCTGGAAGGTGCCGACCTTTTCGCCGTTGAAGGTGAAGTAGGTGCTGGCCATGTCCAGAACGGGCAGGTTGGCGCGGTCCATATAGAAGCGGCCGCTGCCGAAGCCCTTGGCGATGACGTCGTCGGCGCTCCAGCCGGTGGTCAGGCTGTTCTTGTTGCCGTTTTCATCGATCTCGAAGTCGTTGCCCTCAAGGCCGTCGCGGTTCCAGCTCCAGTATTCCTCGGTGAAGAAGAAGTCCAGCAGCTTGGCGGCGGCTTCGACGTCGATGGTGTTCATCATGGCGTAGTAGCCGGTGTAGATGGAGGTGTTGTAGTCGCCGCGGGTGGTGGGGGTCAGGCCCTCGACGCCCTGCAGGCTGATGGGACGGTAGTCGGCGTTCTCGTCGCCGGTCAGCTCGTCGCGGGTATACATGGCGGCGGTCTGATAGTACATGGCGCCGATGTTGTTCTGGGCGATCAGGGCCTGGGTGTCGGTGGTGTACAGCGAGCCCTTGTCAGCCAGGGACAGCACGCCCGCGTCGACCATCTTCTTGATGAATTCGATATAGCCCTTGAAGCCGTCCTGATAGAAGACGGTGGTCAGCTTGTCGGTGTTCGGGTCGAGGCCGATGGGGTTCATGATCAGGCCGTACCAGCCGGCGATGCCGCTGTGGCGCAGCAGGCTCAGGTCGGTGGCGAACATGGCCTTCTCATCGCCGATGCCGTTGCCGTTGGCGTCCTGATCGCGGAAGGCGACCATCGTGTCGACGAACTCATCGATGGTGGTAGGCATGGGCAGGCTCAGCTTGTCCAGCCAGTCCTGACGGATGCCGACGGAGTAGGCGCCCGTCCAGCCCTTGATGTTGAAGGGGCCGGTCAGCAGGCCCTGCAGGACCCAGAAGGTGCCGTCCGGGCCGGTGCCGGCGTTGCGGATGGCCGCGTATTCACCGTCGGGGGCCAGGAAGCCCGCGGCGGTGCCGTCGCTGTGCTCCAGCACGGTGTCCACGCTGGTGAGCATGCCGCGGTTGATCAGGTTGTTCAGGGTCACGGCGTCGATTTCCAGGAACATGATGTCCGCCAGGTCAACGCCGGTCGCCAGGCGGGTGGTGATGGTGGTGGAATACTGGTCGGATTCGACGTAGTCCATCTTCAGGTCAATGCCCAGGGCCTTGGTCTTTTCCATCAGCCAGGCATAGGCCGCGGAATCCGGGAAATAGCCCATGCGGGCGCTGCCCTGGTTGTAGCCCAGCAGGGTGACGGTGGTCAGGCCGTCGTCCGCCGCGGCGCCCGTGAACGCGCCCATGGACAGCAGCATGACCAACGCCAGCGCCAGAGCCAGAACGGAACGGAAATGCTTCATAACTAGGTTCCTCCTCGTTGTTTGATATAATCAGGCGCATGCGCGCCCGGTTATTTCGCGTTACTCCTTCAGCGAGCCCAGCATGACGCCCTTCACGAAGTACTGCTGGAAGAACGGATAGGCGATCAGCATGGGCAGCGAGGAGATGATGATGATGGTGTACTTCAGCTGGTTGTTGGATATCTGCTGCTCCTGCGCCATGCGAAGCGCCTCGGCGTCGTCGAAGATGGCGTTGGCCAGCTGGCCGGTCTGCTCAATCAGCACGCGCCGCAAATACAGCTGCAGCGGCTGCCAGGCGCGGTTGGTGATGTAGATCGAGGCGTGATACCAGCTGTTCCACACGCCGATGATGGTATACAGCGCGATGACGGCCAGAATGGGCTTTGAGGTGGGCAGGAACACGTTCCAGAGGATATGATAGCTGTTTGCGCCGTCGATTTTGGCCGATTCGCGCAGCGATTCGGGAATGCTGTGGAAATAGCTCCTCACCAGGATGATGTACCAGATGGAGTACGCGCCGGGCAGGATCAGCGCCCAGGGCGTGTTGTAGAGGTGCAGCTTGGTGGAGAGGATGAACTCCGGGATGATGCCGCCGCTCACGTACATCGGGATCAGCAGGAAGTAAGTCACGAACCGGCGGCCGTACAGCTTTTTCACGGTAAGCGGGTAGGCGGCGAGCACGGAGGTCGCCAGGTTGAGCACGGCGCGCACCGAGCAGTACATGATGGTGTTGCGGTAGGCCACCCACAGCTTGCCATCCATGAGGATGCGCCGGTAGCCGTCGGTGAAGAAGCCCTTGGGCCACCAGTACACGCGCATGGTCAGCGCCTCGTGGGGGGTGCTCAGCGAGAGGATCAGCACGTAGTACATCGGGTATACGGTGATGAACGCGATCAGCACGGAGACGATGTAGATGACGGCCGTGCCCAGCCTGCTGCGGTCCCTGATGCGGTTGCGTTTTCTGAGCTCCCTGAGCTCGGCGGCGCTTTTCTTTGAAAGATCCATGCTTTCACCTCCTCACCACAGGCCGCTGCCGGTCAGCTTGTTGCTGACCCGGTTGGCGATGGACGTCAGCGCAAAGGCGATGAGCGACATGAACAGGTTCACCGCGGTTGTATAGCTGAACTTGCCGCCCTGGATGCCCAGGCGGTAGACGTAGGTGCCGATGACGTCGGCGGTTTTGTATGTGGAGCTGTTGTACAGCAGCAGGATCATGTCCGTATTGGAGCTGAGGATGTGGCCCACGCTCATGATCAGCTTGATGGCGATGACCGATTTCAGGCCCGGCAGCGTGATGTGCCAGATCTGCCGCATGTGGTTCGCGCCGTCGATGCGGGCCGCCTCGTACAGGGACGGGTCGATCGACGACAGCGTGGAGAAGTAAAGGATGCTCTCAAAGCCGAAGCCCTTCCAGATGGTGGTGACCGTGTATATGGCCGGGAAGTAGGCCGGATCGGTCATGTATTCATAGGGCGTGGCCCCGAAGGCGGCGAGGAGGTTGTTGATGATGCCGTTCACATCCAGGAAGGAGATGACCATGCCGGCCACGACCACCGAGGAAACGAAGTACGGCAGGTAGCTGCAGGTCTGAACCACCTTTTTGAAGCGCAGGTTGGTGACCTCGTTGAGGAACAGCGCGAAGATGATCGGCACCCAGAAAGTGAACGCGATGGACAGCAGGCTCAGCCGGATGGTGTTGATCAGCAGGCGGCTGAAGTAGATGCTGTCCACAAACTGCCGGATGTGCTTCAGGCCCACCCAGTTGGCCGGATCGAAGAACGGGCTGCCGGGCAGGTAATTCTGGAAGGCGATGACGACGCCCCACAGCGGGATGTATGAGAAAATGAAGATGAGCACAAGGACCGGGAGCATCATCGACCAGACTTCGATGTTTTCCTTTACGATGTCCTGCCTGAGCCTTTTCTTTTTCTTGCCCAGCGCAGCGGCCGGTTTGGTAATCTCTGCCATGCGGGCGCCTCCCTGATGCCGGAATCGTGCGAAAAAGGATCCATGAAAGTAAGCGTATTCTATCACAGAGGGACAGAAAAGTCAATGTTTTTGGCGTATACGCGGAGAATGAGCGCGGGCTTTTTGAAAACAATTCACGAAGTGCCGGTAAAATAGATGTGACGCCGGCGTTCTTTCTTCACGCTTGCTTTATCGTCCCGCAGAGGCTATAATAAAGGCATCAGAGAACGAAAGAAGGTGCTGCGCTTGAAGGAGCTGCTGTTGAGAATACGCGCGCTGCTGAGCCGCCTGACGTCCGGCGGGGAAAACGAGCCGCTGGCCGCGGCTGCGGCGGTGGCGCTGAATCTGCTGGAAAAGGGCGACCTGTACGCCGGCGGCCCGGCGCTGACGGCCGTCGCCGACGGCCTGCCGGACGACATCCGGATCGACCCGGCCGACCCTATGATGGCGGCCGGCGCGGCCTGTGCGCTGCAGCGGAAAAACGAGGGCGGCGTAGTCGTCGCCTCGGCGGCGGAATCCGACCGGCTGTATGCCTCGATCGCCCTCGCCGTGAAGCTGTCGCTGCCGCTGGTGCTGCTGGTGAGCTGCCGCGAGGCGAACGTGGACGAGCTTTCCTCCCGCGTGATGGCGGCGGACATGGAGTGCATTCCGGCGGACGGCCGCGGCGTGATGAAGCTGATGCCCGCGCTGCGCCTGGCGGTGGACAAGGCCCGGGAGGGCGACGGCCCCACGCTGATCGAATGCGTGAGGGACCTGCCGCTCGACGACGAGGACACGCCCGCCGACCCGCTGGAGAGACTGAACAGCGTGCTCATTCTTGAGGGCTACGCGATGCCGGAGGAACTGCTATGAGTATGATGAATTGCGGAACGGCCATTCAGTCCGTGCTGGACAAGGCGGCCAGCCGGCCGGGCAACCTGCTGGTGATCCACGTCGAGCCCGATTCGGCGGCGACCCCCGCCGCGCTCAGCCGTCGCCTGTCGCTGCCCCTCACGGAGGACGCCGGGCTTTCCTTCGCGCTGGGCTGCGCGCAGGCCGGCATGAAGACCGTGCTCGATCTCACCGCCATCCGCGGCGCGGCCGAACGCCTCGGGGCGGCCTTTGCGGCGCTGCCCGGCGCGGCACGCGCCCCGCTGGCCATCCGGATGCGCGCCCGGGTCTGCCCTGCGATTCCCGGCGTGCGCGTCATATCGCCCGCCAACGCGCGGGAGTGCGCCGGCGCGATGCGCTATGCGCTGCGCTCCGAGGAGATCTGCCTGATTGTGGAAAACCCGCTGCGGGCCTATGAGGCCTGCGAGGTGCCGGACGATCCGGACGAGCTGTTCGTGGGCAGCGAGCCGATCCCCGCGCCGGAGGAGCCGGTGTCCGAGCTGGCCCCCGTTCCCGTGCCGGGCGCAGCGCCGGAACCGGCGGAGGAGCCCGCCCCCGAACCTGCGCCTGAACCCGCCGCGCCGGCCGTTGTTCCCGGTCCGTGCGCCGAAACGGCGTTCCGGATCCGCGCCTATGATCCCGCGGAGCTGGAGCGTACCGCCGCGCTGCTTGGCATTTCCCGCGGCGAGCTGGCCGCGCTCTGCTGTGCGCAGGCCGGCGAAAAGGCGGAGCTTATCCTCGAAACGGACAGCCAGCCGGGCGAGGCGGCCTGCATTCCCCCGGAGAAGGCGGATGCCTGCCTGTGGGTGGGCCGGGACCGGCTGACGCTGTGCTGGAAGGCGCGCGCGCTTTCTGCGCAGGCAGCCCGCTCGATCCTTTCCGGCACCGCGGCGCTCCTGGAGGTGCCCGCGCGGCTGATTCTGGAGCGGAGGGAATGATGTGGACGGCCTGTATGTGCGGTCTGTGTCTCTGCGGGAACCTGTGCCTGGCGGCGATTGGCTGAGCGCATTGCCGGTCGTCAGGTATCTTGCGGCGCATACGCTGGATTTCCATCGGCAAGTGACGTTCCTGGTGGGCGAAAACGGGGTGGGAAAATCCACGCTGATTGAGGCGCTGGCCGTGGCGCTGGGCTTCAATCCAGAGGGCGGAACAAAGAATTTTAATTTTTCCACAGAGGATTCCCATTCCGGGCTGTACCGGCACATGCGGGTATCCCGGGGCCCGACGCAACCCAGAGACGGCTTTTTCCTGCGGGCAGAGAGCTTTTACAACGTGGCCTCCAATATCGATCAGCTGGATCGGGAACCCGGATTTGGTCCGCCAATCGTGGATTCCTACGGGGGCGTATCGCTGCACCGGCAGTCTCACGGGGAGAGCTTCCTGGCCCTGGCAGAGCATCGCTTTGGCGGACGGGGGTTGTACATACTGGATGAGCCGGAGGCGGCGCTGTCTCCTATGCGGCTGATGCGGTTGATGGCGCGGATGAAGGCGCTGTCGGAGGACCGCTCGCAATTCATCGTGTCCACCCATTCGCCTGTTCTGATGGCCTTCCCTGGCGCCGAGGTCTATGAGATTACCTCCGAAGGCATTCAAAGCGTGCCTTACCGGGAGACAGAACACTGGCAGCTCACCCGACGCATTCTGGAAAATCCGGAGAAGATGATGGGGTACCTGTTCGGAAAGGATGCCGACTGAAGATGTGGCATCAGCCGGCAGGGTAAAAAGGCGATACTATGCGCAAAACCGGCCCGCCGGGAATCGCCCGGGGACCGGTTTTTCATATCCTGTTTTTTTGCGGGCCGCCCTTACAGCTCGATCATCTTTCCCGTCTTCGCGGATTCAAAGGCCGCCTCCAGCACGCGGAACACGGCCCTGACCTGCTCCGGCTTCACGATGAGCTCCGCCTTGCCGTCGATGGCGTCGCGCAGGTTGGCGTAATATTCGGTGAGGTCGGCGGGAGAATCGGGCAGCTCCCGCTCCACGATTTCCTTCTTGCCGCGCGGGGCGAAGGTGCGGGTGGGGCCGGAGGTGGTCATCGCCACGATGACCTCGGGCTCGACCGTCTCGTCCACGGAGATGACGCCGCCGCTGCGGGTGAAGTCGTTCACGTATGCCGTGCCCTTCTCGCCCAGCACCAGCCAGCGCGGCATGGGCTTGAGCACCCACGTGCCGATTTCCATCTGCACGTGCGCGCCGTTTTTCAGGTCCAGCAGCAGGAAGAAGTAGTCCTCCACTTTGGGCGTCTTCACCTTCTCGGTTTTGCAGAACACGCTCTTCACGCAGTCGAAGCCCATCATGAACAGCAGCTGGTCGACAAAGTGCACGCCCCAGTCGTAGATCATGCCGCCGCCGTGCTCCGGCTCGGCGCGCCAGCCGAACATGGCGCCGCGCGCGCCGTGCAGGCGGGAATGGATGGCGTAGATGCGGCCCAGCTCGCCGGAATCCCACAGCTCCTTCACGATGCGGAAGTCCTTGTCCCAGCGGCGGTTCTGGTGCACGGTGAACAGCGCGTTGTTTTTCTTTGAGGTTTCGATCATTCGGTCCAGTTCGGCCATGGACATGGCCACCGGCTTTTCGCAGATGACGTTCTTGCCGGCGTTCAGCGCGGCGCACACGAGCTCGCAGTGCTTGTCATTGGGCGTGGCCACCAGAACGAGGTTGAACAGGTCGCTCGCGAGGAAATCTTCCAGCGTGTCGAAGCCGGCCAGGCCGATTTCGCGGGCCTCCGCCACCTTTTCCGGATTGATGTCATATGCCGCAACGACTTCAACGCCCTCGACCCTCGGCGCGTTCTTCAGATGCCAGTGTCCCATGTAGCCAAAGCCGATGATGCCCAGCCTGATACTCATATTGCCGCCCCTCCCGGATGATCGTCTTTTGAATCCGCGCAAAGTATACCACACGGAGCGCGGCGCTGTAAAGCCCTGCGGGCCGGCATTTTTCCTCGTTCACAGCCTTTTTGGGCCGGGAGAGAACGGCCTTTGTCAAAAACATATCGCCCCGCCGGCCGATGGAAGTCGGGGCGGGGCGTGGTTCCGGGCGCGGGCGGCGCTCAGCGGTAGGCCCAGTATTTGTTGCTGATGTAACCGGTCTGACCGTTGCAGGAGACCTGGCTCCAGCTGCCGCCGACCGACAGCACGGTGATGTTCGTGCCCTTTCCGATGACGGTGATGCGGCTGTAGTCCGTGCCCGCGCCGCTGCGCAGGTTCACGTTGCCGGTGGTGCGGGCGGCCAGGCCCAGCGCGACGTAGGCCTTGTTGATGTAGGCCGTGACGCCCTTGGAGGGCACGTAGACCTGATACCAGTCTCCCGCGGTGGCGAGCACGCTCAGGCGGGCGCCCCGACCGACGCCGCCCACGACGGCGTAGTTCGTGCCCGCGCCGGCGCGCAGGTTCACGATGCTGCCGGCGTATTTGGTGGACACGCGGGCCACCGTGCCGCTCACGGCGCTCTTGTCAGAGCCGGAGGACGAGGAGCTGCCGCCGATCTTCACGTATCTGGCGGAGGCCCAGCCGACCTTGCCGGTGGAAATGATCTTCACTTTGTGCCAGTAGTTGCCCTGATAGAGGATCTCCACCTGCGTGCCGTTCTTGGCCCAGCCGATGACCGGGTATTTCGCGCTGCCCTGCGAGCGGAGGTTGACGGAGCCGTCGCTGGCCGGCGTTTTGATGACGCCTGTCACGGTGTCCGCCATGGCGAAGGAAGAAAACGCGGCCACGATCAGGCAGATTACGATGAGGACGGACAGTTTGCGCTTCATGGAAAAGCACCTCCTGAATGTGTTCTGACGGCAGGCCCGGGAATGTCAGCTGCGCGCCGCTTGCACCTCTCAACGCCGCCTTATGTTTATTCAGACGTTTTGTTTTTCAAAATGTTGCCGGCTTGGGCCGGAAATGGGGCTGGTAATAAATGGTAACAAATCGGCGGTTGACAGAAACCGAAGAATCAGTTACATTTGTATTGCCATGAAAACGCGCAGGGCGAAAGGGGCGGAAAGCATGCTTTTGATCGGGATCTGCGGCGCCAGCGGCAGCGGGAAAACCACGCTCGCCGAGGAACTGATGCGGCGCGTGAATGGACGGGCGCTGATGCTGCACCAGGACGCGTATTACCGGCACCATCCGGATATGCCGTTTGAGGAGCGGCGCAAGCTGAATTACGACCATCCGGACGCCTTTGATCACGACCTCATCTACGACGATCTCCGCCGGCTGAGCGAGGGCCTGCCCATCACCGAGAAAAACTACGATTTTTCAGCTCACCTGCGCTGTGATTCCGGGCGGGAAATCGGCCCGGCGGGCGTGCTCATCTTCGAGGGCATTCACGCCTTTTACGACGCGCGGGTCCGCGACCTGCTGGATTTCAAGCTCTACATCAAGGTGGACATGGACATCTGCCTGCTGCGGCGCGTGCACCGCGACATCATGGAGCGCGGCCGGCAGATCGACGATATATCCGAACAGTACCTGGCTACGGTCAAGCCCATGTATGAGCGCTACATCCGGGGCTATGAGGAATACGCCGACGTGATCGTGACCCGTGGCGGACGGGCCCAGCGCATCGCCGATGTGCTGGCCTGCTACATCAACCAGAATTTTTCGCAATCGGGCGCAGACTAAACAACGCACAAAGGAGACATCCATATGATCCGCGTCATGACTGACAGCACAGCCGACCTCTGGCAGGAGTATGTTGAGAAGAGGAACCTCTACGTCATCGCGATGCATTACCGCCTGGGCGACAACAATTACATGGCCACGCCGGACACGGCCTCCCCCTGCTACATGGACGACCGCGAGTTCTACCGGCAGATGCGCGCCGGCGTGATTGCCGGCACCACGCAGATCAATCAGGCGCAGTATGAAGAAGCGTTCGGGGCTGTGCTGGCCGCGGGCGACGACATCCTCTACGTCGCGTTCTCCAGCGGCCTCACCGGCTCTCAGAACAACGCGCGGCTGGCGTGGGACGAGCTGAAGGAGAAATATCCCGGCCGGCGCATGGTGATGGTGGACACAAAGGCTGCCTCCATGGGTGAAGGCCTGGCTGTGTGGATGGTCGCGGAGCACTTCGCGGCCCATCCGGACATCTCGCTGGACGAGCTGGCGGATTATGCCGCCGTCATCAGCATGAAGGTGCACCACTGGTTCACCGTGGACGACCTGAAATACCTCAAGCGCAGCGGCCGCGTGTCCGGCGCCGCGGCGGCCATCGGCACGGTGCTGAACATCAAGCCGGTGCTGCACGTTGACACCGAGGGCCACCTCATCGCCGTGGAAAAGGTGCAGGGCCGCAAAAAAGCGCTGAGGCGCATCCTGGAGCAGTTTGAAGCGCACTGCGCGGACAAGCAGAACGGCGCCATCTTCATCGGCCACTGCGATGCCGAAGAGGACGCGCTGGCCCTGGATGAGATGATCTTCCAGAAGACCGGCCGCCGCGCCACCAAAATCGGCGGCATCGGCCCGGTGATCGGCAGCCATTCCGGCCCCGGCACGCTGGCGCTGTTCTATGTGAGCGAGGACGAGCGGTAGACCGGGTTTTGAATGGGGATGCGGAAGAATGGGAGCGAAACTGAACCGGCTGGCGGAGCGCGTGTGGGTTTTTCCCTTTGAGGAGGAACGCGACCGGCCGAACCTGGGCTACATCCGCGGGGACCGGTGGAGCCTGGCGGTGGACGCGGGCCATTCCGCCGATCACACCGCCGCGTTTTACCGCGCGCTGGAGGCGGCCTGCCTGCCCCTGCCCAGCCTCACCGTGCTGACCCACTGGCATTGGGACCACACCTTCGGCATGCACGCCGTTCACGGGCTGTGCCTGGCCAACGCCAGGACCAACGGGCACCTTTTGGCCTTCCGCGAGAAGCTGGCCCGCGAGGGCCGGGCATGCGCCCTCGCCCTGCACGAGACCGTCCGCCGGGAGTACGCGGGCGGCAGACCTGTGATCGTGACGCCCGCGGACATGGTGTTTTCCGGCGAACTGCTGCTGGACGCGGGAAACTGCCCCGTCCGGGTGTTTCAGGCGGAGGCGCCGCACACGGACGATTCCACGCTGATTCACGCGCCGGGCGTTCTGTTCCTGGGGGACGCCCGCGGCGACGTGTTCTCCACGGGAGAGAGGGATCCGGCGCTGTGCCGCAGGCTGGCGGAGGCCGTCGGGGCCGTCGACGCGGACATCTGCCTCGAAGGCCACTGGATTCCGCAGACAAAGCGGGAGACGGTGGAATACCTGCTGGCGGATGAAGGGTGAAGGGCAATGCTTGACAGGACGATTCCCTTCTTCAACACGATCCTGCGCTGCGACGGGTATTTTCCCCGGCGCGTGACGCTGCCGGACGGGTATCGCATCGGCGCTTATCAGCCGGGCAACGAGCGCGACTGGGCGCGGCTGGAATGCGCCGTCGGGGATTTTGACAGCGAAGAGGAAGCTGCGGCCTATTTCAGGGAGAAATACCTGGCCGCCGGCAACCGGGAGGATATTCTGTTCCTCATGAACGGGCGCGGGGCCGTCGTCGGTTCGTGCATCGCGTGGACGGACCTGCGGGAAGGCGAACAGGTCAACTCGCTTCACTGGCTGGTGGTCGACGAGGCCGAACAGGGCCGGGGCTGCGGCCGGGCGCTGTGCGCGGCGGTGATGAACCGGTTTTACGCCCGGAACGGGCGGCCGGTCTATGCGCATACGCAGCCGTGGAGCTGGAAAGCCATCCTCCTCTACGCTTCGATGGGTTTCCGGCTGCAGAAAACCGACACCTTCGGCGCGTATGTCAACCAGTATGAGGACGCGGTCAGGACGCTGAGGGGCGTGCTGACGGAGGCGCAGGTTCGCTCCCTTGAAGCGCGCTCGGATCAATAGCCGGGCGGTTTGTGAGGACGCGGCGAAATGGGCGCAGGGCAACGGATCCATCCCCTGCGTCGGGAAAGGAGGCTGCACCGTGCTGCTTGAAGAATTCGATCCCGTCCGGGATGCCGTCATCAATCCGGATATGATCATCAGCCCGATGCCGGATTTCCCGGAAACGGTGGTCGGGATCTTTTCCCATCGGCTGTTCGACCGGATCGTCGAGTTCCTTGATGGGCAGGAGATCGCCATCGTGAAGGACGCGGATGGCGTGCGGCCCATCTACGAAGTCCTCTACAAGGCGCGGCGGATCGGGCTCTGCCAGGCCCGCGTCGGCGCGCCGGCCTGCGTTGGCAATTTCGAGGATGTCATCGCCTACGGCGCAAAGCGGATCATCCTGCTGGGCAACTGCGGCGTGCTGGACAAATCCATCGAGGACTGCGGCGTCATCATTCCCACCCGCGCCATCCGCGACGAGGGCACCAGCTACCACTACGCCCCCGCCGCCGACTACATCGACGTGAACGGAAAGCATGCCGATGAGTTCAAACAGGTGCTTTCCGGGTTCGGCTATCCCTTCGTGGAGGGCGTCACCTGGACCACCGACGCCTTCTATCGCGAAACCCGGGCGAAGATCCAGCGCCGCAAACAGATGGGCGCGATCTGCGTGGAGATGGAGTGCGCCGCCATGCAGGCCATGTGCGATTTCCGCGGGGTTGAGTTCTTTCAGTATTTCTACGCGGGCGACAATCTCGACCATTCGGCCTGGGAGCCCCGCAGCCTGTCCGGAAGCGCCAGGCTGGACGACAAGGCTAAAATCGCGCTGCTGGCCTTCGAGCTGGCGGCGAGGCTGTAACGCAGGAGGACGCTCATGTTCATTGCCGACGGTTGGACGGATTATGAAGTCATCGACACGGGAAACGGGGAAAAGCTGGAGCGCTGGGGCCGGGTGATTCTGCGCCGGCCCGACCCGCAGACCATCTGGCCGCCCCAGAACGAGGCGCTGTGGCAAAGCTGCGACGCGCACTACCACCGCTCCCAGAAGGGCGGCGGCGAGTGGGAGTTCATGAAGCGGCTGCCGGAGCGCTGGGAGATTGGCTATAAGGGCCTGAAATTCTACGTGCGGCCCACCGGCTTCAAGCATACCGGCCTCTTTCCCGAACAAGCCGTCAACTGGGACTGGATGGGCGGCCTCATCCGCGGGGCAAAACGGCCCGTGCGCGTGCTGAACCTTTTCGGCTACACCGGCGGGGCCACGCTGGCCTGCGCGGCGGCAGGCGCGCACGTGACCCACGTGGACGCGGCCAGGGGCATGGTGCAGTGGGCCGGCGAAAACCGCGCGGTCAGCGGCATCGACGAGACGAAGGTGCGCTGGATCGTGGACGACGCGCTCAAGTTCGTGCTGCGCGAGCAGCGCCGCGGCAACAGCTACGAGGGCATCCTGATGGATCCGCCCTCTTACGGCCGCGGGCCGGGCGGCGAGGTGTGGAAGCTGGAAAACGAGCTGTTTGGCCTGGTGAGCAACAGCGAGAAACTGCTGAGCGACAGGCCGCTGTTCATGCTCATCAACAGCTACACCACCGGCCTGCAGCCCGCCGTGCTCAGCAACATGCTCATGATGACCGCGGCGCGGGGCCGGGGCGGCCTGGTTTCGGCGGACGAGATCGTGCTGCCCGTGACCGAAGGCGGCGTGCTGCCCTGCGGGGCCAGCGGACGCTGGCAGGCGGAGTGACGCCATGAACGAAACGGAGCGCCTGGAGACGCTGCAGGCGGGGAAATACGCCGTCCCCATCCTGTATCTGGACAATCACCTGCTGGGCGTGGTCAAGCCCTGCAACATGCCCGTGCAGGCGGACGATTCGCGCGACCTTGACCTGCTGACCGCGCTCAAGGGGTATATCGGCGAGAAATTCCAAAAGCCCGGCGCGGTGTACCTGGGGCTTGTTCACCGGCTGGACAGGCCGGTGGGCGGCGTGATGGTGTTTGCGCGCACCTCGAAGGCCGCGGAGCGCCTGAGCCGCGATTTCGCGGGACACGACCTGGAAAAGCGCTACCTGGCCGTGCTGCAGGGCGAAATGACGGGCGCGCGCGAGCTGGACGATTACCTCGTGAAGGACGGGAAGACCGGCATGGTGCGCGTGTGTTCGCCGGAGGAACCCGGCGCGAAGCGGGCCCGGCTCATCACGACGCCCATCGCCGCCCGGAATGGCACCACCCTTGTCGACGTGGCGCTGCTGACCGGGCGCGCGCACCAGATCCGCGTGCAGCACAGGCAGGCGGGTTTTCCCCTGTGGGGCGACGCGCGCTACGGCGACGGCCGTCCGGGCCAGCAGATCGCACTGTGGGCGTATCGGCTGACGGTGACGCATCCCACCCTGAAGACGCCCGTGGCGCTGTGCGCCTTGCCGCCGGATGAAGGCGCATGGCGGCTGTATCGCGCGGAAATGGAGAGGCTATGAGCAAAGGAAAGAAGGCCGGCCCGACCGGGCAGGCGAAGCCGGGCGGCATCGCCGTCACGTTCCTGAGCTGCGTGCTGGGCGTGCCCACCTGCGTCAAGCTCCTGCCGGGCCTCACGGCGGCGGACGTCATGGCCTCGCTGCAGGCCGGCGTGCTGCTCGGCGTGGCGTACCTGCTGCTGAGGCCGGGGCTGAAGCTGCTCACGCTGCCCATTGGCTGCCTGACGCTGGGGCTGACGAATTTCGCCATCGACGTGGGGCTGCTGTACGGCTGCGCGCGCCTCATCGAGGGCTTCGCGGTTGAGAACATCGTGTCGGCCGTCGGCACGGCGCTGCTGATCAACGGCATCAGCGCGTTTGCCGGCGGGTTCAAGTAGAGGGCAGCGTTTATCTCTGTGGGAAATCAGAATACCGCTTCCCGGGATGAAAAAGGGATGGAAATCGGTTTGGATAATCAGGTCATGATGGTTTTGGACAATGTGTCGCTGGGTTATGAGGGGCGGCCGGTGGTGGAGAACGTGTCCTTCACGCTGCGCAGGGGGGAAAACCTGTGCCTGGTGGGGGCCAACGGCTCCGGCAAGAGCACGCTCATCAAGGGCGTGCTGGGCCTTATTCCGGCGCAGAAGGGCGCGATCGACGTGAAATGCGGGCTGGACAAGGTGTCCTATCTGGCGCAGATCCACGCCGTGGACCGGGATTTTCCCGCCACCGTGCGCGAGATCGTGCTGAGCGGGACCCAGCGGAGCGGACGCCGCCTGCCCTTTTACAGCCGGCGCGACCGCGAGCAGGCCAGAAAGGCCATGGCACGGCTGAAAATAGACGCCTTCGCGGGGCGGCGCATCGGCCAGCTGTCCGGCGGGCAGCAGCAGCGCGTGCTGCTGGCGCGGGCCATCGCGCGGGAGCCGGAGCTGCTCATCCTGGACGAGCCCTGCTCGGCGCTCGATCCGGAGATCACCGCGGAGATGTACGACCTGTTCGACCAGCTCAAGCGCGAGCTGAAGCTGACCATGCTCATCTCCACGCACGACTGGGCCTATGTGCGCCGCGCGGCGGACCGGGTGCTGGAGCTGGGCAGCCGGGTCGAATTTATCGGCACGGCGCAGGAATGGATGGAAACGAGGGGAGGCGCGCCGCGTGAATGAGTTTTTCGAGGCGCTTTCCTATCCGTTCATGTACCGCGCGGTCATCGTGGGCGTGCTGGTGTCGCTGTGCGCGGCGCTGCTGGGCGTCGTGCTGGTGCTCAAGCGCTACACGCTGATCGGGCATGGCCTGGGCGAGGTGGGCTTCGCGGCCACGGCGCTGGCCGTGGCGCTGGGCCTGTCGCCCATGGCGGTGGCGGTGCCCCTGGTGGTGCTGGCCTCGTTCCTGGTGATGTATCTGAGCCAGCGGGGCGGCGCCTCCGGCGACGTGGCCATCGGCGTGATGGCGACGTCGGCGCTGTCCGTGGGCGTGCTGATCACATCGCTCTCGCGCGGCTCGAATGTGGACGTGACCAGCTACATGTTCGGCAGCATCCTGGGGCTGACCAACGCGGATATGTGGCTGAGCGCCGCGCTTTCGGCGGTGGTGCTGGTGCTGTATTTCCTGCTGTTCAACCGCCTGTTCTCCATCTCCTACGACGAGACGTTCGCCCGCGCCACAGGCATCAACGTGACGCTGTATCAGTTTGTGATTTCCTTCCTCACGGCCGTGACCGTGGTGCTCGGCATGCGCATGATGGGCTCGATGCTCATCTCCAGCCTGATCATTTTCCCGGCGCTCACGGCGCGGCGCCTCACAGCCAGCTTTCGGGGCATGGTGGTCGCGGCGGCGCTGATCTCTGTCGGCGGCTTCCTGGTGGGCATGGCGGCTTCCTTCTTCGCCAACCTGCCCACGGGCGCCAGCATTGTGTGCGTGGACCTGGTGATGCTGGGGATCGCCCTGGCGGCCGAGCGGCTCAAAAAACGGTAGAGCCCATCCGCCTGAAAACGAAGCGCGCCCGCCCGGATTATTTCCGGGCGGGCGCGTTGTCTGCGATGCGCGCGGCCATTTACGCCCCTTCCCCGCCGATGGATATGGTCATGAGGGCGTTCATGGCCCCGGCTTCGGCGCGGTCGTGCGTCACCAGCAGGATCAGCCGGTTTCCGGCGCGCTTCAGCACATAGCGGATGACGGCGCTGCGCGTGGCCTCGTCAAGGCCGCGGAAGGGCTCGTCCAGCACCAGGATGTCGCCCGGCGCGATCACCGCGCGCACCAGCGCCACCCGGCGCTTCATGCCGCCGCTCAGCGCGCGCACCGGCGTTTTTTCCTCGCCGGCCAGGCCCGTTTCGGCCAGGTGTGCGGCGATTTCGGCGTCCGTCACGGCGCGCGGGCACACCAGGCGGATGTTCTTCAGGGCGCTCCAGTTTTCCAGCAGCCGGTCCTCCTGGAACACGGCGGTGAAGCGCCTGCCGGCCAGGCCGTCGATCGTCCCGCCGTCCGGCGGCAGCAGGCCCATGAGGATGTTCAGCAGCGTGGTTTTGCCCGCGCCGGAGCGGCCTTCGATGGCCACCACGCCGCGATCGGGCAGCTCAAAGGACATGTTTTCGAGCACCTGCTTGCCGTCGAAGCTCTTTGAGAGGCCGCGAATGCTGACGGGCATGTCACTCACCTCCCAGCGCGCGGCCCAGCAGCCGCGTGAGCGCGAGGATGAGCCGTTCGAAGCCCACGCTCAGCAGGATCACGGCCAGCGTCCAGGCGAAGATGTCCGGCGTGTCGAAGTTCAGCTTGGCCAGGTACAGCGCCCCGCCGATGGAGTGCCGCGGGAAGCCGATCACTTCGGCGGCCACGCCCGCCTTCCAGCACATGCCCAGCGCCAGCGTGCAGGCCGACAGAAAGTGCGGATATATCGCGCTCAGATACACGCTGCGCGCCGTCCTCAGCGGCCCGATGCGGAAGACCCGGGCCATTTCGAGCAGTTTCCTGTCCGCCGCGTCGATGCCGGCCAGCACGTTCGTATACATGATGGGCAGCACCATCAGGAACGAGATGAACACGGACAGGTTGGTGGAGCGGATGAAGATCAGCGCCAGGATCACAAAGGAGGCCACGGGCGTGGCCTTCACGGTGTGCATCAGCGGCTCCAGCAGGACGCGCACAGCGCGGCTCAGCCCGGCCAGCGCGGCCAGCACGGCGCCCAGCGTCGCCGCCAGGGCGAAGCCCAGCAGGATCCGCCCAAACGAAGAAAACACCGATTGCCAGAAAGCGCCCGTGCCCATCAGGTCAATCAGCGTTTTTGCAGCGCGGACAGGAGATACCAGCAGTATCTCCTGTCCGATGATCATGCTTGCAATCTGCCAGACGCCCAGCCAGAAAACGACGGCCAGCGCCCGGATCAGGATTTTACGGGATGTAGTAGAAAGCCTCATCGGGAAGCGCGCCTCCGACCGCTTCGGGATTCTGATCGAACAGCACGGCCAGGTAGCCGGACACGGCGGCCTTCATTTCTTCGCCGTCGATATACACGATGTTGCAGGCGGGCAGCGCCTTCTGCGCCACGCCGGCCTTGGCAACGATGCCCAGGTCGGCGATCCATTGGGCGGCTTCCTCCACGTTGGCGTTCACGTATTCGACGGACGCGGCGTACTCCTCGAGGAAGGTGGCCACGGCCTCGGGATTCTCCTCGGCGAAGGCGGCGCGCACCACGGCCACGCCGGTGATCAGGCGGGAGCCGTCGCTCACCTTGTCCCACTCGTCGGTGAAGCTGAGCGCCACGCGCAGCTTGTCGTTCTGGGCCAGGGCGGCGGTGACGTAGGGCTGGGGCAGGACGCCGATGCTGGCGGCGTCGTTGGTGAGGGCGGCAAGCACTTCGGCGGCCTCGCTCTTGAACTCGACGGTCAGGTCCTTTTCGGGGTCGATGCCGTTCTGCGTCAGGATGTAGTTGAGCGCGAACTCAGGCGTGGTGCCCATGCCGGTGGAATAAACGGTTTTGCCGGCCAGGTCGCCGACGCTCTGGATCTCGTCGCCGCTCTCCAGCACGTAAAGCACGCCCAGCGTGTTGATGGCCATCACTTTGACCTTGCCCTGCGTGTTGTTGTAGAGCACGCTGGCCAGGTTGCAGGGAACCATGGCGATATCCAGCTCGCCGCGGGTCAGCAGGGGAACGATTTCGTTCGCCGTGCCGCTGAGGGTGAATTCGTAGGTCTGCGCGGCCTCGCCGTTTTCGTTAGCGTTCATCAGCTTGACCAGGCCCATGGAGGTGGGCCCCATCATGGATGCGACGCGCACGGGCGCCGTTTCGGCGGCGGCAAAGGTCATCAAGCCCAGCGCGAGTGCGAGGGCTAGCGTCAGAGAGATGAGTTTCCTGATGGACATGAAAATCAACTTCCTTTCTCTTGGCTTCGTCCTGATAAATTTACCGGCCTCCGCCGGCAGACTCTATTATATACCCCTGCCGCGGAAAGGGGAACAGAAACATGAATTGTTCATCTAAGATTTACGATAGCGCCACGGCGCGGCAGGTCGAGGGCGCATGCCGCGCAAATCCGGCGGGAGGCGTCGTTTCCCTGAATGCCGGAGCGTGAATCCCGGCGGGCGTGGATGCGGCCCGCGGGCTGCCCTCCATATTGAAAAAAACGGCGAAATGGTGTATATTATAAATATTCTGAGGATGGGAGCAAGGCCATGATTATCCGAAACGTGACGACGTCCGGCCAGAGGCTTGAAAACGAGTTTGAAGCCGTCGACGCCCTTGAAAACCGCCTCGGTTGGTCCCGCGCGGAGCCGGTGATGAACGAGCTGCTGATGCCGGAGCGGCCGCTGGAAATCAGAATATCCGCGGGCGGCGCGGAGGCCGCGCGGCAGCAGCTGCTGGCCGCCGCCATGGCCCGCGCGATGGTCGTGGCGCATGGGCATCCCGGCGTGAAGGCGCGCATATACGCCGAGTGCGCGCCGGACGACGACGCGCTGATGGAGCATCTCGAATCGCTGGGCTTTCAGGATGACGACGCCGTCGTGCGCATGCGCCGCCAGGTCGTCGGCGGCCCGATCACCCGGCACCTGCCCGAAGGCTGCGTGCTGATCGGCGACCGGCTGGAAGATCCCAGGGAGCGCGCGTTCTTTCTGGAGCGGGAGGAAAAGCTGTTCCGCCGGCCGGACGCGCGGGCCTGGCTGGATGAAGCCACGGCGAAGCGGGGCTTTTGCCGCCTGCTGCTCACGACGCGCGGCGGGCTGGCGGGCGAAGTGATTTGCTGGATGGAGCCGGAGACGCGCACAGGCGTGGTCGGGCAGGCCTACACCGCGCCGGACTGGCGAAGGAAGGGTGTGGCGTCCTATCTGATGGAGGCCGCACGGCAGTATTTCGATCGCTGCCGCCTGCCTGCCGCGTATGTGCCGAAGATGCGCTTCGCCAAGGACCGCCCGCCGGCCGACAACCTGCTCGAATCGATCGTGGATGTGCGCCGGCGCATGACGGCTGCCATGCGGCTGGCCGCCTCGGCGGGCTACCGCAGCGACGAGACGCTGGTGAAGCTGCCCGGGATGGATCTGTGAAAAAACTGTGCCCGCCGGTCAATGCCGGCGGGCACAGCGCGCGTATGCGGTTGGATTACGCGGGGTTCACAAGGAGAACGGGGAGGTCAGTTTTCATCGTCGTCGTTCTTCAGCGTGATGACCACGCGGCGATAGGGCTCCTCGCCCTCGCTGTGCGTGGTGACATAGGGATGGCCCTGCAGCGCGGAGTGCAGCACGCGGCGCTCATAGGGATTCATGGGCTCCAGCGTGACCTTGCGGCCGGTCTTGCGGGCGCGGCCCGCCATGCGCAGCGCCAGCTTGGTGAGCGCTTCCTCGCGCTTGGCGCGGTAATTCTCGGTGTCCAGCGAGACGCGCATGTAGGCGTCGCGGTGCTTGTTCACCTGCAGGCTGGTGAGGTACTGCAGGGCGTCCAGCGTGTCGCCGCGGCGGCCGATGAGGATGCCCAGCGTGTCGCCCATCATGGAAACGGACAGGTGGTCGGGCTCCTCGGTCACATGGATGGCGACGGGAACGCCCATTTTGTCGGTCACGTTTTTCAGGAAATCATAGGCAATGCGGCCTTCCTCGCCCAGCGTCGACGGGTCGGTCGGCTCGAAGGGCGTTTCCGGAGCGGTTTCCTTCGGCGCTTCGGCGCGCTCGGCGCGCTCAGCCCTGGCGGGACGCTCGCGCCTGGCGCTTCTCTCGCGGCGCGGGGCGGGTTCGGCGGTTTTTTCGGCGGGTTCGGCTTTTTCGGGCTTTGCGGCCGGGGCGGGTTCCTCGGCCTGCGGCTTTTTGGCGGGCTTTTCCGCCTTGCCGTCCTCGGCCTTCCGGGACGTCCGGGTCTTCTGCGCGTTCAGCGACAAGGCGGGCATTTCAAAGTCCAGCTCGGGATCGTCTTCCTTTACGGTCAGGCGAACCTTTGCCAGGCGGCCGAACATGCCGAACAGCCCGGGGCTTCCCGCATCGAGAATATCGATGGTGACGTCAGCCAGGTCGCAGCCCAGCTCTTTCAGACCGGCATTGATGGCGTCTTCGGTTTTTTTGCCGGTCTTTTCAATGGATCTCATTTGGTTTCTGCCTCCTCAATGAGCTTTTTCTTTGCGTCGGAACGGTCGATGAACTTGCCGATGATGTACTGCTGGATGATCTGGAAGAAGTTGATGAACACCCAGTACAGGGCGAACGCGGCGTTCGAGCTGGCGCAGATCCACAGCGAGAACAGCGGGAAGAACCACTTCATAAGGGCGTTGCTGCTGTTCTTCTGTTCGGTGGCGGGCGTCTGCTGGCCGGCGTTCATGAACTTGCTGGCGAAGAACTGGCTTACGGCGGACATGATGGGCAGCAGGAACAGGCCGTTGAACACCTGCGGGACGCTGATGCGCCACATGAGCAGCGGCGCGCTGTACACGATGGCGTTGCCATAGGCGTCGGCCCAGAGGCGGTAGGCGTCGGTCTGGAGGAATTCCTTGGCGGCGTCGATCATTTCCACGGTCATCTGTCCGCTGGCGCTGGTGATGCCCATCAGGGTGTCGCCGGCGGCGGGCACCACGGTGGACATGAAGGAATCGGGCTGGAATACGTTTTTGATCCACAGGATGCTCTGCAGCTGGGGCTTGAAGTCCGCGATGCCGGCTTCGATGTTCTCCTTGATGTTCAGGATCAGGGCCACGGTTTCTTCGTTCGCGATTTCACGCATGACGGCGAACATGGCGAACAGGATGGGCAGCTGGATGAGCATGGGCAGGCAGCCGGAGAGGGGGCTGATCTTTTCCTTCTGATACAGCTCCTGGATCTTCTTGTTCAGCCGCTCCTTGTCGTTGGCGTATTTCTTGTTCAGCTCGTCGATGCGCGGCTGAACAACCTGCATCCTCTTCATGCTGCGCTTGCTCTTGACGTCCAGCGGCATGAGGATCAGGCGGATGAGCAGGGTGAATATGAGCACCGACCAGCCGTAGTTGCCGACCAGCGAATAGATCAAATCCAGCATCCAGCGAAGCAGGTCGCCGATAGGGCCAAATCGCATATGGTTACCTCCTGAGACAATCAGTGCGCGCCGCGCGCCGCGGCGTCGGGTCAGGGCACGGGGTCATAGCCGCCGGGATGGAAGGGGTGGCAGCGCAGAATGCGCCGCACGGCCAGGTACCCTCCCTTGCGGGCGCCGTATTTCTCGATGGCCTCCTGCGCGTAAGCCGAGCAGGTCGGCGTGAAGCGGCAGGCGGCAGGCGTATGGGGGCTGATGGCCCCGCGGTAGAAGCGGATCATGCCGAGCATGGCCTTCTTGCCGGCTTCGCGCATCATGAATCGCCTCCGGAAAGCTCGAAGAGCCCCGCCCTTTTCAGCAGGGCGTGCATCTCGCGGCCCATGGCGGCCGGTTCCGCGGCCGCCGCCGCCGTGCGGGCGACGAAGATGTACTTGCCGGGCCGGAGCCCGGGGCGGAGCAGCCGGAAGTCCTCCTTCATGCGCCGCCTGAGCCGGTTTCGCGTGACGGCGTTGCCGACCTTTGAAGACACGGAAAAGCCCACTTTCAGTTCGCGGGCTTTCAGATAGATGAGCACCATGCGGTGCCCCGGGAAGGACTTGCCGCGGCGGTAGACGTAAGCATACTGCCTGTTGCGGCCCAGCGAATAGCGGCGGCCCAAACGGTACATATGAACCAAAGCCCGCGCCCCATGAGGCGGGACGGGGCTTGCGTTTGAACTGCTGCCAGCTGTATCCACCGGAATCAGACGGTCAGGACCTTGCGGCCGCGGAGACGACGGGTCTTCAGCACACGACGGCCGGTCTTGGTCTTCATGCGCGCGCGGAAACCGTGCACCTTGGAACGCTGACGCTTTTTGGGCTGGTAAGTACGAACAGAAGCTGCCATAGGAAATACACCCTTTCAATTTATGTGTCCGAGAACACGTATTCAACAATACAACCATCTTAGTATAGAGGATTCAAATGTTTCTGTCAAGCAAAATTTTGAAAACAAACAGGGCCGGGCTGGTAGGGCCCCGCCCGGCAGGAACGGTGCGGTTTCGTGAGGGGGAAAAGGAGCAAAGGCCAACGGCATCACATTCCGTCAGCCGCCTTTCCCCTGCTCTTCTTCCAGCATCTGAAGCAATTGGCTGAGCCGGATGTTCAAAGCATCGGCGATGCGCCACAGCGTGTCTACATTGGCGTTTTTTCGTCCGCTTTCGATCATGGCCAGATGGCTGCGCCCAATTCCTGCCAGGCCGCTCAAAACATCCTGCGACAAGCCGCGTTCTTTTCTCAGCCGTTTGATGATTTTTCCCATCAGCGCATTGTTATAATCCAAGCCACCACATCCTTATAGATGTAGTGTATTTGCATTTGCTCTAATAAATGTCAACGATGATTGACAATGCGCAGGTTATGTTGTATACTGAACATATGTACGAGGGGCAATCGCTGGATTTGAGAGGAGAAAAAGCTATGGGAGAACAAAACTATGGCCATTATGAGGACAAGAGAAACAAACTTATTTCATCCTGGGGTTATCTGGGATATACCCTTTTGTTTTTCATTCCCATCGTTGGGCTGGTTTTGCTGATCGTTTTTTCGTTTAGCGAGAATCGAAACAAGCGGAATTTCGCTCGTTCTTTTTGGTGTGCGTTGCTAACAGCGTTTATTGTCGCAGTAGTTTTTATTATCGGCAGAGCAATAAGCATAAGGCAAAACTGGTCATTATTCGACATGGGATCGCAAACAGAGCAGAGGCACACGATGGCCTCTAATACGCACTTAGATCAAGAAAACAAAACAAGAAGTAGCAGTGACGATGAAAACAATGGTGGCAAAGAGAGCGATGGCAATGAATCAAAGGAGATCGCTGCTGTCTCTCCGACACCACAGCCCACAACGACACATGCGCCTTCTGGCGTTACACCTAGTTTTAAGAAAGCGATGGATGCCTACGAAACATTTTTTGATGAGTACATTGCCTTTATGAAAAAATATAATAATAGCTCTGGTACAGATCTGAGCCTTTTAGCTGACTATTCCAATTACATGCTAAAATACGCCGCCTATATGGAGGAAATAGAAAAGATAGATGATAAAGAATTATCAGATGCAGATGCAGCATATTATCTTGAAGTGACCACACGAATCAACAGTAAACTGATTAATGCAATAAGCTGACCAACAACGAGAAATGTCAAAATGCTTCCGGACTCATATATACCGGAAGCATTTTGGCATTTCTTGTTTTTTTACCCTTCTCTAGTCGTTGAAACCCTGCTCCATCTGTGGTACAATACAGGCACAAAACACAGCCGGAGA
>LVAP01000063.1 GCA_001603025.1 Clostridiales bacterium Firm_10 | reverse complement strand
GGTCCAGACGCCGGGAGGATACGGCACACCGGCCGGCCGGCCGGCCCAGCCCTCGTCCGGCTACGCCCAGCGACCGGTTCAGCGCACTGCCCAAAGCGCGCCGCAGCGAAGCGCCCATCCCCCTGTCAGGCGGGCTCCCGCGCCGGGCTCCCGGCCGCTTCCGGAAGGCCGGCCCGTTTCGTTCACGCGCGCGCCCTTGCTTCTCAAGCCCCTGGCCCTGCTGGCCGCTGCGCTCGCCATCGGCATTCTGCTGCAGTTCCTGCTCCTGCCCGACGGATGGGTGATGGCCGAAAAGGCCCGCGCGGCCAATGCCGTGGCGGAGATTTCTTCCTCCCGCGGTGTGCGCATCAACGAAGTCATGACCGCCAACAAGGCGGCGTGTTACGATGAAAGCGGCAACTGCCCAGACTGGATCGAACTCTGCAACGCCTCCTCCGGCGCGGTGGATATTACCGGATGGGTGCTTACGGACAAGACATCCCGCAGCATCCGCTTCACCTTCCCGCAGCATGTCATGCAGCCCGGTGAGTATGTGATCGTGTTCGCAGACGGCTTCCTGCACAACGGGGAGGATGATACCTGGCACGCGCCGTTCAAGCTGAGCTCCTTCGGCGATACCCTGCTGCTGTTCGACGAACACGGCACCGTCATCGAATCGATCAACATTCCGGAGCTCGCGGAGGACACCGTCTACGCCCGCTCTGCTGACGGCGGATGGGCTGTGACGCGCGAATACACGCCTCTGCTGGAAAACACCACCTACAACTATGCGCAGCTCACCACCACGCAGATCATCCAGAACAGCGATCTGATCATCACCGAGGTCATGGCCTCGAACGCCAGCTACCGCTCCCCATCCGGCGCCCTGTGCGATTGGATCGAGTTGACAAACCGTGGCGGCGAGGCGATCAACCTGTCCGGCTACGGCCTGAGCGACAAGGCGGAAAAGCCCGCCCGCTGGCGTTTCCCGGACATCGTCATCCAGCCGGGCGAATACATCGTCGTGTATGCTTCCGGCCTGGACCGTGTGATGGAAAGCGGCGAGATGCACACGGGCTTCTCGCTGGCCGCGGAGGGCGAATCGGTGCTGCTGTACACGCCGTCCCGCCAGGTGCTCGACGCTGTGACGTGGGATAACCTCAAGACGGACCGCTCCTGGAAGCGCCAGAGCGATGACAGTTGGGCCGTCTCGACCTCGCCCACGCCGGGCAGCGCGAATTGAGGTGAATGACACATGCAGAATCGATTTGCCGCCGGCAAAGACGGCATGCCCGACCCGAGGCATGAGCTGAAGTACTTCATCAGCGACGCGGCGCACGCGCAGCTCAGCGCGCTGCTGGGCAGCGTGCTGCAGCTCGACGCTCACGCGCGCGAGAACGGCGAATATTTTATCCGTTCGCTCTATTTCGACGACGTATACGACACCGCGTTTCACGACAAGATGGGCGGCGTTGAAAACCGTGACAAGTACCGCATCCGCATTTACAACTGCTCGGACAAGCTGATCTTCCTCGAGAGAAAGCACAAACGCGGCGAGCTGATCGCCAAATCCTCCGTCCGCATCACGAGGCGCCTGTGCGAGCAGCTGATGGACGGCAATCCATCCGGCCTGGACCGCGCTGAAAACCCGCTGCTGCGCGACATGTTCCGAGAAATGCGCACAAAGCTGCTGAAACCCGCGGTCATCGTGGATTATCATCGCGAGGCTTACACGCATCCCGCCGAGGATGTACGGATCACCTTCGATAAGCGTTTGCATTCCGGGCTGTTCTCCTACGACCTGTTCAACCCGGAGCTCAACGGCGTTTCGCCGTTGGAAGCAGGCAAGATGATCCTGGAGGTCAAATACAACCGCTATCTCCCGGATTACATCAAATCCATGCTCGGCACGGTGCCGTCCGTCAAATGCGCCATCTCCAAGTATACGCTTTGCCGCGGTTTCGAGCCGCTTGATGAATAACGAATTGTTTAAGGAGGATATCTTTCATGCCCACTCTGCTTTCTGCCACCGGCACTGCCTACACCAAATCCACGCTGGCCGCCCTGTTCGCCAACCAGACCATCTCCACCGATTCCTGGCTGACTATCCTCGTGTCGCTCGTGCTCGCGTTTGCGGCAGGCCTGTTCATCTACTGGATCTACCGCACCAACTACCGCGGCGTGATGTACAACAACAACTTCGGCCTTACGCTGGTGCTGATGACGCTCATCACCACGCCCGTCGTGATGTGCATCCGCGATTCGATTCAGCTGTCCATGGGCATGGTGGGCGCGCTGTCCATCGTCCGTTTCCGCACGGCTGTGAAGGATCCTCTTGACACCGCCTACATGTTCTGGGCGCTGACCATGGGCATCCTGCTCGGCGCGGGCCAGTTCTTCCTCACCGCCATGGTAACCGTGGGCATCGGCGCGCTGATCATCGTCATCGGCCAGCTCAAGTTCAAGCAGATGAACGCCTATCTTCTGGTGGTTCATTATGCGCCCGGCCTTGAGAGCCAGATCAACGGCGCGCTCAAGGGCGTGCGCGTCAGCCAGATCAAGAGCAAGACCGTGTCCCGCAACGGCGCGGAGATGACCATCGAACTGCGCGTGGAAAAGCAGGATGCCCTGCTGAACCGCGTGCTGTCCATCGAGGGCGTTCAGGATGCCACGCTCGTGGCTTATCAGCCCGAATAACGCCTAACGTCACGCCGCCTCCGCCCCGTATTGGGCGGAGGTTTTTTGCATCCCGGTGTTTTTCACTTTTTTCACGATGTTTTTCTTCCAGGATTTGCATTATTCCACAACCTGTGGTATACTGTATATTGTGAAATAATACATGGAGGGGTATGCTATGAACAGAGCTGTCAGGCTGTGTGCCATAGTGCTGACTTTGCTGTGCGCCGCGCTGGCTTTCTCGGCGCCGGCGCTGGCAGACGGAGAAACACCTTCTCACGTCTCGCTGAATGTCAGCGCCATAGAAATCAATCTTGCGGAGAGCAGCAAGGGCGGTCAACTGATCCCCACGGTAACGCCGGAGGTGGATCGGGCCCGCTATACCTTTACGAGTTCGGACACCCATGTCGCACGCGTGTCGTCCAACGGCACCGTCACCGGGCGCAAACCGGGCACCGCCACCATCACTGCCACACTGCGCGGCACGGAGGCTTCCGCCACGTGCACTGTCGTGGTGAAGGACACGCGCATTCCCGAGAGCATCACGCTCGATAAAGGCACGGCTGTCACCGTTGAACGCTACACCGAGTTCACGCTCACGCCCACGATCTCTCCCGCCATTGCGGACCAGAGAATCCGCTGGCGCAGCAGCAACGGCTCTGTTGCTTCGGTCAACTCCAACGGGCATGTCGTGGCCAAGCGGGGCGGCACGGCCGTGATCACCTGTACGTCGCGACGCAGCAACGACGTTTACGCAGCATTCACCGTGACGGTGAATCAGTATCCCTCGCCTGAGGCCATCAGCCTCAAGCCCGACACCACCTATATGGTCACCGGCACCACGATGCAGCTCTCCCCGGTCACCGAGCCCGCGGGCGAGCAGGTGTGCAGCTTCTTCACGTGGAGAAGTTCCTCCTCGCGCATCGCCACAGTGAACGAGAACGGCCTGGTCACGGCGAAGGGCACCGGCTATGTCACCATCACCTGCGCCTCCAAGCAGAACAGCCGCATCCGGGCGACGCGCAAAATCCTCGTCGTCACCCCGGATTCCCCCTATTACATCAAGCTCAACACCAGCAGCGACACCATCACCCTCAACCCCATGGACGTGATGGCGCTCACCTCGTCCGTCTATCCGGCCGACAGAAACCAGGCTGTCAAGTGGTCGTCCAACCGGTCCTCCATCGTCAGTGTGGACGAGAATGGCGTCATCCTCGCCAGGCGTGCCGGCACCGCACGGATTACCGCGACATCCGTGATAAACAAGCTGGTGAAGGTTGAGCTGACTGTCAACGTGGTCAACCTGCCCGCGCCCGACTCAATCTCTCTGAGCGCGCCCGCGAGCACCATCGAGATCACCGACAGCCTCCAGATCACGCCCACCACTTACCCCATCGGCGAGAAGCGCAGCAAGGAATTCCGCTGGAAGACGAGCAGCAGCTCGATCGCCCGCGTGGATGAGAACGGCCTCGTCACAGCGCGCCGAGTGGGCACCGTCACCATCACCTGCTCCTCCCGGCGCGACAGCCGCGTCAAGCAGACGTTCGTGCTCAACGTCATCGACAGCAAGATGCCCGACCACATCTCCTTCAGCGGCGTGACCGGGGATATTTCGCTGGAAAACGGCCAGCAGATCAGGCTGAAGCCCGTCGTCGAACCCGGCACCGCCACCCAGACAGTGACCTGGAAGAGCAGCCGCACTTCGGTGGCCACGGTCACTTCGGACGGCGTTGTGACCGGCCAGCACGCCGGCTCCGCCTGGATCTACGCCACTTCGACCTACTCCTCCAAGAAATACGTGCGCGTCAAGGTGGTCGTGACCAACAAGCCCGCTCCTGCCTCCCTCGCCTTCACCGTGCCGCACTTGGCGGTTTACAAGGGCAAATCCACGACGCTGTGCCTGCAGCCCACGCCTGCTGACGCCAGCGTACTCTGCAGCTGGTCCAGCTCCGATTCCTCCATCGCCTCGGTGGATGAAAACGGGAATGTGACCGCCTCTTCCAAAACCGGCGTCGTCACCATTACCGCGCGCTCGATCAAGGACAGCAACGTCGTCGCCAGGATGACTATCGCCGTATACGACGACACCACGCCCGGTTCCGTCAATCTGAGCTCTCATTCGCTGTATCTGGGCAAAGGCAACGAGCAGCAGCTGACCGCCTCCGTGTTCCCCTCCGGCGCGCCGCAGGCCATCAGCTGGTCTTCCGCCAATCCGGCTGTCGCCACGGTGGATGAGACCGGCCGTGTAAAGGCCGTCGCCATCGGCACAACCTACGTCACCGCCGCCGCCTCGAACGGCGTCAAGAGCCAGTGCCAGGTGGCTGTAACGTCCGTGCAGGTGTCCGGCGTCATTCCGGAACGCACCACGGGCATATCGGACATCAGCAAGAACATGGCCAAGATCAACGCCATCCGGGATTCCGCGCTGGATGTGATCGCCTCCCTCGGCGTGACCGGCCAGATCTCCTCCAGCGAGGTCAACGAACGCCAGGCCATCATCAAACGCGCCTTCGCGATGCAGGCCTTCCCCTGGATGACGCCGGCCAAACAGGAGTACTGGACGGTAAAGTTCGCGGAGAAGCGCTATCTGCCCGGCATCGTCTACTATGGCCTGCCTTACACCCAGCAGGGCAAAAACGGCAACTGGGCAAACCGCAATTACAACGTGGATAAAGCGCTTGCCGAAAACCGCTACACCAAGAACGGCAGCTACTACATGCTCAACCAGAGCAACCTGCTCAACGGTTCGTATGTGGGCTGCGACTGTTCATCATTTGTGAACATGGCGACGTTCGGCATGAACCATCCCGCCTCCTTCCTGAAGACCTACACCATGAACACTTCTTCCTACTACAAGACGCTCTCCGGCTACGACCAGCTGCGGCCCGGCGACCACTTCGTGCTGGCCAAGAGCCATGTGGTGATGTTCCTGTACTGGATGAACGCGGAGAAGACCCAGTTCATGGTCATCGAGCAGGGAGGCGACGGCAGCACGGTCATCTGCTCCATCAAGGACGTGGCCTTCTATTCCTCCCAGGGCTATGTGCCCCGGAGGGTAAAGACATTCGGATAACCTGCATAACAGACAAAAGCCGGAGCGCTTCATCGGCGCTCCGGCTTTCCTTTCCGGTTCATTCGCTATTCGCAGGCCAAATAGACATCCATACAGTCGCCGGCCGTCTCAAAACAGGGAATTACGCCGTTCTCCACGTGCTTCAGGCCGTTCGTTCGCATATAATCCCCCAACGTATGATATGCGCCCGGGATGGTGACAAAAGGATTGTCAAACGGCCTGTCAATGTGTATCGCGGCATATTTATGCCTGGCCTGTTCCTTGATCTCCAGTCCTTCCGGAGTGATTCCATCGGGCAGTATCCATGCCGCCGTGTATCCATGCATTTTAAACACGTTGACCTGCTCAACGGACAAATTCGGAAAATCCCATCCGACCACTCTTGGATTCTCGACCCCATTCTCCTTCGCATATCTGAACACCCTGTCCAGTGCGTCGCTCTCCGGATCTGTACTGACAACCGTATGCTCCACATAACGGAATCCCGGAACCTCTTCGACGCGCAAATCCGTATAAGCGCTGCTGCGCTTATCCATTTCATCCCTGAAAAGATTGTCCAGCGAACAGTTGAACACCCTGCACAGCTCAAGCGCCTTATCCATTTCAGGATTGGCCGCATCCATCTCCCACTTCGAGACGGTCTGGCGGCTCACGCTCAATCGTTCTGCCAGTGCCTCCTGCGTCATATTTGCGTGAAGTTGGCGGAAATATTGAAGATTCTTTCCAAAACCCATAGTTGACCCTCCTTGGAATCATACTCTGCTTTCCTTGGCACATGCCTTTTGCTCCGCGTCGCAAGTATAGATTAACACAAGGGTGTCGCGCTCTCCACCAACCTACAGGCGCTTTTTTGAAGAATTGCGCAACTTAAAGTTGCTCCACCGGCGATCCTGAACTCCCGCCTCGTCTGTGTCAAGCGTTTTTTTGCGGAGCATCCAGCGAAATCAGTCCCATGCGCGCACAGTGAAACAGGCTCTGCTGAATGAGCCCCGCGCTGTCGCCAAACAGCGCATGCGCGGCCCGGCGAATCTCCTTCTTATTCCGCGCTTCCGGTGCGACCCACTGCCGCATCGCGCGTTCCACCCACACGTCCACAGGAAACGCCTCGCTTTGTCCCAGTCCGAACAGCTGCACACAGTCGGCCACCTTGTCGCCCACGCCGGGCAGGCGAAGCAATTCGGCATGCGCTTCCTCGTATGATATCTCAGCGAGGCTTTCGAGGCTGAAACCCTCCGCGACCATCCGTGCCGATCCGATCAGAAAAGGCGCGCGATAGCCGCAGCCCAGTCTGCGCAGCTTCTCCTCACCGGCAGCGGCCAGTATCCCCGGCGTGGGAAACGCGCCGTTTTCTCCCAACTCGTCGATCAGCGCGCGCACGATCCTGCGGATGCGCCCCACGTTGTTGTTGGCCGACACGATGAACGCCACCAGCGCCTCCCATGCGGGCTGGCGAAGGATACGCATACCCGGCAGCTTCTCGAGGGCTTCCAGCGCCGCCGGACAGAGGGCAGCGTCCCGCCTGAGCGCCTCGTAATCGCGCGTCAAATCGAAATAGCGCGTCCAGTAAGTCTCCTCGCCATCCGCGCATTTCTCAAGCAGGAAGCCGTCTCCTTCCGGCGTCAGCCGCGCGGTGCGCCCGCCTGACACGCCCTCGAACGCCGGGCCTTCCGCGCGCCAGTGAAACACCTGCGCGCTGTCAATCAGCACCAGCTGTGGATCGAAGCATACGCCCGAAAAACGCACGGCGTTCCGCGATATTCTTTCAATCTCCATGCCTTTTTCCCTTGTGCTACAGAAAACCCGCCCGGCCACACAGCCGGACGGGTTGATTCTCGTGCAATGGATTATTCCGCGGCAACCTCAGCCTTCGGATAGATGCTGACCTGCTTGCGCTTCTTGTCCTTGCGCTCAAACCTCACGACGCCATCGATCTTGGCGTACAGCGTGTCATCGTCACCGATGCCCACGTTCAGGCCGGGATGAATGACAGTGCCGCGCTGACGAACCAGAATATTGCCGGCCAGAACGAACTGACCATCGGCGCGCTTGGTACCCAGGCGCTGCGCATGGGAATCGCGGCCGTTGCGGGAGCTGCCCATACCTTTTTTATGAGCGAACAGCTGCAAATTCATGATAATCATGGTGCACTACCTCCTGTTCTTCGTTGATACCCGGACGTATCCGGGATATTGTCCAGCGATGCCTTGAAGCCCCTGTTCCGTGACGGCGAGCACCAGGCCCGCGTCGCGCAGGTGAGCCTCGTCGAGATCTTCCGGAAGCTCCGCCTTCAGATAGCCTGCATCATCATCCTGACGGATGACCGGTTTCGCGCAAACGATTGATTCCAGCCCGTTCGCACAGGTGATCAGAAGCGCTGAAACCGCAGCGCAGACGATGTCGCTGCCGCTTTCAGCATATCCGGCATGTCCTTCCGACTCAAAGCCGATGATCCTGCCTCCCTTGCGGAAGAAGGCAACCCTGATCATGATCAGCCCTGAACAGCCGTGATCTCAACCTTGGTATACGGCTGACGATGGCCCTGCTTCTTGCGCTCGTTCTTCTTGGCCTTGTACTTGTACACGACGACCTTCGCGCTCTTGAGCTGGCTGAGAACCTTGCCCTCAACCTTCGCGCCCTCAACCACGGGCGTGCCGATCGCGACGTTGTCATCATTGCCCAGCATCAGAACGTCGAAGTTCACGGCGCTGCCTTCCTCCACATCGAGCTTCTCGACATAGATCACATCGCCCTGCTGAACACGGTACTGCTTACCACCCGTCTTAATGACTGCATACATCTTGCGTTGCACCTCCTTACAAAGTCTCGCCGAATGCAGGCACGCTTATGCGCTTTCTGAGAGCCCTGCTCTGGCCTGCTCCGTGCGGATCACCCGTATAGTATACCTCACGGGGGATATAAAGTCAATTGCTGTGCAGACAATTAACACACCGTCCACTCGAGCCAGGCCAGGCTCTCCGGGGGCAGGTGCAGCGCGCCGCCGCGAATCAGGGCCGCCTTCTCCAGGCGGCGATGCGCGTCCGTCACTTCACAGGTCACGCGGACCAGATCGATGCCCTCCAGGAAGAGGGTTTTCTCTTTTTCCGTGGTGTTGACCGCCATCATGCCGCGCTGCGTTCCCGCCTCTGCCGCCACGGCGTACACGCCCGGCTCATCCAACTCTGCACGCACCTGTTCGCCCAGCTTCAGCAGCCGGCCGAACAGCACGAAGGCGTCGTAGTCGGCGTAAGGCTCGCGGGTGACCGGGCTGAACAGGCTGCCGTATTCGGAGATGCCCACCCGGGCGTCGTAAAACATGGCGGCATCCACCGGCATATCCTGCAGGGCGCACAGCATGCCGCCCACCACCGCCGCATGCTTCATGAGCCCGAACACACGGGGCGAAGGATTCCACTCGTTGAGGTGCGCCTCCGTGCCGGCAAAGCCCCGCTCGTCCAGCACCTTGCGGCAATACGCCGCGTGCGCCCGCGTTTCTTCGATGCCGGCATAACTGTGCCAGGAGAAGAAATCAAGGGGCGCTTTGTGGGCGTCAGAGGAGATCCAGTCCAGGAAGCCGTCAAGGAAGGTGATGAAATAGCGCATGCGCTCCGGCTCGGCGCCGCCGCCCGGATTGGTGATGTGGTAGAAGCCGCAGTGGGCGTAACCGCCGATTTTCAAATGCGGAAAGCAGGTCTTCAGATGCCGCGCCGTGACCTCGTAGAGGCGGTAATAGTCCTCCGCGCTGCCCTGCCACATCATGTTGCCTTTGAGGATAAAGTGATTGTCCGGCTCATTCCATATCTCCCAGTATTCGATGTGGTAATGAAAGCCATTTGCCCAGCCCTCGGTGTAATGGCGAATGATGTGCTCGCATACGCGTGCCCACTTTTCATAGTCTTTCGGCGGATAAATGCGCGGGCTGGCATACATGCCCACGGCATTCTCGATGGTCACGCCCAGCCGGTACACCGGCTCCACGCCGTATTTGTCCAGCTCCGCCAACAGCCAGTCCGTGTAGGCGAAAGTATAACTCGCCGGATCGTTCTCGTCTGCGTCGAAGTCGGGGAATACGTTGGGAATGTCCACAAAACGACCGCCGCCGAAGGTACCGCCCACGTCGTGCAGCCGGGAATACGGAATGTTCGCCTCCGCCAGATAATGAATCATGCTGGAACTTGCCGCCCCTGTGATGGGCGGCTGCCCCACGCCGTTCACCTTCCTGATAGGGCCGACCGTCTCGCCTTCAAATACCTTCAGAACAGACATATAACAGCACCTCCCGTTCGCCAGAAAACGCTCCAGATGACCGTATTATAGCAAAACAGCCGTGGATTATCAAGCAATTTTCCGCCAAAGGGCTTGTCACGCCCGCAAAAAAAGGTTAGAATAATGGCGGAATCCGCACATCCCCCGCCGAAAGGAGTTTTACTTTTCATGACACGCGATATAGTGGCCCTTCTGCCTCATTTCCGGTTTGAAGGCAAATTTGAACAGGCCCTGGAAATCAACGCGGGCAACATCAACACCACATACCATCTCATCTATCGCCGGCCGGACGGCGCGAAGAACGAATACTTGCTGCAGCGCATCAATACTTATGTGTTCAAGGATCCCGTGGGCGTCATGCGGAACATCGATCTGGTGACCCGCCACATAGAGCGCGCCTACCAGGCGCAGGGCGTCGACAGCCGCCGCCGCGTGCTGCGCGTCATTTCCACCACGGACGGCGCTCTGTTTCACCGCACCGAATCGGACGACTACTGGCGCGC
Organism: Clostridiales bacterium Firm_10; assembly: GCA_001603025.1. GTDB lineage: Bacteria > Bacillota > Clostridia > Christensenellales > Aristaeellaceae > Firm-10. Next base: position 23,283 of record LVAP01000063.1, on the reverse strand, counting down.
CTACAACTTCATCACCCACGCCACAGCTTACGACCGCATCGAACGCCCGGAAGACTTCCGCGAAGCAGCCCGCGCTTTCGGCGAATTCCAGCGTCTGCTGACTGATTTTCCCGCCGCGGAGCTAGCCGAAACCATTCCCGGTTTCCACCATACGGCGCGTCGGTTCACCGCTTTTCAGGCTTCCGTGGCGGCGGACAGGGCCGGTCGCGTCAAAGACCTCGGCCCGGAAATCGCCTTCCTCAACGAGCGCCGCGACATGATGAGCGAGGTCGTGCTCGCGCTCGAAGCAGGCCGCCTGCCCGTGCGCGTGACCCACAACGACACCAAGATCAACAACGTGATGATCGATGACGCCACCCACCGCGCGATCTGTGTGATCGACCTGGACACCGTGATGCCGGGCTCCGCGCTGTTTGACTTCGGCGACGCCATCCGTTCCGGCGCGGCCACAGCCATTGAAGACGATCCGGATTTCAGCAAGGTCGGCATCGACCTGACCCTGTTCGAAGCCTTCACGGACGGCTTCCTCAGCGAGGTGAAGGATATACTCACGCCGGAGGAAATTGAAATGCTGCCGCTGTCCGCCAAGGTCATCACCAGCGAACAGGCCATGCGTTTCCTTACCGACTATATCGACGGCGACCTGTACTACAAAATCCGCACGCCGGACCACAATCTCGTGCGTGCCCGCAATCAAATGGCGCTCGTGCGCGACATGGAGGCGAAATATGATCAAATGCGGGCTATCGTGCGTAAATATGCGGCGAAAAGCTGAAACAAGCCATCGCTCAGAGAGGAGTTCATTCTATGATCTATGAAGACATTCGGCGCCTGCTGCCCCACTTCCGGTTCGATGGGCATTTCGAGGACGCCGCCGAAATCAACGCCGGCAACATCAACACCACATACCACCTGATCTATCGCCTGCCGGATGGCGCGAGGCGGGAATACCTGCTCCAGCGCATCAACACCTATGTATTCAGGGATCCGGACGGCGTGATGCGCAACATCGAAGCCGTGACGGAACACATCGCCCGGGCCTATGAGGCGCAGGGCGTCGACAGCTCCCGCCGGGTGCTGCGCGTCATTCCCACCACGGATGGCCAGTCCTTCTTCAAGCAGAACGAAGACAGCTGCTGGCGCGCTTACAACTACGTGGATCATGCCACTGCCTACAACATGCCGGAAAAGCCCGAGCATTTCTATGAGGCCGGGCGCGCTTTCGGCGAATTCCAGCGCCTGCTGACCGACTTTCCCGCCGCCGAGCTCATTGAGACCATCCCGGATTTCCACAACACGCTCAAGCGTTTCTACGCCTTCGTGGCATCCGTGGCGGCGGACAAGGCCGGCCGCGTGCGTTTCTTGGAGGATGAGATCGAGTTCTTCTTTGAACGCCGCCGCGCCATGAGCGAGATTGCCAAGGCACTGGATGCAGGGCGCCTGCCCGTGCGCGTGACGCACAACGACACCAAGATCAACAACGTAATGATCGACGACGAGACCGGCCACGCCATCTGCGTGATCGACCTGGACACCGTCATGCCCGGGTCCGCATTGTATGACTACGGCGATGCCATTCGCTCTGGCGCCTCCACCGCCGCCGAAGACGATCCGGACTTTTCAAAGGTTTCGCTGGACCTGAACATGTTCGAGCTCTTCACCAGGGGATTCCTGAGCGAGGTAAAGGACATCCTCACGCCTGCGGAGATCGAGCTCATGCCCCGCTCCGTGCACATCATCGCCTGCGAGCTGGCCATGCGCTTCCTCACCGACTACATTGACGGCGACCTGTACTTCAAGATCCGCACGCCGGACCACAATCTCGTCCGCGCCCGCAACCAGATGGCGCTGGCGAAGGACATCGAATCGAAACTCGACCGGATGCAGGCCATCGTGCGCAAATACGCGCAGGCATGATTGCGTCCTGCTGCGCACAAACTTAATTTGACAGGAATGTGACAATCGCTTAAAATATTAACATACGGCAGAGTATTGAGAGAAGCCGCAGCGAAAGGCCCGTTTTGAGCGGGTCTGTTCGTTGCGGTTGTTTTATGCCGGTTTGCATGAAATCCGAGCGGTTTGTCGGCCCGGCAATCATGGCGAGGATAAGAGCAGATGAAATACAGTCAAAAAATCATTCTGAAGAACGGAAAAGAAGCATGGCTCAGAAACGGTGATTTTTCGGATGGAAGAGCCGTTTACGAAAACTTCAATCTGACCCATGCGGAAACGGATTTTTTGCTGTCATATCCTGATGAAAACAGTTTGGATCCGGAGCAGGAGGCAGCGTTCCTGGAAGAAAAGACAAAAAGTCCCAATGAAATAGAAATCATCGCTTTTATCGATGATAAGGTCGCAGGAACTGCGGGAATAGAAGCGATTGGAGCAAAATACAAGGTCAGGCACCGGGCCGAATTCGGAATAAGCGTTCTGAGAGAATACTGGGGCCTTGGATTGGGGAAGGCGCTTGCAAAGGCATGCATACAATGCGCAAAGGATGCCGGATACGTGCAGCTGGAATTGAATGTGGTCGCCGAGAACAAAAGGGCCATCTCCATGTATCAGGATTTAGGGTTTGAAGAATTCGGACGAAATCCCAGGGGATTCAACTCGCGAACGGGCGGATTTCAGGAATTGCTTTATATGCTGCTGAAACTATAAGCGCATTCCGGTTACAACCCGACTCAGAAAATACTATCCGCAAGGAGTGATTCACATGCAATTCGACGTCGCCATCGTCGGCGCAGGCGTGGTGGGCTGCGCCATCGCGCGCCAGCTCTCCCGCTATGACCTGCGCATCGCCCTGATCGATGCCGCGGAAGACGTAGCCATGGGCGCCTCCCGCGCCAACAGCGCCATCGTCCATGCCGGCTACGACTGCCCGCCCGGCTCCGTGGAGGCCCGCATGAATGTGCTCGGCAACGCGCTCTATCGCCAGTGGGCCGACGAGCTGGACGTGCCTTTCAAGCGCTGCGGCTCCTTCGTCATCGGCTTTGGCCCGGAGGACGAAAAGGTGCTCTCCGACCTCTATGATCGCGGCGTCAAAAACGGCGTGCCCGGCATGACGCTCATGCCCGGCTGCGAGGCCCGCGCCATGGAGCCTGCCCTCTCGAAGGACGTCACCATGGCTCTGTTTGCCGCCACAGGCGGCATCACCTGCCCCTACCAGATGACCATCGCCTGCGCTGAGAACGCCCGGGAAAACGGCGCCCAGTGGCTGCTGGATCGCCCGGTGACCGCCATGCGCCGCAAAGGCGACTTCGTCGTCATCACCGCCGGCGGCGAAGACATCGAGGCCCGCTATGTGGTCAACGCGGCGGGCGTGTTTTCCGACGAGATCAGCCGCATGCTGGGCGACGATTCCTTTACCGTGCGCCCCCGAAAGGGCGAATACATGCTGCTGGATCGCAAGAGCACCTGCGTCGAGACCGTCATCTTCCAGACGCCCTCAAAGCTCGGCAAGGGCATCCTGGTCGCACCCACCGTGGACGGCAACATGTTCGCCGGCCCCACCGCCGTGGATATGACCGACAAGCTTGACACCTCCGTCACGCCTGAAGGCATTGCCCAGCTCACCGCCATGTCGAAAAAGTCCGTGCCGGGCATCGACCTGCGCTCGGTTATCACCTCCTTCGCGGGCGTGCGCGCGCAGCCCTCGACCGGCGATTTCATCATCGGCGTGTCGAAAGCGGAGCCGCGGCTCATCCAGGCGGCCGGCATCTGCTCTCCCGGCCTCACCTCTGCCCCGGCCATTGCCGGAGAAATCGCCCGCATCCTGCGCATGAACGGCCTTGAAATGAAGGAAAAAGCTGATTTCAACCCTTATCGCAAGGCCATTCCCGAATTCCGCCACATGAATAACCAGGAACGCGCCGCGCTCATCGAAAAGGATCCCCGCTACGGCCGCATCGTGTGCCGCTGCGAAACCATCACCGAGGGCGAGATCGTGGAAGCCATTCACCGCGGCGCGCGCTCGCTGGACGGCGTGAAGCGCCGCACCCGCGCGGGCATGGGACGCTGCCAGGGCGGCTTCTGCTCGCCGCGCGTCATGGAAATCCTCTCACGCGAGCTGAATGTGCCCATGACCGGGCTGACCAAGTTCGGCGGCAATTCAAAGCTGCTTGTCGGCAAACTGAAGGAGGTGTGAAGCGCATGAAGGAGATCATTGACATCGCCGTCATCGGCGGCGGTCCCGCAGGCCTGGCGGCGGCGCTGGAAGCGCGCAAAAACGCGCCGGATAAGTCCGTGCTCATCATCGAGCGCGACAAGGAACTGGGCGGCATCCTGCAGCAGTGCATCCACAACGGCTTCGGCCTGCATTTCTTCGGCGAGGAGCTCACCGGCCCCGAGTACGCCGGGCGCTTTATCGCGCAGCTGGAAGGCACCGGCATCGAGGTCATGACTGACACCATGGTGCTGGAGCTTTCAAATGACCGCCGCATCCTGGCTGTGAGCGCCAAACACGGCCTGGTTGAAATCGAGGCAGGCGCGGTCATCCTGGCCATGGGCTGCCGTGAGCGTACCAGAGGCGCGCTGAACATCCCCGGCACCCGGCCGGCGGGCGTTTACACGGCGGGCTGCGCGCAGCGGCTGGTGAACATGGAGGGCTTCATGCCCGGCCGCCGCGTGGTCATCCTGGGCAGCGGCGACATCGGCCTCATCATGGCCCGCCGCATGACCTGGGAAGGCGCGAAGGTGGAGGTCGTGGCCGAGATCATGCCCTACTCCTCCGGTCTGAACCGCAACATCGTGCAGTGCCTGGTGGACAACGGCATCCCGCTCAAATTCAATCATACCGTGACCAACATCCTGGGTCGTGAGCGCGTGGAGGGCGTGACCATCGCTGAGGTGGATCCGGCCACCCGTCAGCCCATTCCCGGTACGGAAATTACTTACGAATGCGACACGCTGCTGCTCTCCGTGGGCCTCATACCCGAGAATGAACTCACACAGGCCGCTGGCATCGAGCTGGACCGCGTGACCAGCGGCGCCGTGGTGGACGAAAACCGGCAGACCTCCATTCCGGGCGTATTCGCCTGCGGAAACGTTTTGCACGTGCACGACCTGGTTGACAACGTATCCGCCGAGGCCATGCTCGCCGGCCGCGCCGCCGCGACGTATGTCTCCGGCCAGGCTCAGGCAGCCGAATACCGCAGCGTTTCCGGCAGGAACGGCGTGCGCTACACCGTTCCCCAGCGCGTCAGCAAGAGCGCGGAAGGCAAGCAGGACATCTACTTCCGCGTGGGGAGCGCCTATCGTCCCGCCACCCTGCTGGTGAAATGCGGCGATGAGACCATCCTCACCCGCAAAAAGCAGATCATGACGCCCGGCGAGATGGAAAAAATCTCCATCGACGCGGCGAAAATTACCGGCGACATCACCCTTGAAATCGAGGAGGCGAAGGCGCAATGAAAACCATGGAAATGACCTGCATCCGCTGTCCCATGGGCTGCCGCCTGACTGTCGCACAGGATGGCGACAGCTTCACCGTGACCGGCAACACCTGTCGCCGCGGCGAGGAATACGGCATTCAGGAGATGCGCTGCCCCATGCGCACCGTGACCAGCTCCGTGCGCGTTGAGGGCGGCCGTCGTCCGGTGTGCTCGGTGAAGACGGCCGAAAACGTGAAGAAGGCCGACATTCCCGCCGTGCTGGAGGCCATCCGCGCGCTGAAGGCGACGGCTCCCATCACCATCGGCGACGTGCTCTGCCCGAACGTGGCGGGCACCGGCGTGGACCTGGTGGCCACGGCGAACGACTGAAGAGGGGCATAACAAAACGTGCCGCCGCTTCAAAAAAAGCGGCGGCGCGTTTTGTTTGGATCAAATACTTACAGCCCGATGGACCGCAGGTAGTCAATGCTCATCTTCGCGGCTTCCAGCGGATGGCGGTTATACCACTGATCCTGCTCTACGATGAACCAGCCAGCGCCCGCTTCCAGGCCAGCTTCCACCACAGCGGGAACATCCTGGCAGCCATAACCCACCGGGCGGAACTCAAAGGCGATGTCGTTCGGATCGGCAGCCGCGCCGTCGTCCTTGCCGCTGCCGTCCTTGCTGATCAGCGCGTAGGGCTGCTTGCCGCCCTTCTTGCCCACGTAATCCTTCAGGTGCACGATGGGAGCGCGGCCGGCATACTTGCGGATGAACGCGGCGGGCTCCTCACCCGCGTACTTCACCCAGCACACGTCCAATTCAGTCTTGAGGATGTCTTCCGGCACGGCGTGATAGAGGAAATCCAGGCCATACTCGCCGCTGATGGTCACAAACTCGAAATCGTGGTTGTGATAGAGCAGCTGGATGCCCGCTTCCTTGCAGAGACGGCCAAAGCGGTAGATATCGCCGATCGTCTTGCCGAAGCCCGCGCTGCCGGGGCGATGCGCCTCGTCCAGATACGGCACGGCCAGGTATTCGCAGCCGATCTTCTTGTAGAACGCGATCTGCGCGAACATCTCGTCGATGGTCTCGGGCAGCGCCTGGTGGCCGGAAATCGCCTTCAGGCCAGTCTCATCCAGCATGGCTTTCACTTCGTCCGCCGTATGACCATAGAAGCCCGCGAACTCAACGCCATCGTAGCCCATTTCGGCAAGTTTCCTGAGCACGCCGCCCATATCCTTTGCCGCTTCCTCGCGCGCGGAATAAACCTGATAGCCAATCAAAGCCTTTTTCATCTTCACGTTCCTCCCTGTCATAATTCTGGGTTCATTATACCAGTGAAACCACGCAAAAGCAAGGCGTACAGCGAATTATTCTCGCACGATCATGTGTTCTTTTTACAGGCATTTTATCTTCGGATTTCGCGATTATGTTATAATTGAAAAGGGTGATCGATATGGGTGCCAGGGAAACCATAGGCGCGCGGATCCGGCGACGCAGGCTCGAGCTGGGCGTCAGCGTGGATGATTTGGCGCGCGCGCTGGGGAAAAACCGCACGACTGTTTATCGCTATGAAAACAGCCTGATAGGAAGCCTGCCGAGTTCCGTGCTCAGGCCCCTGGCCAAAGCGCTGGATACCACGCCCGAGGCGCTGTTGGGCTGGCCGGAGCCGGGAACCGGCGCGCGAGAACCGGAGATTGTGCCCGTTCGCGCCCTGCACCCTATCCCCGTCATCGGCCGGGTGCGCGCGGGCTGGAACGGCGTGGCGCTGGAGGAAACGCTGGGCGTGGATTATGCCGACGTGGGCACGCCCGACGACTATTTCTTCCTGCGCGTGCAGGGCGACAGTATGGCTCCCGACATCAACGACGGCGATATCGCGCTGGTGCATCGCCAGCCCACCGCCGACGACGGCGACATTGTGGTGGCCGTGGTGAACGGCGAAGCCGGCACCATCAAGAGGTACATCCGCCGGGGAGCGACGGTCATTCTGCATCCCTTCAACGCAAAATACGACGACATGGTGTTCGCCGGCAGCCAGCTCGACGAACTGATCATCACCGGAAAAGTGATCGAAACAAAGAGGAAATGGTGAGCCGCGCGGGTGAAAAGGCTTACGCGCCGCGGCAGCACGCGCTTTGGCAACCATAAAACAGCCTCCCGTTCCCACATGGACCGGAAGGCTGCGTTTATATCGGTTTACCACGCCCCTCAGCAGCGCAGTTATATGAAAGCGATTAGATTTAGCTAACTCAAATGTCTCACAAAACCCAGCATGACTGCTGGGTTATTGCGCGGGAAAACTGAATCATTCCTCAGCGGGAGCACCCACCGGGCAAGCCTCGGCGCAGGCGCCGCAGCTCACGCACAGATCAGGATTGATTTCATACTTTCCTTCGCCCTCGGTGATCGCCTCAACGGGGCAGCCCGCCGCGCAGGCGCCGCAAGCGATACAAGCATCACTAATCTTATATGCCACTGAAATACACCTCCTCGTGTTTATCTGAGCGTATTATATCACTGATCGCGATATATTGCAAGTACCAATCCGCCATTTCCGTCATCCTTCGGCCGGCGCGCCTTCATCCGCAGGCGCCTTTGGCGCGTCGCCATTCCGGCCCTCCGCGTCAATTTCAGGATTGTTGGCAAAATACTGCTCCGCTGTCTGCTTTTTGCCCTTCGGCCGCGGATAGCGGCGCTTTGCAGGCTGTTCCCCGGCGTCCTTGCCCTTCGCGGCTTCAGTCTCCTTGGGCTTTTCCGCGGAGCGCTCGCGGTGCTCAGCCCTGACGCGGACGGTCTCCTGCCTGGGCTCCTCATCGAAGAAGGAGAGAAACTCTTCATCCTCGTCCTTCTCCTCCGGTTCTTCCCGCTCGGGCAACGTTTCACCCGGTTTGCATACCTCGTCCAGCCTGTACTCCCGCACGTCGTAAGTATCATCCGGCTCGTGCAGGCGCACCTTGACCTTTTCGCGAATGACGGCGATCTCCGTCACCGTGCCAATGCCGTCCGGGGTCATGATTTCACGCCCCACGCGCGGCAGCTTTTTGAGAATGCTCTCGTATGTTTCCTGTTCGTACTTCAGGCAGCACATCAGGCGGCCGCACTGGCCGGAGATCTTGGTGGGATTGAGCGACAGGCTCTGGTCCTTCGCCATGCGGATCGATACCGGCTGAAAGTCGTTCAGGAAAGCCCCGCAGCAGATCGGCCGGCCGCAGGAACCCAACCCGCCCAGCATCTTGGCTTCATCGCGCACGCCGATCTGGCGAAGCTCGATGCGCATTTTGAACACCGAAGCCAGGTCCTTGACCAGATCGCGGAAATCCACGCGGCCGTTGGCGGTGAAATAGAAAATAAGCTTGCTGCCGTCGAAGGTATATTCGGCGTCGACCAGCTTCATATCGAGCTTGTGCGCGGCGATCTTGCGGCTGCAGATTTCGATGGCGTCGTGCTCCTTGGCGGCGCATTCATCCGCGCGGCGCACGTCCTCAGGCGTCGCCAGCCGGATGATCCTCTTCAGCGGCGCGATGAGCGTCTCGTCCTTGACCTCTCGGGCGCCGGTCACGGTTTCGCCCATCTCGACGCCGCGTACCGTCTCCACAATGACCGGGTCGCCGGGATTGGGCCAAACGCCCGTCGGATCAAAATAGTAAACCTTTCCCGCTTTCTTGAAGCGGATGCCAGCTACCGTTGCCATGAACCTTTATCCTCCTACCATTTTGAAAAACAGCATTTCAAGAACGGACTGCCACGCCACGTTGCTCGCCAGCATTCTGCGGGCTTCCATGACGTTCATGAGCATTTTGCTGCCTGTAAACCGGCTGCCGTTCAGTTTTTCTTCTATATCCGTCTGGATGACGTTCCCGTCTGCATCCTGAAGCGCCATCACATCGCGCGCGCACAGCTCCAGGATATCCAGAACGGCGCCCGCCTGATCTTTATTCTCCGTCAGGGGCAGCGCGGCTATGCCGACATCCTGCTTCTCGTGCAGGGCGGCCAGAGAAGCGAGCACTTTCCCGCGAAGCTGCCACCATTCGTCCGAGGCGTTCAGCTCCAGCGCGCGGCCCACGGAACCCTGCGACAGGCGCGCCAGCAGCCTGGCCCGATCCTCCGCAATACCCCGGGCTCTTAAGGCAGCCTCCGCCTCATTGGTTTCCAGATAACGGAAGCGCACCACGCGGCAGCGCGACACAATTGTTGGCAGCAGCGCGGTGGTCTGCGCCGCGATCAGGAAAAACACATCCTCGCCGGGCGGCGACTCGAGCGTTTTCAGCAGCGCATTCTGCGCCTGCACGGTCATTTTGTCCGCCTGCTCAATCACCACCACATGCCGGTCCGCCTCATAGGGCTTGACAGCCAGCCGGTCGATTACTTCGCGGACGGCTTCAACGCTGATTGACTTTTCCGGCTTCACGCGAATGAAATCGGGATGGTTGCCGCTGAGAAACTGTTTGCAGGAAGGACAGATATCGCACGGCCTTTCTCCCTGGCTCTGGCAGCACAGCGCGCGTGCACAAATATCGGCCAGCGTGCGCTTCCCTGTGCCCGCTGGCCCTGTCAGCAAATATGCATGAACAACCCGGGAAGAGAGCATCTCTTCCCGGAGATGATGTGATACTGAACCAACGATTTCAGAAAAAGCCATAGCTCCGCTTTACAGCTTGATGAACTGCTCGACATTCAACACAAATACGGTCGCGCCGCCCACCATAACTTCGATGGGATACGGCACATAAGCGCCGGTGCTGCCCGCCATGGGCGAAGGCGAAGGCGCGATCTGCTTGCGGCTCCTGCAAACCTTCTCGATGATCTTCATGGCGCCGTCGAAGCGGTCTTCATCGACGCCCAGAAGCAGTGTCGTATTGCCGGCGCGCAGGAAGCCGCCGGTCGTTGCCAGTTTCGTAACGCTGTAGCCCTCATTCATCAGATTACTGACCAGGCGGGAAGCGTCTTCGTCCTGTACGATAGCGATGATCAGTTTCATGTCATTACCTCCTTTGAATGATTGCTCCGTCTCTGTTTTTATTATATTCTATATTTGCCAAAAAATCAAGAGAAATATACAGAAGCCGCTTTCCTCAGGGGCTGCAATGCGTCAAAAATCGCATTAACGCATTGATATTTCTCCGCCTGTCGGCTATAATATAGGCGCAAATCGCTGTTTCGCGGCACAATAATCATAAAAAGAGGCATCCTCATGCTTAAAATCGCAGTTCCCGTTGAAGGAACCATCATTCAGAATTACTGCGACGCACTGGAATGCGTCGGTCTGGAACCCGTCGCTGTGAACGAAATCTGCGAGGCGAATGACTTTGCAGGACTCCTGCTGCCCGGCGGCGCAGATGTCTGCCCGGACCGCTACGGCGAGGCTGTGAACGGCGCAGAAGAAACGAATCCTGCGCTGGACGCGCTGCAATTCGGCATGCTTGCTGCCTTCACAGCGCTCAAAAAGCCCGTGCTGGGCATCTGCCGCGGGCACCAGGTCATCAACGTGTTCTTCGGCGGCTCGCTGTATCAGGATCTGCCCACGGCGGCGCGGCACAGGCACATCGGACACGACCAGGCCCATCCGACCGCCGCGGAGGAAGGCTCGTGGATCGCACGCCTGTATGGCAAAACCCATATCACGACCAACAGCGCGCATCACGAAGGCGTCAAAACCCCAGGGCGCGGACTGGTTGTGGTGCAGCGCGCCATGGACGACGGCGTTGTGGAGGGCATGATCCACGAGGCGCTTCCACTGATCAGCGTCCAGTGGCACCCGGAGCGCATGTGCCTTTCAAAGGCCAGGGAAGATACCGTGAACGGGCTGCCGGTGTTCGAGCACTTCCGCCGAATGGCAGAGGGAAAATGAAAAGGCGGACATTGCCGTCCGCCGAATGATCCGAAGGATTGTAAGAGATGTCTGTAAGCCGAGTTCTGTCTTGGATGGCCATCTATCTGGGCCTGAAGTTGCCATCAGGCTCTAGCGATTACCCGGGAGCGTGACGGGCCGCCACATGTGCTCCCCTATCAATCTTGCACCAGGTGGGGTTTACAGAGCGGACAAGTTGCCATGCCGCTGGTGAGCTCTTACCTCGCCTTTCCACCCTTGCGTCCCTTGCGGGATTCGCGGTATATCTCTGTTGCACTTTCCTTAAAGTCGCCTTCACCGGGAGTTACCCGGCACCCTGCCCTGCGGTGCCCGGACTTTCCTCAAACGCGCGCGGCGTCTGCGGCCATCTGGCATCCTTACAACCGTCATTCAGTATACCGCGCTGCGACATGCAAGTCAAGTTATTTCTTGCAAGAAAGGAGTTGCCCATGGAACCACGCTGCATCATCGCCGGTGCGGGAGAATACTACGGCCATGCCATAGCGCCTCGTGCGGAGGACTATGTCATCGCAGCCGACGCAGGATACCTGCGCCTGCGGGAAATGGGTGTGCGCATCGACGAGGTCATCGGTGACTTCGATTCCACCGGTTTTACGCCAAATCACCCGAACCTGCGCATACTCCCCGTGGAAAAGGATGACACGGACATGCTCTGTTCGCTGCGCGCGGGCATACAGCGGGGCTATCGTGAATTCCACCTGTACGGCGGCACGGGCGGCCGGCTCGATCACACGCTGGCAAACATCCAGTGCCTGGCCTGGCTGGCGCGGCAAGGCCTGCACGGATGCCTGTACGGCGACGGCACGCTCATCACCGCGGTGTACAACGACGCGCTCTCGCTCGGCGCGCTGGACAAAGGCACGGTTTCCGTGTTCGCGCTGGGCACTCAGGCTGAAGGCGTAAGCATATCCGACCTCAAGTACTCAGTGAACGACATAACGCTTTCCTGCGACTATCCGCTGGGCGTGAGCAATGAATTCATCGGCCTGCCCGCGCGCATCGCCGTCAGAAACGGATCGCTCCTCATCGTCCTGCCGGATCGTGCCGAGCTCCGCTGGGAAATGGCGTAATCTGCCTTGCTGCCTTTAACCCCTGAACATGCGGGGGCGGATCCGGATGGATCCGCCCCCGCCTTTATTCTAATATTCCTTTATAATCCTTACCTTACTTCTCCGCTTCGGCGCCGAGGTTATTGATCCACTCCTGCACCTTGGCGGCGAATTCGGGCTTCAGCTCGCTCAGCTTCTCCATCAGACTGGTGAGCTTGGCGCCATCTTCATCCTTCTCGGAGCCGGTCAGCACGCCAAAAATCTGGGTCAGCGTATCATTTTCTTCGGTCGCAGCGGTCAGCGCCTCCTCGGCCTCGGCCAGCTTTTCTTCAACGGCCTTCGCGGCCTCGGCAGCCTTGTCTTCCGCGGCCTTCACAGCCTTGGCCAGCTCTTCTTCAGCGGTCTTGGCAGCCTCAGCGGCCTTCGTCTCAGCCTCGGCCTTGGCGTCTTCCAGCGCTTTGGCGGCGGCATCCTGGGCGGCTTTCAGCTCCTCGGCAGCCTTATCTTCCGCGGCCTTCACGGCCTCGGCCAGCTTTTCTTCGGCGGCCTTGGCGGCCTCGGCACCCTTCTCTTCCGCAGCCTTCACAGCCTCGGCGGCGGCATCCTGCGCGGCTTTCAGTTCCTCAGCCGCCTTCTCTTCCGCAGCTTTCACGGCCTTGTCCAGCTCTTCTTCAGCGGTCTTGGCAGCCTCAGCGGCCTTCGTCTCAGCCTCGGCCTTGGCGTCTTCCAGCGCTTTGGCGGCGGCATCCTGGGCGGCTTTCAGCTCCTCGGCGGCCTTATCCTCCGCGGCCTTCACGGCTTCGGCCAGCTTTTCTTCGGCGGCCTTGGCAGCCTCGGCGCCCTTCTCTTCCGCAGCCTTCACGGCCTCGGCGGCGGCATCCTGCGCGGCTTTCAGCTCGCTGGCCAGCTTTTCTTCAGCGGCTTCTGCGGCGGCGTCCTGGGCGGCTTTCAGCTCCTCGGCAGCCTTGTCTTCCGCAGCTTTCACGGCCTCGGCCAGCTTTTCATCCGCGGCCTTGGCAGCCTCAGCGGCCTCAGCTTTGGCGGCTTCCAGCGCGGCTTCCGCTTCGGCGGCTTTCTCTTCCGCAGCCTTCACAGCCTCAGCGGCGGCGTCCTGCGCGGCCTTCACTTCTTCAGCGGCCTTGTCTTCAGCGGCTTTCACGGCCTCGGCCAGCTTTTCATCCGCGGCCTTGGCGGCCTCGGCAGCCTTATCCTCGGCTTCCTTGACGGCAGCCGCGACGGCTTCCTCGCCATCCTTCACAGCCTGTTCAAGGGCGGCAGCGCTTGCCTGGCCGGCCTGCGCGGCGTTGGTAGTGGCATTCCTGAGCTTGTTGCTTTCGACCACACCGACGATAACGGCAACGATCAGAGCGACCGCCAGGACAATTGACAGCCAATTCTTCTTCATAGCGACATCCCTCCCGTATTTCAACGCAGAATTAAAAGCACCTCAATATATTTTACTTTGCAGCTTGTCAAAAATCAAGTCCGCGCTTCCATATTTAACGAAAAAAAAGGCTGACAAATGGCCGCCGGGCAGTTAAAATGGTAATAGAAAAACTGACAGGGAGGCTTTATCCATGAGCAGTATCCCCACTCCTCACATCACTGCCAAGGAGGGCGACTTCGCCCGCACTGTCCTCATGCCCGGCGATCCGCTGCGTTCCAAATTTATTGCGGAAACATTTCTGACAGACGCCGTTCTCGTGAATAACGTGCGCGGCGTTCAGGGCTACACCGGCTATTACAAAGGCAAACGCGTATCTGTCATGGCGTCGGGCATGGGAATGCCCGCCATCGGCATTTATTCCTATGAGCTGTATAACTTCTACGGTGTCGAGAACATCATCCGCATCGGCTCCGCGGGCATGATCTCCCAGAAGTTGAAGGTGCGCGACATTGTCGTCGCCATGAGCGCCTACACGAATTCCGCCTTTGCTGCCCAATTCGGCTTTGAGGGTACCTGCGCGCCTTGCTGCTCCTGGGATCTGCTGCGGGACGCCATGGCCGCCGGCAAGGCGCTGGGGCAGGAACCGGTCCCGGGCGCCGTGTACTCTTCCGACTGCTTCTACGATGAATCCGCGCCGCTCGGCAAGCTGCAGAAGCTGGGCGTGCTGGCCGTGGAAATGGAAGCCGCCGCGCTCTATCTCAACGCCGCGCGCGCGGGGAAGAACGCGCTGGCCCTGCTGACCATCTCCGACAATCCTTTCACCGGCGAAGGATTGAGCGCTGAAGACCGGCAGCTCACCTTCACCAAGATGATGGAAATCGCGCTGGCCATCGCGTAAGTCATGCGTTTCACAAATTATATCTGGGATTTTGACGGCACGCTGTTCGACACATACCCGCGCATGCGCGCCGCGTTTGCCGGAGCGCTCCGCCTCCAGGGCTGCGAGCGGCCGGCAGACGAAATCATGGCCGCGATCAAGCGGTCCGTTCGCAGCGCCGCGGAATCCTATGCCGAAGCCTTTGGGCTGGACAAAGGCCGCCTCAGCGCAGACTACCGTGCCATCGAGCATGCCATGCCCATCGAAACCATCATCCCCTACGACGGAACCGACGGTTTCCTGCGCGCGGTCATCGCACAGGGCGGCCGCCATTTTCTCTACACGCACCGCGATTTCACCGCGTTGGAAGCCTTGCGCCGATGCGGTCTCGAGGACTGCTTTTCCGGTGCTGTCACCGCGGACGACCGCTTCCCCGCGAAACCCGCGCCGGACGCGCTGCTGCGCCTCATGAGCACATACGCCCTCGTTCCGGCATCGACCGTGATGCTGGGCGACCGGGACATCGACCTCGAAGCCGCCAAAAACGCAGGTATAGCCGGATGCCTTGTGGATCCGGAGCATTTCTATGACGCTTACCCCGCCTCGCTGCGCTGCGAATCCATCGACGGCCTGTACAGTCTAATGGTTGTGGCGCGCCGATAGTTGCAAATTGTTCTGTCTGGTCTGGACATTTTTCGCATTTTGTGCTATACTGCTCACTGGCGTCGAGGTGTAGCGCAGTTTGGTAGCGCGTTTGGTTCGGGACCAAAAGGTCGCAGGTTCAAATCCTGTCACCTCGACCAAAACAGGATGGCGTCAGCACCACCCTGTTTTTTGTCTCACTTCATCAAACCGGAGGCATTGCCCATGAAAAAAGTCGTGCTCATCACCGGCGGCTCCCGCGGCATCGGCCGGGCTTGTGTGGAAGCATTCGCCAGGCAGGGTTGCGCCGTGGTGTTCTTCTGCCGCACCCGCGCAGACCTGGCTGCTTCCCTGGCGGAAACACTGCGCAGCGAGGGATGCGACGTGGACTGGTATCAGTGCGACGTGTCGGTCAAGGCGCAGGTGGACGCTGCTGTCGCCGATCTCCTGCACCGCTATCACCGGGTGGACGTGCTGGTCAATAATGCCGCCGTCTCGCAGTTCGGGCTGTTCACGGAGATGGCCGAAGCCGACTGGGACACCATGTTCGCCGTCAACGTCAAGGGCGCGGCGCTGTGCAGCCAGGCCGTGCTGCCCGGCATGATTTCGCGCCAAAGCGGATCGATCGTCTGCGTTTCCTCCATGTGGGGACAGACGGGCGCATCCTGTGAGGTGTGCTACTCCGCCACCAAGGCCGCGATTATCGGCTTTACAAAGGCGCTCGCGCAGGAGGCTGGCCCCAGCGGGATCCGCGTCAACTGCGTCGCGCCCGGCTTCATCGATACCGACATGAACGCCTCGCTGGACGATTCCGTCCGGGCCTCCTTCGCCGGAGAAACGCCTCTCGGACGACTCGGCACGCCGGAGGACGTGGCGCGGGCCGTGACGTTCCTCGCGGGCGACGACGCCCGGTTCATCACCGGTCAGGTGATCGGCGTAAACGGCGGATACGTCGTCTGAGGATACGATCTGAAACAACGGGCAAAACGCGCGCCCGACAGGAGGATATCATGGAAATCTGGGATGCCTACGACGATCAGCGGAAACTCATTCCCGGCGTCGCGCTGGTGCGCGGAGAGCCCATTCCAAAGGGCATGAATCACCTGGTGATCCACGCCTGGTATATCAACCCGCAAGGCAGGCTGCTCATTCAGCAGCGCGCCTTTGACCGGCCGCTCGCGCCGGGCCTGTGGTTCTGCACAGGCGGTTCCGCCCTGCAGGGCGAGGACACACGGACAGCCTGCATCCGTGAAACAGAGGAAGAGCTGGGCTTCACGCCGGACATGGGGCGTGCGCTCCTGCCCATCTCAATGAAGGGGAAGGAATACTTCACCGACGTTTACATGATTCCGGCCGACATCCCCGTCTCCGCGCTGCGGCTGCAGAAAAGCGAGGTCGCGGACGCGCGCTGGGCCACAGTGAGCGAAGTCAATCGCCTGCTGGCCGAGGGACAGTTCTGGCACGTGCGCTACCACGAAATGCTGATGCTGTTCCTGCGCGAGCAATACGGCCTGTGACGCTGCTCTCCCGCCAAAAAACCGCCGGATCCGGCATTGCGCCGGGTCCGGCTTTTCGTATGATTGAATGCTGTTACAGCAGGCTGGCGGCTTCCTCGTCCAGGAGGAACTGCACGTTGGGATGCACCTGCAGCAGGGAGGCAGGCATCTTCGGGGTGATATTGCCCTTGATGGCGCTGGCGATGGCCTTGGCCTTGCCCTTGCCGGTGGCCAGCAGGATGATGTGCTTGGCCGCCATGATATTGCGGTTGCCCAGGGTGATGGCCTGGCGCGGCACATCCTCACGCTTCTCGAAGAAGCGGGTGTTGGCGTCGATGGTCATGTCGGTCAGGGTCACGATGTTGGTGCCGGACACGAATTCATCGCCGGGCTCGTTGAAGCCGATATGGCCGTCGTGGCCGATGCCCAGGATCTGCAGGTCGATGCCGCCCGCCGCTTCGACGGCTTCGTCGTAAGCGCGCGCGTCGGCCTCGTGATCGGCGCCGATGCCGCAGGGCACGTGGGTGTTGGCCTTGTCGATGTTGATGTGGTCGAACAGCTGCTCGTTCATGAAGCGGCGATAGCTGCATACATGATCGGGCGCGAGGCCGATGTATTCATCCAGGTTGTAGGAGCGCACTTTGGAGAAATCCAGAATGCCTTCCCGGTTCATGCGGATCATTTCCTGATAGGTCGGGATCGGCGTGGAGCCGGTGGCAAGGCCCAGCACGCAATCGGGCTTCCTGATGATCTCGGACGCGACGATCATACCGGCCGCCTTACCCACTTCCGCTTCATTCTTGAAAACAAGCACCTGCATAGGAAAAACCTCCTCAAAAATGTATTCCAAACCTTGCCTATAGTATCGCACTTTTCTGAGAAAAAGTCAAACCCATTTGCAAAAATTCCGCATTGCCGCGGGATTATTTTCCGGTGCGCGCCGAAGATATTCGCCGCCGGGCCACGGTTCTTCTTTTCGGCTTGCAACACAGAGTGGTTTGGGCATTATCCGCGTGTGTTTTGTTTTGCGCGTCACTTAACAGAGAATGAATGTTTTTTTCTTTGAAAGCAACTCGAAAGCATGCCTTTCGTTCCGTATAATTCAGAATAAATAAACATCTCCCCGTGCAGATTCTGTTCGACGCAGAAAGGCGGTCTGTATTCATGAGCGATATCCAGTGTATCTTCAGCCTGATTGAAGAAGAAAAAGCGCGCCAGTCCCGAACCATCGAACTGATCGCTTCCGAAAACTTTGTCAGCGAAAACGTGCTCCGGGCGGCTGGCTCCTGCCTGACCAACAAATATGCCGAGGGCTACCCCGGCAAGCGCTATTACGGCGGCTGCCATATCGTCGACCGGATCGAGGATCTTTGCCGCGAGCAGTGGAAGCAGGTTTTCCATACCGACTACCACGTCAACGTTCAGCCCCACAGCGGCAGCCAGGCCAACGGCGAGGCTTATGCTGCGGTTTTGAAGCCCGGCGACACCATCCTCTCCATGAGCCTGGATAACGGCGCACACCTCACGCATGGCTCGCCTGTGAATTTTTCCGGCAAGCTGTACAACGTCGTGTTCTATAACACAGACGACAATGGCTTCATCAACATGGATGACGTGCGCACAAAGGCGCTTGAATGCCGGCCGAAGCTGATCCTGGCTGGCGCGAGCGCCTATCCCCGCATCATCGACTTCAAAGCCTTCCGCGCCATCGCCGACGAAGTGGGCGCGCTGCTGATGGTCGATATTGCGCATATCGCCGGCCTGGTGGCTGCCGGTTGTCATCCTTCCCCCTTCGAGGCGGGATGCGACATCATCACCACCACCACCCACAAGACGCTGCGCGGTCCACGCGGCGGCCTGATCTTCTGCAAGCCCGAACTGGCCAAGAAGGTTGACAGCGCTGTGTTTCCCGGCAACCAGGGCGGTCCGCTGGAGCACATCATCGCCGCAAAGGCCGTGGCTGCGGTTGAAGCGTGCGATCCCTCTTTCACGGCTTACATTCGCAGCGTCGTGGCCAACTGCAGGGCCATGGCCGATGAATTCATCCGTTTGGGCTACGACCTCGTGACCGGCGGAACCGACAACCATCTCTTCCTCGTCGACCTGACAAAGCAGAACGTCACCGGCAAGGCGCTGCAGAACGCGCTGGATGAGTGCGACATCACGCTGAACAAGAACTGCGTGCCCAATGAGAAGCGCTCTCCCATGGTCACTTCGGGCGTGCGCGTCGGCACCGCCGCCATGACCACCCGCGGCATGACCGCCGATGGCTTCGTGGCTACCGCCCGCGTGATCGACAGAGCTGTCAAGGCGCTGCAGGCGGATGCCTTCAACGAGGATTTCATCGCCTCCGCGAAGGCCGATGTTGCCGCCATCATTGCCCGCATCGGCTGATTGCTGCAGCAAAATGCGCATCGCCCCGCCATTCCGCGGGGCGATGTTAATATTTTTATAGCACCTTGACCTCCCAACAGATTTGGTATATAATAGTGGGCGTTGCGTAACGCGATCCATTAGCTCAGTCGGTAGAGCACCTGACTTTTAATCAGGGTGTCCGGGGTTCGAATCCCCGATGGGTCACCAGGTGCCGGGCCACGCTGAAGAAGCGTGGCTTTTTTATGCGCTCCTGTCACGACAGGGCGCCTTTTGCAGAATGACAAAACCCGAAAGCCATGATGATCAAGGCTTTCGGGTGTGGAGCTGATGACCAGATTCGAACTGGTGACCTCATCCTTACCAAGGATGCGCTCTACCGACTGAGCTACATCAGCATGTGCCGGGCAAGATGAAAATGGAGCTGATGACCAGATTCGAACTGGTGACCTCATCCTTACCAAGGATGCGCTCTACCGACTGAGCTACATCAGCGCATTTCAGCCCTGCTTCATAAAGCACGATATTTATAATACATCTCAGGCGGCAGAATGTCAAGTAAAATCGACTGTATCACCGACAATTAACAATACTTCGCCGCAGCAATTCCCTCCGCGGCCCTGTGCGAAGGATCAGTCAGCCCCTTGCCAAAGCGCGCAAAATCCGATATAATTGACATGCGCGGGTTTGCCCGCCCGAGAGGAGTATTGAAAAAATGCGGAAAGCGCTCTGCCTGCTGCTGGCCTGCCTGATGCTTTTGCTGACAGGCTGCGGCAGCAACGATAAAAACAATGACGCCGAGCCCACACCCGAACCGACCGCCACGCCGGAGCCGACGCCCGAGCCGACGCCCGAGCCCAGCCATGTGCCGAAGGTCGCCATTGAGGATTACCAGTATTTCCTGCTCACCAATTCCACCCTGGCCGTGATTTTCAAATATCCGTCGCATTGGATCAACAAGCCCGGAAAGTCGACCATCAGCTACGTGGAGCCGGTCGACCCCGGTGAAACGCCCGCGCGCCTGGCCGTCACCAGCAAGGTGGTATCCGAGCGTCCCACGGAAAAGCAGCTCGTTGCACAGCTTGACGAATTCCTGGCCCTCGTTCAGGAGCAGTATGCCGAATACGAAGCCGGAGAATTTAAGAAAGACGTGGCCATCATGGAGACAACGGGCATCCGCCAGCGCTATACCGCGCGTGATCCGGACACGAATGATCCCATCACTGGCTACGCGCTGGTGTGCTATGTGCGCGCTTCCCGCCGGATCTATCTGCTGCACTTCACCGCGCCCAGCCGAAGTTATGACGAACTTTCCACCGTGATCGACGTCATCCGCGAATCCATGTCCACCACCTGACGGGGAGGTATCTCCATGCTGACCGTGCGCGCCAACGCCAAGATCAACTGGGCGCTCGCCGTCACCGGCCGCCGCAGTGACGGATACCACGAACTGGATATGCTCACGCAGTCTGTCTCTTTGCACGATACGCTCACTTTCGAGGCCGCGGACGAACTGTCTCTCTCCATCGACGGCGGCCCCGCCGGGTGGAGCGAAGATAACCTCGTATGCCGTGCCGCTTCGCTGCTGAAGCGAACGTCCGGAATCACAGGCGGCGCGCACATCACCCTCGTCAAGCGCATTCCTGCCATGGCTGGGCTTGGAGGCGGCAGCGCGGATGGGGCGGCAGCGCTCCGGGCGCTGAATCGTCTCTGGAACCTGCGCCTGCCGGCAGAGGAACTCCGCAGGCTGGGACTGTCGCTGGGGGCCGATTTCCCCTTTTGCCTAACCGGCGGCCTGCAGCGTGTGCGCGGCATAGGCGAGCGCCTCGCCGCTCTCCCCGCTCCGCCTTCCCCCGGGCTTGTGCTGATCATGCCCGACGGCGGCCTGTCGACCGGCGCGGTGTTCGGCTGCCTTGACCAGCATTCCACAAACCGACGCGCCGATCACGGAGCAGCCTCCGACGCGCTGTGTGCAGGCGATTACGCGCGGCTGGACAAGCTGGCCTTTAACGACCTGACGGCGTCCGCCCAGGCGCTCAGCCCGGCTGTCAGCCTGGCGCTGGAGGATCTGCGCGCAGCAGGCTCCCCCTTCGTCCGCATGAGCGGAAGCGGCTCCTGCTGTTTCGGCGTGTTTGACGATCCCATCGCCGCCTGCGAGCGGCTGAGGCCGCGCTGGCCTGCCATATGGCTCGCCGATACATGTTCCGACGGCGTTGAATTTGAATAGGTTTTTTCCGTCATTCAAACTCTTTTCCACCATATTTGTCATTGATCGCATGTCATAATCTCCAAATCCCTTTCAGAGCCGCTTCGGCTCTGTTTTTTTTGGCCTTTTCCGCCTGCGGCTGCATAAATGATGACAAATCTGCTCAAACTTGTCACATTAAAAACGCCTGTCATGGGAGGAATTGTCTGTGAAAAAAAGACGAATGCTTGCGTGTCTGGCTCTGGCGGTGGGCTGGCTCCTGTTGACCGCGCCGAAAGCGCTTGCAGATACAGCCATGGAAGACTATATCCGCCTGCACATCGTCGCGGCGAGCAACAGCGCCTGGGATCAGGGAGTGAAACTGGCCGTGCGGGACGCAGTGAGGCGTGAAGCCGCCTCGATCCTCGGAGAATGCGCTTCACCGGACGAGGCATGGACGCTGCTGCAGAAAGACCTTGAGACGCTGGAATCAGCTGCGCGGGCTGTCCTCGACGAATGGGGCGCGACTTGCGGAGCGAGCGCTTCCGCCGGGGTTTACGCCTTTCCGGACCGCGTCTACGGCGCCGTAACAGTGCCCGCGGGAGAATACCGGGCGATCCGCATCGTGCTGGGCAGCGGCGAAGGCAAAAACTGGTGGTGCGTCCTCTTCCCCTCGCTTTGCCTGCCTGCGGATGCCGATGACGTTACGCCCGTCGTTTTCTATTCCAGCCTGGGCCGCTGGCTGGCCAGGCTGCTGGGGAGGTCACCAATATGAACCGACGCGCCGTTTTCCTCATGACGGCATGCTTTGCCGCGGCTATTGCCATCTCGCTGTCCATCTTCTTCCCAGCGCGCGCCGCTGTCGTCCTTGAGGTGGGTTCGAGCGGTACCAACGTAACAAAGGTGCAAAAGCGACTGATCCAGTACGGTTACCTCAGCGGTACTGCGGACGGCCGCTACGGCGAGGCAACCCGCGACGCCGTCATTCTGTTCCAGCGGCGCAACGGCCTGGCCGTTGACGGCCGGGTCGGGCCGTCGACCGCCGCCGCCCTGGGGGTCACGCTGACCGCCTCCGCCAGCGCCGCGGCATCCTCCACGGCGACCGTCTCTTCCGACCAATACCTGCTGGGGCGCCTGATCTATGCCGAGGCCCGCGGCGAATCCTATAAAGGCAAGGTTGCCGTGGGGGCAGTGGTACTGAACCGTGTTGCCTCCGCATCCTTTCCAAACACAATTTCGGGCGTGATCTACCAGAAAAACGCCTTTGAATCTGTGAGCAACGGGAACATCAACCTAACGCCGGACAGTGATTCCATCCGGGCCGCAAAAGAAGCCATGAATGGCTGGGATCCGACGGGAGGGTGCCTGTACTTTTACAACCCGCGCATGGTCGCGCCAGGTTCCTGGGTTCTTACGAGAACCGTCAAAACCGTGATCGGCAACCATTCTTTTGCAAAATAGTGGAGCCTGCGTTCCGGCCTGCCCCATCTTGGAATCTGTGAGAGGTGATCCCCCATGAAAACCACACGCCGTCACACCTTGTCCACCGCTGTCGCCACTCTTGCGGCGCTTTCAGCCGTACTCCTCCTCTATGCGCGCGCACAGGCCGCGAAGGTTGATACGCTGCAGACAGCCATCAGCGCGTCCTATGAACACGCATTCTATGAAACGGCGTCCCTGATGAATGACATCGAGGTCAATCTCGAGAAGGCCCAGCTGACCGCCAGCAACGCGCGGCGGCTCTCCCTGCTCGGGCAGATCAGCCGCGATGCGGCAAGTGCGCAAAGCGGATTGAGCGCGCTTCCCGCATCGCTGGAAGCCGTATCCGAATCGCTCAAATTTGTCAATCAGACCGGCGACGTCGCCGCCTCGCTCATCGAACGTCTGGGCAGCGGCGGAGATCTTGAGGAAAGCGATATCGAACTGCTTGCCCGCCTTCACGAGTGCTGCGTCAGGCTGAATAAGCTCATTGACGGCATCGTGGAAGACATTGAGAGCGGCGGCAATCCCCTGAAAGGCGCGGCAGG
>LVAP01000062.1 GCA_001603025.1 Clostridiales bacterium Firm_10 | reverse complement strand
ATATAACCAAGAGGTAGCTATGAAAGCAGACATCGGCCTGATCGGCCTTGCAGTGATGGGAGAGAACCTGGTGCTCAATCTAGAGAGCAAAGGGTACCGCGTAGCGGTCTACAACCGCTCTACCGACAAGGTGGATACCTTCACCAAGGGCAGGGCCAACGGGAAGAATATCGTGGGCACCTATAGCCTCGCCGAGCTGGTCGGCTCGCTTGAGCGCCCCCGTAAAGTCATGATGATGGTCAAGGCGGGAAGCCCTGTCGACCAAACCATCGATGCCCTGATCCCACTCTTGGAGGCGGGAGACATCATCATCGACGGAGGAAACTCCAACTGGGAGGAGAGCGAGCAGCGCATGGCCCACGTCGAGAAAGCAGGGCTGCTCTACATCGGGACCGGAGTCTCCGGCGGTGAGGAGGGTGCTCTGCTCGGCCCCTCCATCATGCCGGGCGGCTCAAAGGAGGCGTGGCCGCACGTCAAGGAGATGCTGCAGACCATCAGCGCCCACGTCGATGGTGTCCCCTGCTGCGACTGGATCGGGAGCGGCGGAGCCGGCCACTTCGTCAAGATGGTGCACAACGGCATCGAGTATGGGGACATGCAACTCATCGGTGAGGTCTACGATTTGATGAAGCGCCACCTCGGTCTCTCCAATGAGGAGATGCAGGCGATCTTCAGCCAGTGGAACCGTGGACGTCTCGACTCCTACCTCATCGAGATCACCGCCGACATCCTCTCCTACCGCGACGATGACGGTATCCACATGGTGGACAAGATCCTCGACGCGGCCGGACAGAAAGGGACCGGCAAGTGGACCGGCATCAACGCCTTGCACGCCGGAGTACCGCTGACCCTGATCGTCGAGTCGGTCTTCGCCCGCAGCCTCTCCTCGATCAAGGAGGAGCGGGTCGCCGCATCCAAAATCTATGATTTCACCCCGCCTAGCAGAGAGACAAACAAGGAAACGTTCATCAAAGCGCTGGAGGCGGCGCTCTTCGCCGCCAAGATCATCAGCTATGCCCAAGGCTTCGCCCTGATCAGGGCGGTGGGTGAAGAGCAGGGTTGGAACCTCGATTTAGGCGGCATCGCCTTGCTCTGGCGTGGCGGGTGCATCATCCGCTCCACATTCTTGAACAACATCAGCGAGGCGTTCAGGAAAGACCAATCATTGCAGAACCTCGTATTGGACCCGTACTTTACCGAGATTCTGAAAGAGTCACACCAAGGTCTGAGGGAGGTGGTCGCCCAAGCGGCGATGGCCGGTATCCCCACCCCGTCGCTCTCGGCAGCCCTCAGTTGGTTCGATGGGTATCGCACCGCACGCCTCCCGGCGAACCTCTTGCAGGCGCAGCGTGACTACTTTGGGGCCCACACCTATGAGCGGGTCGACCGGCCCCGCGGAGCGTTCTTCCACACCAACTGGACCGGCCGGGGCGGGGACACCGCCTCGACGACCTACACAGTATAAGCGTGATGAAGATCGTCTTCCCGATAGAGAAAGGAACAACACGATGAAAGACGTACGCTACGCCCTGATTGGGCACGGAAAAGTCGCCCAGATCCATGCACAGGCCATCAAAG
>LVAP01000061.1 GCA_001603025.1 Clostridiales bacterium Firm_10 | reverse complement strand
ATTCTGGACTGGGACTGGGGCGTGGGCGAGCAGATGTACGAGGGCTACAACGTGTGGGACGTGATGATACAGAAGCTGCCCTACACGGTGCTGGTGAACCTGTATTCTATCCTCATCGCCATCCCGCTGGGGCTGGGCTTCGGCATTTACGCCGCGCTGAAGAAGAACAAGTGGCAGGATCATTTCATTTCCACGCTGGTCATGGTGTTTATCTCTGTACCGGGATATGTCTATGCCTTCGTGGTGCAGTATGTGTTCTGCTTTAAGCTGGGCTGGTTCTCGCTGCAGCTGGAATCGCTGAGCAGCGCCGGGTCGCTGCTGAGCTGGCGCATGTTCTGCTCCATGATTCCCGCCATCATATCCCTGGCATTCGGTTCCATCGCCATGTTCACGCGTTATACCCGCGCTGAGCTGAGCGAGGTGCTCACCGGAGACTACATGCTGCTGGCGCGCACCAAGGGCCTCACCAAGGCGCAGGCCATCTCGCGCCATGCGCTGCGCAACGCCATGGTGGTCATCCTGCCGATGATCGTCGGCGAGTTCATCGGCATCCTGGGCGGCTCGCTGATCATCGAGAACATTTTCGGCATCCCGGGTGTGGGCAATCTGTACATCAACTCCATCAATGTGCGCGATTACAACTTCTTCATGGCAATGAGCGTGTTCTACACCTTCATCGGTTTGGCGAGCGGCATTTTGAACGATATCAGCTACGGCTTGATTGATCCGAGAATCAGAATGGGGTCGAAAAAATGATGGGCGAGAGAGATATGAAGAATATTCCGGCTGAAATGTTTGAGTTCACCCGGCACGATGAGAAGATCCACGATGAGAAGATCCAGACCAAGGCCATCGGCTATTTCATGGACGCCTGGCTGCGCTTCCGCAAGAACAAGAGCGCCGTGGTCGCCTTTACGCTCATCGTCATGCTGGTGCTGTTCGCGGTCATCGTGCCTTTTGTGTCTCACTACGACGTGAGTTTCCGGGAGGGCTATTACCAGACCATGCTGCCCCGCAGCGAGCTGTTCTCAAAGCTGGGCTTCTGGGACGGCGGGCGCAAGTCCGTCGAGAACGAGGAAGGCTACGAATACCTGAAGTCCATCGGCGTGGAAACGGGCCGCTCCGTCATCCTGCGCGAGTACAACAGCTACACCGATTCGGTGGGCATCCAGTATCATACCGTGCGCGTTGACGCCTATCAGCGCGTGGGCTACGCTTATATCAACCTCACTGAAGGCGAGTATGAGGCGCTGAAGGCGTATCAGGATGAAACCGGCACGCAGATCATCTATCCCATGCCCGCCACCTACAACACCGATTTCCTGTTGGGCAACGGCGGAGCGAATTTCTGGTATAAGCTGAAGAACGAAGCGCATACCACCACCGGCGGCCCCCTGCTGGATGAAAACGGGGATTTCATTCCCAATTACCTCACCAGTGACAACCCCGAGAAAGCGGGCTATACCAGCCTGAAGATCGCGGGGGACAACGGCGGCGCGGACGGCAAAACCTGGTATGTTTACGCACAGAAGAACCAGTCCGGCTACCGTGTGCGGGTGGATTACTATGAGTATTTCCGCTACATGAACGGCCAGTATCCCAGCTTCCTGTTCGGCACCAACGCCTATGGGCAGGATATCCTCACCTGCCTGGCGGCCGGCGCGCGCCTTTCCTTCCTGCTGGCCATCTCCATCTCCCTCATCAACTTTACCATCGGCGCCGTATATGGTGCCGTCGAAGGCTACTACGGCGGCGCGGTGGACATGGTGATGGAACGCATCTCGGACGTACTGGCCGACGTGCCCCCCATAGTCGTGGCCACGCTGTTCCAGCTGCATCTGGCGGAGAAGGTGGGTGTTCTGCCATCGCTGCTGTTCGCGTTCGTACTCACCGGCTGGGTGGGTATGGCCGCGCGCGTGCGCATGCAATTCTACCGTTTCAAGGGGCAGGAGTACGTGCTGGCTGCGCGCACGCTGGGCGCCAGCGACAGGCGGCTCATCTTCAAGCACATCTTCCCCAACTCGCTGGGCACCATCATTACCGGTTCTGTCCTGGCGATCCCGGGTGTGATTTTCACCGAGTCCATGCTGAGCTACCTGCACATCATCAATCTGGAGACCTCGTCGCTGACCTCGATCGGCACCCTGCTCTCCGGCGGCCAACGGTATCTGAGCACCTTCCCGCACATCATCCTCTTCCCGGCGCTGTTCATCTCCATTCTGGAGATTTCCTTCAACCTGTTCGGCAACGGCCTGCGCGACGCGTTTAATCCTTCACTGAGAGGAGCGGATGAATAATGGCGAAGCTTGAAGTCAAAAACCTGAGCATATCCTTCCGCACAAACAACGGCGCCGTGCGTGCCGTGCGCGATATTTCATTCAGCCTGAATGAAGGCGAAACGCTGGCCATCGCGGGCGAATCCGGTTCCGGCAAGTCCGTCACCAGCCGTGCCATCATGGGCATCCTGGCAGGCAACGCCATGGTTGACAACGGCGAGATCATTTATGACGGCAAGGACCTTCTGAAAATATCCGAAGAGGATTTCCACACCCTGCGCGGTCACAGGCTGTCCATGGTGTTCCAGGACCCGCTCTCTGCGCTGAATCCCATCATGCGCATCGGCAAGCAGCTGACTGAGGCTATGATCCTGAACAACAAGGAGCGGCGCCGCGACGGGCGCGAGCTGTTCAACAAGACGCTCGCGCAGCTTGAGCGGAATATGGTCGGCGCCGGCGTCGGCTCGAAAGAGGCGGTGCACACGAAGATCCGCCAGTTTGACCACTTCGTGTCCACGGGCGTGAAGATGGACGAAGCCTACCGGAACGCCCTGGAAACCACCTTTGAAGTCACTGACGGCCTGGATGAAATGGACATTGCGCTCGCCCGGCGCGATGAAAAATCCGTGCGTGAGATCACCGGCCGCATCCTGGCGGCTGTCAAAGGCACGCGCAATCCCTACGTGGCGCCCGCGGACGACGCGCACCTTGACGTGCTGGTCGCCCGCCTGAAGGAGGAGGGAAGCCGCTTCACCACCCGCAGAACGGATGAGCTGCGGGCCGTGCAGGCCGAACTGCGGGATTGCATGAAAGCCATCCAGGGAAAGGAGACGCCCAATTTCTTCTGCATCGGCTATTATACCGAGCACGGCGGCGACGTCGACCCGAAGCACCAGAGCGTGGAGGCCATTAACGCTGCCGCCCGCAAGTCGCTGGACGATGGCTTTATGCTGGATTTCCTCAAGGATGTCCAGGCGGCGCTCGCCCATGCCCGCGGCGAATCGGACAAGGCCAAGCGCACGGCCATCGACGTGCTGAATAAGGAACTGGCCGTTTTCCAGAAAAAGGACCTGGTGGAGAAGGAATGCCGTGCGGCCGCCCTGCGCGCTTCCTTTGCGGTTGAAGACGCCATTGACAAGCTTGCGCTTGACAAGGACAACCAGTCCTATGTGTTTAAATCCAGCCTGTTGACGAACATCAGCCGCTATTTCCGCGGCATCAGCTACAATCCGAAAGAGGAACGGCGCTATCAGCGCGACGTTGCCAGACACGACAGGCTGGTGCGCCAAAACAAGAGCGCGCCGACTGCCGTGCCCATGAATCTGATCGACCTGGATGTGGCGCGGGGCAACATGACCGGCTCCATCGAGAAGCTGATCGCGCACTATCAGGACAACCTGTCCGCTGCGGATGCCGTGGATTACGAGGCGAAAGCCGTCGAGATGATCGACTACCTCAAGGCCCGCGCTTCGGATTACGCCTTCACCCTGTCGAAGGGCATGGCGCGGCATCGCGCCATCGAGCTGATGAAGGAAGTGGGCATCCCGGAGCCGTATAAGCGCTTCCGCCAGTATCCGTTTGAGTTTTCCGGCGGCATGCGCCAGCGCATCGTCATCGCCATCGCGCTTTCCGCCAACCCGGACGTACTCATCTGCGACGAGCCGACCACCGCGCTGGACGTGACCATCCAGGCACAGATCCTGGAGCTCATCAACCGCCTGAAGGTACAGCGCCGCCTGTCGGTCATCTTCATTACGCACGATCTGGGCGTCGTGGCCAACATGGCGGATCGCATCGCCATCATGTATGCCGGCAAGATCGTGGAGTACGGCACGGCGGACGATGTGTTCTACGATCCCCGCCATCCGTATACCTGGGCGCTGCTTTCCTCCATGCCGGACCTTGAAACCAAGGAGAAGCTGGAGGCCATTCCCGGCACGCCGCCGGATATGATCATTCCGCCCAAAGGCGATGCCTTTGCGGCGCGTAACCGCTATGCCATGAAGATCGATTTCGAGGAGCAGCCGCCCATGTTCGAGGTCAGTCCGACGCACTGGGCCGCGACCTGGCTGCTGCACCCGGACGCGCCCAAGGTTGAACCGCCGGTGATCGTTACCGATCGCATCGACCGCATGAAAAAGAAACAGGCGGAATACGTGAAAGAAAGGGGCGACGAGGCATGAGAAGCATCAAGCGAACCGCGGTTATTCTCCGCGTGATCGGCATCGTGCTGCTGTTCCTCGCCGCGGCCATGACCATATACAGCCTCGCTTCCAGCGGACAGGCGTGGAAGACTATGAAAGAAAACCTGGGGGCGAGCGGCGTCAGGACGGGCTTCGTCGACAGGATTCGCTTCAATGGCGCTTATTACGGCGCTATCAGCGAGGCCATGAAAGATCCCACGGCGCCCATAGCCGCGCGGACCCGCCAGGCCCAGACATGGTTTGAGGATTTCAGGGAACGCGCCGAAGCAGCTGAAGCCAAAGGCCGGGAGGCCGCCATTGAAGATGTTTACACCTATTTTGATGGTGAATTCGATGCGGCCGCCTTCATTGAACGGTATGAATTGATGGAAAACCGCGAGGAAGAGCAGCGGCTGAACGAGGCATTTGAGTATCTCGACAGCCTCTCGCTGCCGGCCGCCAAACCGGGCAAAAAGCTGCCAGCCCTGCAGGCCGCCTCCAGCCGCCCCGCGTTCGAAGCCTTCTTTGAAACGCTGAGCGCCGAACACGGTGAGGAAGCCGGTTCGTTCGCGGAATTCTGCGATGCCGTGGCGGATATGATCCGCAGTGAAACCGAAGCCGGCGGAATCGTCGCATCCGCGCAGGAGTACCTGGAAAAGAACTTCGACTGGGAAACTTACATCGAAGCGCTGTCCGCCACGCAGAACAGTGAGCGTGCCGCAAGCGGCGGCAACCTGCTGGATGCTTTCGCGCCTGTCGCCCAGGCGAAGGCGGAAGGGGAAAGCGCCGATTTCCGCGCCTTCTTTGCGGATGGCTATGCCGCCCTGCAGGCCCGCTATCCTGACGCGCCGGCTTATGATGTGTTTGTGACCACGGCAGGCAAGCTGCTTGAGGACAGGACGTTTACGGGCGATTACGTGGCCCTGATGGCCGCCATGCGCGCCGCTGAGAGCGGGCAGGCCGGCGCTTCCTTCTCCGGGAAGCTCGCCGGTGTGTGCCGCGCCTATGTCAATGATGCCTCCAGCCGCAGCAAGATCGGCGTGATCAGCTTCTTCTGGAAAATGGTCAGTCTGCTGTGGGCGTTCTGGCTGGCGGGCTTTGCGCTGATCGTGCTAGCCCGTATCATTGAAAAGGTGCTCAGCCACGCGCTCATCAGCCGCCGTGAAAAAGTCAGCGTGCAGGATGAGGAAAACGTGCTGCTGCGCGTGAATCACCTCAAACAGTACTTCAAGAGCGGCGATTATGTGAACCGTGCGGTGGACGACGTGAGCTTCTTCGTGAAGAAAGGCGAGGTGTTCGGTCTGGTCGGCGAGTCAGGCTGCGGAAAGACCACAACCGGCCGTACAATCATCAACCTTTACGACCCGACCGACGGCGACGTGTACTTCCAGGGCCTGCGCATTTCCTCCACGCAGAACGGCCTGCCTGTGCGGCTGTATTCTCTGCGCCAGACATACCGGCGCGATCTGGCTGAACTCAGGAAGACCATGGAGGAGAACACGCGGCGCGAACCGCATCAGGCCGCGCGGTTTAAGGCCGAATTCGAAGCGCAGGCTGCGGCTCTGAAGCGCAAGCTGGACGACGACATCGAGCACAGCCAGATCCATGCGCTGGAATCCGCCGTGGAGAAGAGTCGTTGTGTCGAGCTGTATCGCCAGAAGCGGAAAGACGAGCTCACCGCCCGCTTTGAAGCCGAGAAAAAGAACCTGTCCGGAGCGGCCCTGGCCGATCTCAAGCAGCGCTATGAGGTCGAAATGAAGGTGGCCGAGAAGGACAATATCATGACCCGGATGCAGATGATTTTCCAGGATCCCATCGCCTCGATCAATCCGCGCATGACCGTACGCGAGATCATCGCCGAGGGCCTGCGCATCCGCGGCGTCACGGACAAGAAATACATCGACGAGAAGGTCTATGAAATGCTGGAGCTGGTTGGCCTGGTGCGCGAGCACGCAGACCGTTACCCGCACGAGTTTTCCGGCGGCCAGCGCCAGCGCATCGGCATCGCCCGCGCGATCATCATGGAACCGGACCTGATCATCGCCGACGAACCCATCTCCGCGCTGGACGTGTCGATTCAGGCGCAGGTCATCAATCTGCTGAACGAGCTGCGCAACAAGATGGGCCTGACGCTGATGTTCATCGCCCACAACTTGTCCGTGGTCAAGTATTTCTGCGACCGCATCGCCGTGATGTACTATGGCAAGATCGTGGAGATGACCACTTCAGACGAGCTGTTCGAGCATCCGCTGCACCCGTACACCAAGTCGCTGCTCTCCGCCATTCCATATCCGGATCCGCACTATGAGAAGCAGCGCAGGCGCATCGAGTATAATCCCGCCCTTGCGCACGACTATTCGGTCGACAAGCCCAGCCTGCGCGAGATCACGCCGGGACACTTCATTTACTGCAACGATGCCGAATTTGAACGCTACAGGAAGGAGCTGGGCCTTTGAAGCCGAAGCTGCGCAGGTACATTGTGAGCCTGGCGGCTGGCCTTGCGGTCGGCGTGATCCTGTTTGTCAGCCGCGGCGGGCTGGCGGCGCAGAGCGACGCGGAAGTTTATCATCTGCTGTGTGACGCGGCGTTTGTGCCGGGCATCCTTCTGCTTTCGCTGGGTCTGCTGGTGTTTGTCGCGGACGACGGCTTGTTCGACATGTTCGGCTTCACTATCATGCGAGCCACGGCCGTGTTCCACAGCCGGGAAGCTCGCGAGGCCATGCCGAAAACTTATTACGACTATCATTGCATGAAGCACCAGCGAAAAGCGGACAATCGCTTCCTGCTGGCCGCCGGCGGCACATGCCTGGCGTTGGCCCTGGTGTTCCTGCTGCTGTATGTCACGGCAGCGTAGCCGCCTGAAGCAAAACAGAAACACGGGCTGTTCCCGTTCGATGCGGAAACAGCCCGTGTTCTTTTATTCTGCTTTCAGAGGGCAACAGGGCATCGCGGCTGGGGAGGCGCGTCACGCAAAGTACGCCGCCAGCGCCTGCGAGACGTCCTTTTCGACAGCCTCAGCCGCCGGGCGGTTCGCCGCGGCGATGGAGAGATAGGC
The DNA here is from genome assembly GCA_001603025.1 of Clostridiales bacterium Firm_10. Taxonomy (GTDB): domain Bacteria; phylum Bacillota; class Clostridia; order Christensenellales; family Aristaeellaceae; genus Firm-10. The sequence goes on along the minus strand of LVAP01000061.1, from coordinate 19,969 downwards.
CTTCAGCTTGGGCTCTGTGCCGGAGGGCCGCACCACGACGGAACTGCCGCCTGCCAGGCGGAACTTCAGCACATCGGAAGCGGGCAGGCCATCGAGGCCGGGCAGGTAATCCAGCGTCTCTTCCACCTTCAGCCCGCCCAGAGCCCCGACGCCCTGCCGGAGCGCGGCCATGATGCCGGCCATTTTCGCCATGCCCGAGCTGCCGTCGAATTCGTAGCTGTGCAGGGTGTTCAGGCAGTAGCCGTATTCGGCATAGAGTTCGTTCAGTTTCTGCAGCAGACTGACACCGCGCGTCTTGTAGTATGCAAACATCTCGCAGATCATGAAGGCGGCATCCACGGCGTCCTTGTCGCGGACATAGGTGCCGGTCAGGTAGCCGTAGGATTCCTCAAAGCCGCAGATGTAGGCGTCCTCGCGGCCGGCCTTTTCCAGCAAGGCGATCTGTTCGCCGATGAACTTGAAACCGGTGAGCACATTGACGGTTTTAACGCCGTAACGGGCGGCAATGCGTTCAGCCAGATCCATTGTGACGATGGTCTTCACGAACACAGGGTTTTCGGGCATTCTGCCATGCTTTGTCCGCTGGCTGCAGATGAAATCCAGCAGCAGCAGGCCGGTTTCGTTGCCGGTGAGCAACGTGTAGCCTCCCGCGCTGTCCTTCACGGCGATGCCGCAGCGGTCACAGTCGGGATCAGTGGCAAGCAGCAGGTCCGCGCCTGTTTTTTCACAGGTCTGAATGCCCAGCCGCATGGCCTCGCGTATCTCCGGATTGGGGTAGGGGCAGGTGGGGAAGTTACCGTCCGGCGCTTCCTGCTCCTTTACCACGGTAATCTGCGTGAACCCCGCCTCCGAAAGGGTGCGCATGACCGGCTTGAGCCCGGCGCCATTGAGCGGACTGTACACGATGGATACGTTGCGGTCGATTTCATCACCGAACAGCACAGACTGGCGCTTAACTTCCTCTACAAAGGCCGTATAGATCGCGTCGCCGATGTATTCGATCAAGCCTTCGCTGAGGAGCGCATCGAAATCGGGCATGGGCACGTCGAATTCGTCCACCTTCTCGATTTCCCCCAGGATCTCCGCCGCCGCCTCGGTGGTAATCTGGCAGCCGTCGGCGCCGTACACCTTGTAGCCGTTGTACTTACTGGGATTGTGGCTGGCTGTGACCATGATGCCCGCGGCGCATTTCAGGGCGCGCACGGCGTAGCTCAGGCAGGGCGTGGGCATCAGCTGGGGATAGATATACACACGGATGCCGTTGGCCGCGAACACGGCGCTGGCGACCCGGCTGAAAAGCTCGCTCTTGATGCGGCTGTCGCGCGATACGGCGACGCTGCGCTGCTCCTCCGGGAAATGCGCGCACAGGTAATTTGCCAGGCCCTGGGAGGCCTTTGCCACGGTGTAGACATTCATGCGGTTGGTGCCCGCGCCGATGACGCCGCGCAGTCCGCCCGTGCCGAAGGCCAGGCGGCGGTAGAACGCATCTTCAATCTTTGCCTCGTCGCCCGACATGGCGCGAAGCTCCCCGGAGATATCCGGATCAGCGATGGCTTTCTCCAGCCACATCTCATACAGTTTCATGATCTCACTGTTCATAGTAAAACCTCTTTCATATCGTCATTGCGGCCGCGGCGTCAGCGCACGTCGACCGTCTCTTCCCAGATCGTCCTGTACCCATCCCTCAGCGTCAGGCGGAAGCGGCCGGGCTGGAATTCAAAGGCCATGGCGCGATTCCACACTGACAACGCCTTCCGGTCGAGGGTCAGCTCAATGAGGCGGGTTTCGCCAGGCTCCAAACGCACCTTGTCGAACGCCTTGAGCTCTTCGACGCGGCGCACCACGTCCGCCTCGCAATCGTGGATGTACAGCATCGGCACGGCGTGGCAGGCAATGGATGAGGGATTGGCCGCGCGCATGCGCAGCGTCACGCGCGGTTCATCCGCGCTGACGTCCACCTTGATGCCGTCGTAGACCGCTTCGGCATAGCCTATGCCGTCGCCGAAACGGAAGGCGGGCGCGGCCAGCGCCTTTTCACGATAGGAGACGCCCACGCCGGCCTTTTTGTTGTAGTACACCGGCAGCTGGGCGGGATCGTTGGGAATGGATACCGGCAGGCGGCCGGAAGGCGGCGTGAGGCCAGCCAGAATCTCGGCAATGGCCTGCCCGCCCCAGGGGCCGGGATAGAAGCAATAGAGCAAGGCGTCGCAGGCGGCGGTGATGACATCCATGGCGTAGGCGCGGCCGGCGATGATTATCGCAGCAACCCGCGGCGAAGCCTTGCGCACAGCCAGCGCCAGCGCCTCCTGATCGCCCGGCAGGCGCAGTGAGGCGGAATCTACGCCTTCGCCGCAGTCCATGTCGTCCGCGGAAAGCGCGGCGCCGTTGGTATCGAAGCGCACATGCCCGAAGCGGCTGGAAGTGCCGCCCAGGCACAACAGGACGGCGTCGCATTCGCCCGCCAGGCGCGCGGCGCGGTCGGGATCCTCGCCTGTATCGACGCGCAGGCTGACGCCCGGCAAAACGGCCTGCAGGCCCTGCAGGATGGTCACGGATTCGCAGCCATCCATGGGCGGCGTGTAGTCGCCCAGCATGCGATAGAGATCGTCCGCGGCCGGACCGATCACGGCCAGCGTGCGGACGTCATCGAAGGGCAGAAGGCCGCTGTTTTTCAGCAGCACGGCGCTCTCACGGGCCATGCGCAGCGACTGCGGCTGCGCGGCGGCCGTGTGCGCAGCCGGCTCGGACTCTTCGACAAAGGGATGCTCGAACAGCCCGATCCGGAATTTCAGCGTCAGCACGCGGAGGACGGCTTCGTCCAGCAGGTTTTCTCCGATCAGTCCGCGTTCGACAGCTTCTTCGAGGTGGGTATATACATCGTCCCACAGGCCGACATCCACACCGGCGCGAAGGGCCAGCGCGGCGGAAGCGACGGGGTCGCCGGTCAGGTCGTTCAGACGATCCAGGGCGCAGCCGTCCGCCATGACGATGCCCCTGAAGCCATATTCTCCGCGCAGGATGCCACGCAGCAGCGCGTCGTTGGCATGGCAGGGCACGCCGTCGATTTCGTTGTACGCCGCCATTACGCCCTGCGCGCCGGCGCGTACGGCTGCCTCGACGGCCGGCAGATGGATTTCACGCAGCTCACGCGGGCCGATGCGGGCGGCACTGGCGTTAATGCCGCCGGTGGTTTCGCCCTGCGCGCACAGGTGCTTGGCGACAGCGCAGACGCCGGCGTCGCTCATGCCTTCGACGGCGGCGCGTGCAAAGCAGGCGGCCAAATGGGGATCCTCGCCGTAACACTCCTCGCTGCGCCCCCAGCGGGGATCCCGCGCCATGTCCAGCATGGAGATGAGCGCCAGGTGAACACCGTCCGCCTTCAGCTCGCGGCCGCACGCCGCCATAGCCTCACGGAGCAGGGCGGGGTGGAAGGTCGCGCCGGCGGCCAGGTTCACGGGCAGCAGGTAGCCGCCCAGCGCCTGATGGCCGTGGGGACATTCACTGCTCATGAGAACGGGTATGCCGAAACGGGAATGGCTGATGACGTATTCCTGCACAAGGTTGCAGGCCCTCATGGCGAGCGCGCCGGGCAGCCCGTTGCGCACGGTTTTCTTCGACCAAGGATCGGCGCGGAGCAGGCCGTAGAGAAAGCCGAGCCCCTCACAGCGCGCCGTTTCCTGGCGGAACTCTTCCGTCAGCGCGATGTGGCCGCCCTCGCGGGTGAAGCAGTTGAAGCCGTACAGCCGCTGGCCGAGCTGTCCTGCTTTCTCGCGCAGCGTCATCCGGGCGATCAGGTCGCGCGCGCGGGCCTCGGGGGAAAGAGATGTATCCTGGTAGGGAAGCATGGGCGTTATCCTTTCCGAAAAAGATTGCAGCTCCATTATACATATTGCGGCTTCATTTGGCAACCGCGCTGGATGCCTGTGGCCAAGAAAATATCTGTGATCAGGCATCTTTTGCAGGAAAGCGGCGCATGCGCATAGAATACTCTAAACGCAAGTGCAATCAGAACGAGCGAAAGCGAGGAGATACCCATGGCCAAAGTCATAGGAAACGCGATCCCCAACCTGCCGTGGCAGGACAAGCCCGTCGGATACACCGATCCCGTCTGGCGCTACACTGGCAATCCCATCATCGGCCGCAACGGCAACAAGCGCTCCAACAGCGTGTTCAACAGCGCTGTGGTGCCCTTCAAGGGGGAGTTTGCCGGCGTGTTCCGCTGCGACAGCCGCTCCATCAGCATGGATCTGTTCGCCGGTCATTCCAAGGACGGCATTCATTGGGAAATCGAGGATGAGTCGCTGAATCTGGTGGGCGCCGATCCCGAGATCGCGCCGAACCAGTATCGCTACGACGCCCGCATCATCCCGCTGGAAGGCAAGTACTACGTGACCTGGTGCAACGGCTATCATGGCCCGACCATCGGCGTGGCCTGGACGGAGGATTTCAAAACCTTCCACCAGCTGGAGAACGCCTTCCTGCCCTACAACCGCAATGGCGTGCTGTTCCCCAGGAAGATAAACGGCATGTACATGATGCTTTCCCGACCCTCCGACACCGGCCACACGCCGTTCGGCGATATTTATGTGAGCCAGTCCAAGGATCTGGAATTCTGGGGACGCCATCGTTATGTGTTTGGCACTTACGGCGGCAACGCCTCCGCCTGGCAGTCCACCAAGGTGGGCCCGGGCCCCGCGCCCATCGAGACGGATGAGGGCTGGCTGCTGATCTATCACGGCGTGCTGACCACCTGCAATGGCTTCGTATACCGCATGGGCAGCGCTATCCTGGATCTCGACGAGCCGTGGAAAGTGAAGTATCGCACCAAGGACTACATTCTGGCGCCCTGGGAGCTGTATGAGTGCGTGGGCGACGTGCCCAACGTCACGTTCCCCTGCGCGGCGCTGGCCGACGCGGACACTGGCCGCATTGCCATCTATTACGGCTGCGCGGACACCGTGACCGGCCTGGCCTTTACCACCGTGGACGAACTGGTTTCCTTCACCAAAGAGCACAATCTGCAGGCCTGAGACCTCGAAAAGCCCAAGAGACAATGCGGGCAGGAAACGACGTGTGCGTTTCCTGCCCGCGTTATGTTACCAGAAGAACGGAAATTCCGTGAACACCCAGCTGCCATCCTGGTATTCGCTGACGAATTCATATGTTTCCGGCTCGCTTGTGAACAGCCGGCAAACTGTGGCGGTGTAGACGCGCCGCCCGTCTGTCTCCTCCGTCAGCTCGGCGGTGACGTCGGAAATATCGGGATCGACGGGGCGGACGAGCGGGTTGTTTTCCGGCGGACAGGCGTAGAGCCAGCCGTTAACGGGCTCGTATGTGCCCCATGACCACAATTCACAGGAGATCTCGGCGCTGAAGTAGCGGTCCAGGCAGGCCTGCAGCGTCTCCGGCCGGGCAAGGAGCTCGTCAAATACGGGATAGCGGCCGTCTTCCGTCGCGGGCGCCTCCTCGTTCACGTCCAGCGGGCTGATGGTAAACCACGCATAGACCTCCATTGCCTCGAGGATGAGGCCGCGCGCGTCGTCCGCTTCGGCGGCCGATGCGGGCAGTGTGGCGAGAACCAGGCAGAGAAACAGGACAAACGCCTTTTTCACAGGCAAAGGCACCTCCTTTTGGAAACGCATCCGCTGAATCACAGACAGTATATGTATATGCTATCCTGCCGCGGGATATGCCGGATCAGACCGGGCCAAACCAGGCGTTTGTGATGAAAGCATTGTCCACCTGGCGCACGGCGCACCAGCCGACGCGCTCCGGCACGGCGATTTCGAGGCTTGCGCCCAGCACGTGCAGGCGCTTGAGCATGGTTTGCGCGTCGACAGAGGCGGTCAGGGGGAGACGGTACCGCGCCAGGCAGTCCGCAATGCGCCCCGTGGTGCCGCGCGTTGTCATTCCCAAGTGTTCGCCCCAGCGCGCCACAGCCAGCATGCCCACGCCCACCGCTTCGCCGTGAAGCAGGCCGCGATAGCGCTGGGCTGTCTCGATGGCGTGCGCCACGCTGTGGCCCAGCATGGCCTTTTCGCGATTTCCATCCAGCAGCTGCCGTTTGATTTCCAGGCAGCGCCAGGCGATTTCCTCCATGCGCGCCTGCACGGCCGCCCGGCCGCTGAGGGATTCCAGCATGTGGAACAGCGCCGCGTCCGCCGCGCAGCCGCATTTGACGACTTCGGCCATGCCGCTGTAAAACGAGCGGTCAGGCATGGTGGCGGTGGTCTGCGGATCGATCAGCACCAGCGAGGGCGGGAAGAACGAACCGATCATGCGTGAACCGGGCTTGTATTCCAGCGCGGTTTTGCCGCCGACGGCCCAGTCCGCCATGCCGATAAGCGTGGTGGGCACCTGGATGAGCCGAACCACATCGCGATAATTCCAGGCCGCATACCCGCCGGTGTCGCACAGCTGGCCGCCGCCCATGACGAGGAGCCCATCCTCCTGAGAAAGCTTCATGCCGCTCATGCGTTCGGAGACTTCACGGAGCGCGTCCAGCGTACCCGGATAGCCGCCGGCCTTCAGCACGAGTGATTCCGCGCGGATCGCGGCAGCCTCAAGCGAGCGGAGCACACGCGCGCCGTACAGCGCGTTTACGTTTTCGTCCATTACCAGCAGGACGCGGCGGGGATGGCCGTGTTCGCTCAGCCGGTCGCCCAGGCGGCCAGTCAGGCCATTTTCGAGGATGATGTCGTAGTGGTAGTCGCCCACGGCGGCATTGACAAACTGCATGGAAGCGCCTCCAGTCAGCGAAGGATGGGATGACGTGCAGCCTCACCGGGCTTGCGGGGGAAGGATTTCGGCGTTACGCCGTTCTTCCGGATGACGCACAGCCGGTGATCCCAGTCCCGTTCCGGAATGGAAACGACGGTACAGGCGGCCTGGCCGGCGTTCAGGCGGCTGATGACAGCCGCGGCGTCGTTCAGCTCCTCGTCGAGGGAAGGTCCCTTGTAGGCGATGAAGCGGCCGCCGGGCTTCACCAGCGGCAGGGCCAGCTCGCAGAGTGCAGGAAGCGCGGCTACGGCGCGCGCAGTCACGCGATCGAATGCGTCGCGATATTCAGGCAGCCGGGCGGCTTCCTCAGCGCGCATGTGCACAGCTTCGGCGTTGAGGCCAAGCTGGGCGATGACGTCATTCAGGAAAGCCACGCGCTTGCCCAGCGAATCCATCAGCGTCACGCGGATGCCTGGGCATGCGATGGAGAGTGGAATGCCCGGGAAGCCGGCGCCGGCGCCCACGTCGCACAGCGTTTTCGCTCCGTCCATCAGGCCTGGTACCGCCAGCGGCGCGAGCGAGTCGAGGTAGTTGCGGCAGACGGCTTCGGCGGGGTCGTCGGGCACGCGGGTCAGGTTCATCACTTTGTTCGCCTCGACGAGCAGGGTGTGATACGCTGTAAACTGGTCTGCCGCCCCGTCCGGCAGGGCGATGCCCATGGCCTTCGCGCCTTCAAGGATGAGATTGCGCATGGATAATCTCCTTCGGCCGGCCGCAGGCGCGGATCCGGCATTTCCGATTGGATTCAGCGGCTGCCGGCCGCTTGTCTCTTCGCCTTTTCCACGGCGATCATCAGCACGGTCACGTCGCCGGGGGATACGCCGGGAATGCGCGCCGCCTGCCCGATGGAGCGGGGGCGCTGCACGGCCAGCTTCTGGCGCGCCTCGATGCGCAGGCCGTCCATGGCCAGGTAATCTATGTCCTCGGGCAGCAGCAGGTCTTCGCTGCGGTGGAATTGCGCAATCTGCGCTCTTTGCCGGTCGAGATAACCCTCGTATTTTACGGAGATTTCGGCCAGCTCCGCGGCGTCAGCTGGCAGTTCTGCCAGGGCAGGCTCGAGGGGAAGAAGATCCCTGAGCGAAAGGGACGGACGGCAGAGCAGTTCGCGCAGAGAGAGCGAAGCCTTCTCGCTGGGCTGCTCTCCGTGTCGGGCCAGCAGCGCCTGCAGCCGGTCGTCCACCGGCACGAAGGTCTCCTTCAGGCGCTTGATGATCGCTTCGCTGTTTTCCCGCTTTTCGAGCATTTTTTCGTAGCGTTCGCGGCTGGCCAGGCCGATCCTGTAACCAAGTTCGGTCAGGCGCTGGTCGGCGTTGTCCTGACGCAGCAGCAGCCGGTACTCCGCCCGGGAGGTCATCATGCGGTAGGGCTCGTCCGTGCCCTTGGTGGTGAGGTCATCCACCATCACGCCGATGTAGCTGTCGGCGCGGGTGAGAATGAACGGCTCCTCGCCCCGCAGGAACAGCGCGGCGTTGATGCCGGCGTACAGCCCCTGGGCCGCGGCTTCCTCGTAGCCCGATGTGCCGTTGATCTGTCCTGCGCAGTACAGGCCCCGCAACAGCTTGGCGGAAAAATCGGCGTTCAGCTGGGTGGGATCGATGCAGTCATACTCGATGGCGTAGGCCAGGCGCACCAGCTCGGCGTGTTCCAGGCCGGGAATGGAATGATACATCTCGCGCTGCACGTCTTCCGGCATGCTGGTGGAGACGCCCTGAACGTACCACTCCACGGTGTAGTCGCCCTCCGGCTCGAGGAATACGGGGTGGCGGTCCTTGTCCGCAAATCGCACGACCTTGTCCTCAATGGAAGGGCAGTAGCGCGCGCCGGTGCCGTGGATCGAGCCTTTGTACATGGGCGCGCGGTGCAGGTTGGCCCGGATGATGTCGTGGGTCTCCGGCGTGGTGTAGGTGAGATAGCACACGGCGCGGTTTTTAAGCGCTTTTTCAGTCAGAAATGAGAACGGCACTACGGGTTCGTCGCCGTACTGCGCCTCCATTTTGGAGAAATCCACGGTTCGGCCGTCGACCCGCGCGGGCGTACCCGTCTTGAATCGGCGAATGGAAAAGCCGAGCTCCTGCAGCGACTGCGTGAGGGAGGTGGCGCAGGTCAGCCCCTGCGGGCCGCCCTCCCAGGCGCACTCGCCGATGATGATGCGGCTTTTGAGATATACGCCGCAGGCCAGGATCAGCGCCCGGCAGAGGATCGTTCCGCCTGTGGTGGTTTCGATGCCGGTCACACAGCCGTTTTCCGTGAGGATACGGGCCGCCTCGCCCTGGCGCAGGGTGAGGTTATCCTGCTCGTCGATGGCGCGGCGCATGCGCAGGCGATAAGCCAGCTTGTCAGCCTGAGCGCGCAGCGAATGGACTGCCGGGCCTTTGCCGGTGTTGAGCATGCGGGACTGCAGGAACGTATCGTCGATGGCGCGTCCCATTTCGCCGCCCAGCGCATCCAGCTCCCGCACCAGGTGTCCCTTGGCTGTGCCGCCGATGGAAGGATTGCAGGGCATGAGGGCTACTGCGTCCAGGTTCAGCGAGAGCAGCAGCGTGCTGAAGCCCAGCCGCGCACAGGCCAGGCCGGCTTCGCAGCCCGCGTGCCCGGCGCCGACGACGATCACGTCGAATTTTTCCAAGAAAGAACACCTCTTTGAAATCGACACAATTACACCTTATGAATGATATCTTTTCACGGGGGTTTTGTCAAGGCAGATTCGATGAATAATGAAAACCGGGCTATGACCACAGCCCGGTTTGGAGGAAACGTTCAGCGCGCGCATGTGCGCCTTCTATGATTGATTGATCCAGCCCAATGAGTTCCAGCAGGTTGATGGCGTTGCGCGTCGCGGCCTTGCCGGGGCGTATCCTGTAATCGAACAGCATCCTGCCATCCTCGATGCGCTCTTCAAAGTGCATATTGACATACCGATCCCTGAGCAGCTCGCAGAGCTCCAGGTCATGTGTGGCGGCCAGGCAGAGTGCCCCGGCCTTATCCAACATGGCAAGGATTTCGGTGGATGCCGCGATTCGCTCCGCAGTGTTTGTGCCGCGCAACACCTCGTCCACGATGCACAGCACCGGCACAGGGTCGTGCAGGGCATTCAGGATGCGCTTCAACGCGCGCATTTCCGCCACATAGTAGCTTTCGCCGGCAATCAGATCATCGGAAAGAGCCATGGAAGTGAATATGTGGAACGCGGGGGCCTCATATGAGCAGGCGGGCGCGGTGCAGATGGCTTGCGCCAGCAGCGCGCACATGGCGGATGTGCGCAGATACGTGGATTTGCCGGAGGCGTTGGAGCCGGTGATGAGCAGCGATCGGCCGGCATGCAGGCCATTGGGCACGGGATGTGCAATGAGCGGATGAATGATGCCCTCCGCCGTGATAGCGTGCGGCGCGTTCGGGCTGAAATCCAGGCCCGGCTCACACCAGCAGGGCAGCGTCCGGCGAAAGGAGGCGACGGAAATCGCCGCGTCCAGCCTCCCCAGCACGTCGTGCAGGAGGAGCACATCCTGGCGATTGTTGCGGAAAATGCGCTTCAGCCTCTCAAAAGCTATCATGTCGAGCAGCGTGATTGTGAAAAACAGGTCGAGGGGATTGCCGCCCACATCCGCCGGCACGGCAAAACCGATGCGCAGCACATGCCTGAGGCGGACAAGCGCGTCAAAAGCGGGGAAGAGATGTTCCCTGAGAAAGCCTGTCTTCCGGAAACGTTCCGCAGCGCGCGCCAGGCTCACCATATAGTTCACGGCGTCCAGTTCGCCGGCCAGGTTTCTTTTCAGAAACTCATGCGTCAATGCGTTAAGGGTGATCACGCAGAATACCGGAAGCATGGCATACTTCCCAAGCAGGGGAGCGATCAGCAGGGACAGAGGCAGCAGAAGCGCCAGCAAGACGCACAGGAGCAGGCGGCCGTGTTTGGCGTTCGGCGTCATGCATGATGTGCAGGGACCGGCCCGTCTGACGCAGCCCAGTGGCGACAACATGGCCTGGGCTTTTTCGCGTGTTTTATTGTCTTCCATGAGCAGGACCAGGCTCCGCCGCCTCTCCCATTCCTCTTTGTCCACGGCGGGCGTGCGCAGCAGATGATACAGCGCCTGTTCGCCGGAAGTCGTCAGGCCGCGGTTGATGCGTTTGAACAGGCGGTCCATGTCAAGATCGCGCCAGGTGATCTCGTCGATGGCGAACGCCTCCGGGTGGACGCTTTTCCAATAATCGTGCCACGTTCGTATGTAATCCATGTCCCCGTGGTAGTACTCCACGTCGGGGATTTTTCCATAGGTTTGCGCTGTGCCGCGCTTTCCGAACAGCATGACGATACCCTCCGCGCTATAGTATTCATATATTAAACTGTGAATGCCAAAATAGCAAGGAATGACATCGGTTTTTCATTTGATTTTCATTTTATCGCCATCAAAACCCTTGCGCGTCGCCGCGGCTTCTGTTATTATTGATGTATGCAAAGGAGTGATCGCATGAATCAACATATCGATACCATTCCCGTGTGGGATGCCTATAAGACGGACTGCGAGTGCCCTCTGTGCGTGCTTGCGAAGAAGAACGAAGAGGAATATGTGGACAACTTCCTGGGCGCGTCCGTCATGGAGCCGGATCGGCGCGTGGAAGTGAATGAGAAAGGTTTCTGCCGCCGCCATTTCAAGATGATGTTTGACGCGGGCAACAAGCTGGGCCTGGCGCTCATGACGCATACTTACATGAAGCGCACCATCGAGAAGCTGGCCGACAACGCCAGGCGCGTCGCGGCGGCAGGCGGGGAAGAGGCAAAGAAAAATTTCATCGCCCGCATGGGCAAGAAAAGCGGCGACATTGGCGCCTGTGCGGATGAGATCTTCGAGCTCACCGGCCGCTGCATCCTGTGCGAGCGGCTGAACACGGCGATGGACCGCTATGTCTACACGCTGCTCTACATGTACAAGCACGAGTCGGAATTCCGACGCGCGCTGGCGGCGTCGAAGGGATTCTGCCTGGATCATTACGCGCAAGTGATGAAGGCCGCTCCCCAGCATCTCTCCGGCAAGGAGCTGGGCGAGCTGATCGAGGTCATCACGAAGATCGAAATGGAGAACCTCGACCGCGTGGAAAAGGATCTGGAATGGTTCACCCTCAAGTTCGACTACCGCAATCGCGACAAGCCCTGGGGCAACAGCCAGGATGCGGTTGAGCGCTCCGTGAACAAAATGCGGGGCGGTTCAGTGTGATGGAATGAGTGCATAAGAAGACCGCCTTCCGGCCCGCGTGGGGTCAGGAGGCGGTCTTGCGTTTATCTACCACGCGTGCCTGCCGGGGTTTTCATCCTCCTCGCGGCTGACGGGATCGTCCGGAAGAGCGCGGTCAACGGGAGCCTGTTCGCCTTCGAAGGAAGGCGTGAACCACTGCATGTCTTTCAGCTGACGGAGCGTATCACGGCTGATGACGGTGTTCGTGCCCAGGCAGGCCGTGCAGCGCGCGCCGCAGTTTGGGCACACGCATCCCAGGTGAAGGCTTTCCGCATGCACCATGTAAGTGTCGCATTCAGGGCAGCTGCATCTCATGCTTCATTCACTCCTTCCGTTTTTCGCCAGCAGCTCAAAGGCGCTGCGCACCACCATAAGCTCTTCGTTGGCCGGGATCACGTGCACGCTCACGGAGGAATCGACCGTGCTGATGACCGCTTCGCTCCGGCAGCCGCGGTTCAGTGCCTCGTCATACTTCACGCCGATGTGCGCCAGCCTGTCCAGCACCAGTTTCCGCACGCGCCAGCTGTTCTCTCCAATGCCGCCGGTGAAGGCCAGCGCGTCCAGCCCGCCCAGCTCCATGTAATACGCGCCGATGTAGCGCAGTATGCCGGTCACATATACGTCGAGCGCCAGTTTTGCGCGGGGGCTGCCCGCCTCGAGCGCGGCCTCGACATCGCGCAGGTCACCGCTGGTTCCGGAAAGCCCCTTCAGCCCGCCGTCTTTGCCGAGGCCGCGCAGCACCTCATCCATCGTCAGTCCCTGGGAAAGCATGAAGGGGATGATGTAGGGGTCGATGTCGCCTGCCCGCTGGGCATGGGGCACACCCGCCTGGAGCGACAGGCCAAAGCTGTTGTCCACGCTCTTTCCATTCAGAATGGCGCACAGGGACCCGCTGCCGCCCAAATGGCAGGAGATGACGCGCCGCTTTCCGGCCAGCCTTTGGGCGATGTAGCCGTGCGACGCGCCGTGGTAGCCCATGCGCATCACGCCGTATTGCTCGTACCATGCGTAGGGCACCGGATAGACGCGGCGTTCCAGCGGGATGGTGGTGTGGAAAGCGGTTTCAAACACGCCGATGCGCGGTGCGTCCGGCATAAGCGATTCAAACACCCGGATGGCTTCGAGATAAGGGCCATTGTGCGCCGGCGCGACGGACATCATGGCTTCCATGCCGGCAAGCACCTCCGGCGTGAGAAAATGCACGCCGTAAAATCCCTTCGACAGCACCGTTTTGAAGCCCACGGCCGCGATTTCATCCAGCGCGTCCACCGCGCCGGTCTGCGGGTCTGTCAGGCTGTTGAGGAACAAACGCACGCCAGCAGCGTAATCGGGAACGGAGAGCCCACTCCGCTTTGTCTCATGCGGGCCGATGCGGCAGGAGTAGAGCGCATCATCGCTGCCCACGCGCTCCACGCGGCCTTCGGCCAGCACGGCGAGGGCAGGCATCTCCCAAAGCTTGAATTTGAGCGAGGTGCTGCCCGCGTTGCAGATCAGAATTCTCATGAGGCACCTCCGTTCAGGATTCGGTCTGATAGATGATGTCGCACTGCGACGCAATGCCGAACGCCCCGAAATAGTGGTTCTCCATCGGGATCCACTCATTCACAAAGCGGTCAATTTTTTCCGGGTCGCGCGCGTGGAGCCGCTGGCATTGAAGCCCGGGATTGACGCCCAGGAAAACGCGCAGGTCGTACCGGGCCCGCAGGGCGGGATGCAGGCTGTAAACTCCCTCGATGAGCTGTACGGGTCTCTTTTCCGTGGCGACAGGCGCGCCCAGGGCGCCGATCGAACAGTCGAAGGGGGAATAGGAGAAGGAGGATTCATGCAGGTGATCCAGCACGTCCGCCTGGAAGCGCTCCCAATCCACATTTCCGCCGGGCTGCGCCAGCCGTTCAGGTGTCTTTCGCTCGAAGGGGAGGAAGAAATCATCCATGTGAAACAGCTGGGAGTCATAGATCCGCGCCAGCTGTGCGGCCAGCGTGCTCTTGCCGGAGGCGCAGGGTCCGTCGATGGCGACGCGCGCGGAATTCTGCCGTTCGAGCAGGTCGTCAATCGCTGCAAAGAGATCCAGAAAACCACACAACCGGTCGGATACCAGCCGGTATGCCGGAGCATACGCCTCACGATAGAATTCGCTATGGCTGAACGGCGGGAAACCGCTGTCACGGCAGGCACAATAAAGCGCGGCGGCCTCATCCGCATTGGCGTTCAGCGCACCTTCCCGGCAAAGCGCTTCCAATTCCCGCATGCCGCACTCGAATTGTGATGGTTGCTTTGCAAAAGAGACCGAAGTCTCCACAAACAACCCGCAAATTGTTTCCGCGCGCAGGCCCATGCGGCGTGCCGGGCCGAGATACAGCCGGCAGAGCCCGCCGCCGACCGGCTCGAGCAGGGGCTTATCCGGCACGCCTTCAGGCAGCGAGGTCATTTCCTCCTCCAGGCGTGCCAGCGCCGCACTGGCGTCGGCGATGAGATGGCCGCCGCCGAACGCACCCTGATAGAGCAGTTTGGCGAAATCGGTCGTTTGCATTTGTGGATAGCGTGCGGCATGGGCAAGGAGAAGCTCGCGGGTGGTCACAGCAATCCCTTCGTTTCCTGCAAATCTGAGGACAGTATATCATTTTATGTTCTGCCCGTCAATAAAAAGCGGGGTGTGCGGCGAAACGGGAGGAAAACAGTGCGTCGACATAGAAAACAGAACACAGAGAATTAGCGGGAGGGATGGAGAATGAAGGCAAGTCGGATCACAGCGCTTTTCAGGCCGGATGAAACGCATCCGCGGCACAGCGAAGGTGCGTTCCTGCGCCTGGCGGACGGTTCGATCCTGTTCGCTTACAGCCGCTTTGCCGGCGATGCGAACGACAACGCGCATTCCGAGATCGCTGCGTGTGTGTCGCACGACGAAGGGGAGACATGGGGTGAGACACGCATTCTGTTTACACCGGAGGAATTCGGCGCCATCAACGTTATGAGCGTATCGCTGATGAGAATGCAAGATGGAGACCTTGGTTTGTTTCTGATCGCAAAGCCCTCTGCGGCCATATACCGGGTATTCCTGTGCCGCTCGCGCGACGACGGCCTGTCGTTTTACAGCCGGGTAGACTGTCTTTCCGACATGGCTCAGGGCTGCTATGTGCTCAACAACGACCGTGTCCTGCGCCTCTCGTCGGGCCGCCTGATCCTGCCGCTGGCTTATCACCGAAGCAATCACCTGGCCGGAGAAGCGCACATGGACGGCCGCGCTACGGCGGTGTTCGCGCTCTCTGACGACGATGGCTTCACATGGCGCGAGGCACGCGATACCATCGCCCTTTCATTCACGCGCACCCGCACGGGCCTGCAGGAGCCCGGCGCGATCGAGCGCAGGGACGGTTCCATCTGGGCGTGGTTCCGAACGGACCTGATGGCGCAGTATGAGGCTTTTTCATTCGACGGCGGTGAACACTGGACGGGCGCGCAGCCCTCCCGGTTCACTTCTCCTGCCTCGCCCATGAAGATCGCGCGCGCCGGTTCCGGCCGTCTGTACGCGATCTGGAATCCGATTCCCAACTACAACGGACGCGAACTGAGCAGGGCTGGCTGGGGCCGCACGCCGCTGGTGCTGGCATTCAGCGACGACGATGGCATGAGCTGGTCCCGGCCGGACGTGATCGAGGATGAGCCAGGCCATGGATACTGCTATCCTTCCATGTTTTTCACAGCGGATGGCTGCCTGCTGACCTCCTACTGCAGCGGCGGGGAGGAGGACGGCCTCTGCCTGGCGAGAACCACCATCCGAAAAATCGAGCTGCCTGAATGAGAAGGTCCTCCCGGATAACGCCTGCAGCCGACAATACGACACCCCTGATTCCTCTCGGAATCAGGGGTGTTACCGTCATTCAGGGGCAGGGGAGCGTCTCTGTGGTTATCACTCGAAGTGCGGCAGCCAGTCGCCGTGAGCCTCGATGAGGTCGTCGCACATGGCCACGATCTTGTCAATGGGCAGCTCGCTGGAGGTGTGCGGATCCAGCAGGGCGGCCTGATAGATGTAATCCTTCTTCAGGGTGCGCGCCGCCTCGATGGTCAGCAGCTGGCAGTTGATGTTGGTGCGGTTGAGCGCCGCGCACTGCTCGGGCAGGTCGCCGATGTAGCAGGGCGTCACGCCGGAAGCGTCCACCATGCAGGGCACTTCGACGCAGGCATTGCGCGGCAGGTTGGTAATGAGACCGTTGTTGAGCACGTTGCCGCCAATCTTGTAAGGCACGTTGGTCTCCATGGCTTCCATGATGTAGCTGGCGTACTCCTTGGTGCGGGTGTGGCTGAGATGCGGGTCGGCGAACACCTTGGCCTCGCGCTCCTCCCAGTTCTTGATCTGGCGGATGCAGCGGCGCGGATACTCATCCAGCGGCACGTTGAACTGATCGATCAGCTCGGGATACTGGCTCTTGATGAAATAGGGCGTGTATTCCGCGTTGTGCTCGGAGGATTCGGTGATGTAGTAGCCGAAGCGGCGCATCAGCTCCAGACGCACCATGTCGCCGTGGATGCCCTTGTTCTCGTAGTCGTCGTGCATCTTCTGGATGCGCGCCACGAATTCCGGCGGGATGGGTTCGTCGCCAAAGCGCTTCTTCATCTTCGCCAGCATTTCCTCCACGGAAGGCTGGGGCAGCTTGCCGGCGTTCTTCAGCAGCGCGCGGCGCTTCACTTCGGGATACAGGTCCTCGCCGTTCTTCGTGAGCTCCAGCAGCCAGGCCTGGTGGTTGATGCCGGCGATCTTCCACTGAACGGTGTCGTCATATTCCATGTTCAGCTCGTTCAGCAGGGTGGAGGCGCACACCTGCACGCTGTGGCACAGGCCAACGGTCTTCACATTTGTCAAGCGCAGCATTGCGCCGGTGAGCATGGCCATGGGGTTGGTGTAGTTGAGGAACCAAGCGTTCGGACAAACCTCTTCCATGTCGCGCGCAAAGTCCAGCATGACCGGAATGGTGCGCAGCGCGCGGAAGATGCCGCCGATGCCCAGGGTGTCGGCGATGGTCTGGCGCAGTCCGTATTTTTTCGGCACTTCAAAGTCCGTAATGGTGCAGGGGTCATAGCCGCCCACCTGGATGGCGTTCACGACATAGTTCGCGCCTCTGAGAGCGTCCTTGCGGTTTTCGACGCCGCAGTAGGCTTCGATTTTCGCCTTGCCGCCCAGGTTGTTGTTGATGGCCGTCAGCATGTGGCGGGATTCTTCGAGGCGTTTTGGATCGATGTCGTACAGCGAGATGACGCTGTCTTCGAGCGGCTTGGAAAGCATGCAGTCGCCCAGCACGTTTTTGGAGAATACGGTGGAACCGGCGCCCATAAAGGTGATCTTTGGCATGCGATTGTCCTCCTTGCGTTCAGGTCGTTTTATAAACATCTGCCCATAACGGGCAGGTGCCGCCAGAAAAAAGGCCGCGCCAGCGCCGGAAGCGCGGCAGCGGCTTGTGCGCCTACCCCTTGATGGCGCCGATCATGACGCCCTTCACGAAATAGCGCTGCAGGAACGGATAGATGACCAGGATCGGGACGGTGGAAATGATGATGATGCAGTACTTGACCAGTTCCCGGTCGAAGGCCTCGGCGGACATCTGCGACATATCCGTGGACTGCGAGGTCTCGTTCTGCTGAATGAGCACTTCGCGCAGGAACATCTGCAGGGGCCAGAGCTGCTTCTTGCGCTGGAACATCATGGACTGATACCAGCTGTTCCACAGGCCCACGCCGTAATACATGGCGATGACAGCGATGACGGCGGTGGACAGGGGAATGATGACGTGGACGAAGATCTGCAGCTCGTTCGCGCCATCCAGCAGGGCGGCTTCTTCCAGGGAATCCGGAATGCCAAGGAAGAAGGTGCGCATGATGATGAGGTTGTAGCTGCTCACGAGGTAGGGCAGAGTGAATGCCCACCAGGTGTCGTAGATACCGGTCCAGCGCACCACGAAGAACAGGGGGATGATGCCGCCCGAGAAGAACATGGTGACCAGGATCAGTTTCATGGCGGCGTTGCGGATAAAGAAGTACTTGCGGGACACGCAGAACGCGCCCAGCATGGTCACGCTCAGACTCATCAGCGTGCCGATCACCACGTAGCTGACGGTGTTGCGGAATCCCAGCGGGATGCCCGCGTTTTTCACGGCCAGCTGGTAGCCGTGGAAGGTGAAGGGCCGGATGGGCGCCAGCAGAGGCCTGGTGTTGGCCAGGATCTGTTTCGCATCCGAGAAAGAAGCCACCAGGCAGTAGTACAGGGGGTAGAAGGACACCAGCATGAGAATACTCATGATGATATAGATCAGAGCGCTTACGATTTTGTCTCCCGTGCTGGTCCTGATGCGGTTTTCGCGGCGGATTGCGCCGGCGGCGATGTTCACTTTACTCATTCTCAGCACCTCCTTACCACAGACTGCTCTCTGTGACCTTGCGCGACAGGGCGTTCGTGGAGAGCAGAAGGATGATGTTGATGGCGGAGTTCATGAGGCCGACGGCCGCGGCATAAGAGTACTGCATGCGCTGCAGGCCCATGCGGTAGACGTAAGTGGAAATGACATCTGCCGTCTCATACACGATTTCGCTGTACAGCAGGAAGATGCGGTCCCAGCCCAGGCTCATCAGGTTACCGATGCGCAGGATCAGCAGGATGATGATGGTGGGCGCGATGCCGGGCAGCGTCACGTGCCACATCTGCTGCCAGCGGCCGGCGCCGTCCACCGTGGCGGCCTCATAGAGCGAGGCGTCGATGCTGGTCAGTGCCGCGAAGAAGATGATGGAATCCCAGCCCAGCTCCTGCCAGATGTTCATGCAGATATAAAGCGTCTTGAAATAACGGGGCACCGCCAGCAGGTTTGTCTTCGGGACCCCGAATACTGTCAATAAGTTGGTGATGATACCGGTCGAGCGGCAGAAGATAATCATCAGCGCGCACACGACCACGGAGGAGACGAAGTGGGGCATGTAGGTGACCGTCTGGACCACCTTGCGGAATTTTATGGAACGGCACTCATTCAGGATGAGCGCAAACAGAATCGGCAGCGGGAATCCGAAGATCAGCATGCCGATGTTGATGCCAAGCGTATTGCGGACCAAACGCCAGAGATACGGACCGTTCAGAAACTCCTGGAACTTGGCAAAGCCGACCCAATCGCTGGCGAAAATGCCCTTCATGGGCTTGAAGTCCTTGAAGGCAATGATGATGCCATACATCGGCCAGTAATGGAAAATGATATAGTAGGCCACTACAGGCAGGAACATCAGGTAAAGCCAAGGATGCGACTTGATGTTCTCGCCCAGCCTGACAAACCAGTTTTTGTCCTTGTATCCCGCGCGGATGGCGGGCCCGGAGGTCTTTGTCTGGCTCATGGAATCTCCTCCCAAATGGTATCGTGTATCCAGAGATCGCGCCCCCTGCCGGCGCTGCGTCAGGCCCGATCATTGCGCGGCACGGCATCCATGCGCCAAGGCGCAAGTTTCGCGCTGCCCATTCAGGCTCAGATGTTCTTTAGCAGTCGAGGGCCCGGCCTTGCCGGGCCCTCGAACGGGTTACATGGGATATGTGATCGCTGTATTCAGCCGATTAACGGGCGTTCCAACGATCGGTGGCATCCTGGGTGACCTTGATGGCGTCGTCAATGCCCATGGCCTTGACCTGCTCCATGTAGGAATCCCAGTTGTCAACGGTGTCGTCGCCGAAGATGATGTTGTAGGCCTTCTCCCAAACGTAGGCCTGAACGTCGTTGACGATCGGCACACGGATGGTGGACTCTTCAGCGGTCAGAGAGATGGTGCTCGGCACGTGACGGCTGCTGTCGGCGTACTTGGTCCAGGCTTCCCAGCACTGGGCGTTGCAGGGCTCGCCATACTGCATGTACTCCATCTCGGAGGCGTACTCAGAAGACAGATTCTGGATGGTGTAGATGTAGCGGATGGAGTTGTACTCCAGCTCGGGGTTCTTCAGGATG
>LVAP01000060.1 GCA_001603025.1 Clostridiales bacterium Firm_10 | reverse complement strand
GGACACGGAAATCGTCGCGCCCGCCGTTGAAAAGAAAACCGACGTGCGCGTGCTGCCGCCCTTCCCCGGCCCTACCCCGCCGGGCCGCTCCGTGTGGCCGGAAATCTGCCGCGAAATCCACGAGGCCGCGGAGGCCGGGCGCACCGTGCTGGTGTTCTGCGAAGGCCGCGCCACGGCGGAAAAAGTGGCCGCCGGCGTCAACGCGCTGGGCGGCGAGGGCTTCGCGCGCACGCACCACGGCAGCATGGCCAGGGAGCAGCGCCTGGCGGCCGAACGCGCGCTGAAGGCCGGCACCCTCAAGGTGCTGTGCGCCACCTCCTCCATGGAGCTGGGCATCGACGTGGGCGAAATCGACCTGGTGATCCAGGTGGGCTGTCCGCAGCGCATCGCCTCGGCGGTGCAGCGGCTGGGCCGCGCCGGCCACAGGCCGGGGGCCGTCAGCGCCATGCGGTTCTATCCGCGCATGAGCCAGGAGCTGCTGCTGGCCGCCATGACGGCAAGCGCCATGCAGGACGGCCGGATCGAGCGGATCGAGCCGCCCGTCCTGTGCCTGGACATCCTCGCGCAGCACCTGGTCTCCATGGCCGCCGCGGGCGATTACACAGTGGAGGAGGCGCTCTCCCTCGCCCGCCGCTGCGCGCCTTACCGCGGCCTGACGAGGGAACGGCTCGAAGCCGTCCTGCGCATGCTCGCGGGCGACGACGAGCACGACGACGACCGGCCCGTCTCCCCGCGCGTGCTGTACGACCGCATCCACGGCGCGGTGCGCGGCAGCAATTATTCCCGCGTGCTGGCGCTGGCTTCGGGCGGCACCATTCCGGACCGCGGCATGTACGCCGTGTACCTGGAGGACGGCGTCACCCGGCTGGGCGAGCTGGAGGAGGAATTCGTGTTTGAAGCCCGGCTGGGCGACAAGTTCTTCCTGGGCGCCTTCGCCTGGCGCATTCTGCAGATCACCCGCGACCGCGTGATCGTGCGGGCCGCTTCGCCCGAAGGCGCGCAGTCACCCTTCTGGCGCGGCGATGGCATGGGCCGCGGCTACGAGACCGGCGCGCTGTTCGGCGCCATGCTGCGCGGCATGGAGGAAGCGTTCCACGCCGGCCGGCTGGTCAGCCACCTGACCGGCCTCACCGGAAGCGGAGACGCCGCCAGGGCCGCCGCAGACTATCTGGCCGAGCAGCTGGCGGCCAACGGCTGCCTGGCCACCGACCGCACGCTGGTGGAGGAATACTTCGAGGATCAGTCCGGCGAGCACCAGATGATGCTGCACTGCCCCTACGGCGGGCGCGTCAACCAGGGGCTGGCCGTTCTGCTGCGCGCCGCGGCGGCAAAGCGCGTCCGCGGCGACGTGCGCGTGTGGTACGATGACGACGGCGTGCTGCTTCACGTGACCGGCTCGGAGGTGCCTGCCGGCCTCCTCGCCTCCCTCGATCCGGACACGGCCTGCGACGACCTGCGGCGCGAGCTGCCCGGCACGGCCCAGTTCACCATCGCCTTCCGCTACAACATGGACCGCGCGCTGATGATGGGCGTGCGGCCCGGCGGCCGCGTGCCGCTGTGGGTGCAGCGCATGCGCGGCGCGGAGGCGCTGGCCCGGGCCTGCGCTCATCCCGCCCACCCCATCCTGGCGGAGACCGTGCGCGACTGCATGGAGCGCTACATCGACGCCGCCTCCCTCGCGGACCTGCTGCGGGGCATCCGGGCAGGACGCGTGCAGCTGGTGCGGTGCCGCAGCGAAAACCGGCCCTCCCCCATGACGCTCTCGCTGCGCCGCCAGGTGGAAGCCGAAATGATGTACGAATACGCGCCGGTGCCGGAGGCCGCGCGCGCCGTGGCCGTGGAAGCGGAGGAGGCGCCTTCCATCCGCCCGGAGGAAAAGCACCTCGCCGAGGCCGCCTCGGGCGTAAAGCCGCCGGACAGCGCCGAAAAGCTGCACGAAAAGCTGATGATCGAAGGCGACCTGACCGCCGATGAAACCGACGCGCCCTTTGAATGGATGGAAGCCCTCGCCGACAGCGGACGGGCGGCATACGTCGAGCCGGGCCTGTGGATCGCCGCGGAGCAGGAGGCGCTGTACCGCGGCGCGCTCCAGGAAGGAGACGGCGGCGCGCTGGGCCGCGTGCTGCGCCGGTGCCTGCGCTATCGCGGCGCCCAGGACGCGGCCCTGCTGGCCGAGCGCTACGGCCTGAGCGAGGCGTCGATCGCCGGCGCGCTCGAGCCCCTCGTGGAGGCCGGCTCCATCGTCAGGGAGGACGGCCTGTTCATCCACGCCGAAGTCTACCAGCGCGCGCAGCGGCTCACGCTCTCCGCCCGGCGGCGCGCCGTGCAGACGGCGGAACCCGCCGCCTATGCCGCCCTGCTGGCCCGCTGGCAGACGCGTTTCGCCGGATCGCCCCGGGAGCGGCTGTCCGCAGCCATACGCCGCCTGTACGGGCTGTATCTGCCCGTGGCCCAGTGGGAGGGCGTGGCGCTGCCCGCGCGCACCAGCGCTTACCGGCCGGCCATGCTGGACGAGCTCCTCGCCGCGGGCGAAGCAGTGTGGCGGCTCAGCGGGGACGGCGCAAAGCTGGCCTTCTTTCCCGCTGACGCCGTCGACTGGGAGGGAATCCCGCCCGCCCGCGATTCCTCCCCGGAGGCCGCCGCCGTGCGCGCGGTGCTCTTGAAACGCGGCGCGTCCTTCGCCTATGCGCTGGACGCGGCGCTGCACGGCCTGCCCGTGCGCGACACCCTGCGCCGCATGGCGCTTTCAGGGGACGCGGTATGCGACAGCTTTGCCCCGCTGCGCACCGCCCCCGCTCCGGCCGGCGCGAAGCAGCGGGTGCGCGCCCGGATGGCCCGGACAGACGGCGGCCGCTGGGAGCTGGCCCGGCCCATGCTGGCGGAAGACCTGCCCGCCCGGCTGGACCGCGCTTTCGGACGCTGGGGCATCCTCTGCCGCGAAACCGCCGCCGCCGAGGGACTGAGCTTCGCCGAAGCGCTCACGGCGCTGCGCCGCATGGAATACACCGGCGAGGCCCGCCGGGGCTACTTCGTACGCGGGCTCTCCGGCGCGCAGTTCGTGCGCGCGGAGGATTTTGACCGCATAAACAGCCTGCTGCGCCAGCCGGAAGCGGACTGCGTCTGCCTGAACGCCGCCGACCCCGCGCAGGCCTGGGGGCGCCTCCTGCCGCTGGACCGCGGCGGCGATTCCGCCTTCCTCTGCGTGCCCGGCACGGTGGTGGTGCTGGAGGCGGGCCGGCCGGCGCTCATCGTCGAACGGCAGGGCGCTGCGCTGCGCGCGCCGCGGGGCAGCGAGGCCGCCGTCCTCGCCCTGGCGGACGCCTTCCGGGCCGGGCGCGTCTATCCCCACCTGCGGCTGCTGACCGTGAAGGAATACCCCGCTCAGGCCGTCCCCTGGCTGGAAAAGGCCGGCTTCATCCGCGAAATGCGCGACTATGTGCTCACCGCAGAGGGAAAGCTGTATTAAAAAACTCCGGGAAGGCGGAAGCGCCCGCTTCCGTCTCCCCGGAGCCCTTGGTTGTTTCACTTTCCTCACGCCCACACGATCCACACAACCAGCGCGCCGACGCTGGCGGCGATCAGCGTAAAGGGAATGCCGATGCGGATGAAGTCCTTCGTGGACACCCTGCAGCCTTCCTTTTGCAGGATGCCGATGCCCGCGATGTTCGCGGAGGCGCCGATGGGCGTGATGTTGCCGCCCAGCGTGGCGCCGATCAGCAGGCCGAAATCGAACAGGTACGGCTCGATGCCCAGCATCAGCGAAATGCTGGTCACCACGGGCAGCATGGTCGCCACATAGGGGATGTTGTCGATGAAGGCGCTCAGCAGCACGGACACGCCCACGATCATCACGAACATGAGCGGCACTGAACCGCCGCCCAGTTTCACAAACGCGGCGGCGACGGCGTCGATCACGCCGGCCTGCGTCAGTCCTTCGATCACCATGAACAGCCCGGAGAGCAGCAGCAGCGTCTTGTAATCGACGGCCTTCAGCACACTCACGCCCGTCTGCGCTTTCCGCTGGCGAAGCATCTCATAAACGATGCCGATTGCCGCCAGGCCGCAGCAGATGAAGCCGTTGGTCAGCTCCGGCTTGTTCGGGAACTGGGAGGCCACGATCAGCAGCACGATGGTTCCCAGCATCAGCACGGTGGGCAGATAGTCCGTCACCACGGTGGTGGTGCCAGGCTCAATCTTCTCCCGCTCGCGGCGGAACAGCCACAGCAGCACCGGGATGGTCATCAGCGCGCCCGCCTCCACGGCGAACATGATGCCGGGCCGCCCGTGGAACCAGAAGAAATCGTTGAAGCCCATGCCGGCGTAGTTGCCCAGCAGGATGGATGTGGTATCGCCCACCAGCGTAGCCGCGCCCTGCAGGTTGCTGGACACCGCGATGGCGATGATCACCGGAATGGGATTGGTCTTGATCTGCTTCGCCACGGCCAGGCCCACCGGCGCCACCATCAGCACGGTGGCCACGTTGTCCACGAACGCGGAAATAACGCCGGAGAACAGGCTCAGGGCCACCACGGCCCACTGCACGTTTGGCACGATCCTGAGCAGCCCCTCCGCCATGCGCGAGGGCATTTTGCTCTGGATAAACAGCTCCACCGTGGCCATCGTGCCGGCCAGCATCATCAGCACGTTCCAGTTGATCGCGCCGAAGGCCCGGCCCAGGGGCAGGATGCCCAGCAGGAGGAACAGCGCCGCCGCCGCCAGCGCGATGATCCACCTCTTCTCCGAGAAGATGAGCAGCAGCACATACATGACGCCGAACAGCGCCAGCGCCAGCACCATCTGATTCATAAAGCGATACGACCTCCTCATGCGGAAATGCAAAAAAACAGCAGACACGGCTGCGCCGTACCTGCAAAATCGCACGCGATTCCCATGGACGGCCTCGCCGGCTCATGAGTCTCACAAATTAAAGCCTGCCGGGGAAACCCGTGCTGACGGCAAGGCTCCGCGCTGAACGCGGCTGTTACTCCCTCGCCGGTCATTATAGCACAGCCAGGGCGGGTTTATCAAGCCCCCGGCGGACGCGTCGCGGCAAATCCCAATTCTTTAACGCGGCCGTCATGCGCCCGGACCGATCCCGTGCTATTATGGAAAAAGTGGGAATATATTCAGGAGAGGTGATTTCAAATGAATGCGTTCGTCAAGGAGTCCGTCAATGTCAACGACTATGCCCAGCGCATCGCGGAGGCGCTGCCGCGCGGCATCCTGCTGAACACGCAGGGCGAGAAATTCAACGCCATGGTGATCGGCTGGGGCCACCTGGGCGTGCTCTGGAGCGTGCCCACGTTCGTCGTCTACGTGCGGCGCAGCCGCTACACCAAGGCCCAGCTCGACAGCACGGGCTGCTTTACCGTCAGCGTTCCGCTCGGCGGCGTCAACCCTGTGATCCAGCGCGTATGCGGCTCGCAATCCGGCCGCGACATCGACAAGGCGAAAGAAGCGGGCCTCACGCTGGTGCCCGCCGAAGCCGTGGCGGGAAGCGCCGTGCTTGAGTATCCGCTGACGCTCGAATGCCGCGTGCTCTATTCACAGGAGCAGGATCTCGCCCGCCTGCCGGAGGACATCCGCGCGCGCATGTACCCGCAGGATGTGGACGGTTCCTTCCCCCTGGCCAACCGGGATCCCCACACCGCCTATGTGGGCCAGATCGTCAGCTCCTACATCATCCGCGAAAAGGCGTAACGCGGCAGGCGGCCCGGGGCTGCCCTGAAACCTGTGAAAAAACGCAAGGGGCTGCCCCGCCNNACCGAATCGATCAGCGCCCGGGTGTAGTCCATCCGGGGCTGCGAAAAGATCTGCGCCGTATCGCCCTGCTCCACGATGCGCCCGCCCTGCATGACGGCCACCTCGTCGCACAGATAGTGGATAACGCCCAGGTCGTGGGAGATGAACAGGATCGTCAGGCTCCTCTCCCGCCGGAGCGCCCTGATGAGCTCCAGCATCTTCATCTGGACGGATACGTCCAGCGCCGAGGTGGGCTCGTCCGCGATGAGCAGTTCCGGCCCGACGGACAGCGCCCGCGCCAGGGCGATGCGCTGCTTCTGCCCGCCGGAAAAGGATTGCGGGAA
Organism: Clostridiales bacterium Firm_10; assembly: GCA_001603025.1. GTDB lineage: Bacteria > Bacillota > Clostridia > Christensenellales > Aristaeellaceae > Firm-10. The sequence goes on along the minus strand of LVAP01000060.1, from coordinate 16,830 downwards.
TCGGTCCAGCGTGTCCTCCGGCAGCTCCGTGCGCCGGATCAGCTCAAGGCAGCGCTCGCGCACGTCCGCCTTCGTGGCCGTGCCGTGGAACAGCATGGCCTCGGAGAGCGTCCGGCCGATCCTGTGCTTCGGGTTGAGGGAGCCTTCCGGGTTCTGGAAGACCATCTGGATTTTCCTGTATTCGTCCCTGCCGCGCCGGCCGGCGAGCGGACGGCCGTCCAGCAGCACCTCGCCCGCATCGGGCCGCAGCAGGCCTGTCGCCACCCGCGCCAGGGTGGATTTCCCGGACCCGGATTCCCCCACCAGCCCCATGATCCTGTGCCTGTGCAGCGTGAGGCTGACATCCTCGAGCACCGGGTGATCCCCATAGCCCGCGCGGATGCCCCGCAGCTCCAAAACCGGGGTCATCTCAGCGCCTCCTCTCCGGAACAGGCAGAATGGCGGCCGTCAGCATGCGGGTGTATTCCTCCCGCGGAGCGGTCAGGATCTGCCGCGCCGGGCCGCATTCGACAATGCGCCCCCGCTGCATGACCGCCAGGTTTTCGCACAGCTGCGCCGCAACGGCCAGGTTATGCGTCACGAATACCATGGCGAAGCCCAGCTCCCTTTGAAGCGATCGGATCAGCTCCAGCGTCTGCTTCTGAACGGTCACGTCCAGCGCGGTGGTGGGCTCGTCGCACAGCAGCACGTCGGGCCTGCACGCCAGCGCCATGGCGATCAGCAGCCGCTGGCACTGGCCGCCCGACAGGCTGCCGGGGCAGCGGTCCTCCTTCGCCAGCGCCTCGGGCAGCGACAGGCGGCGCAGCAGCCGCAGCGCGCGGGCGCGCGCTTCGTCCCGCCCCGCCTTCTGGCGCACGCGCACCACCTCGCACAGCTGCCGGAACACCGGGCACAGAGGATCCAGCGCGCTTTCCGGGTTCTGGAAGATCATGGCGCAGTTAGGGTTGTCGAGCCGGGCGTCGTGCGTCTCGCGGATGCCCTCCGGCAGCAGGCCGATGAGGCTCCTGAGCGTCAGCGTCTTGCCCGAGCCGGATTCGCCCACCAGCCCCAGCGTTTCCCCGGCGCGCAGCGACAGCGACACATCCCGCACCAGCAGCTCCCCCGCGCGGTTGCGCAGGTTCAGGTTTTCAACGCCGAGAATCGCGTCTCCCGTCATAGCCGGCTTCCCTTTCCGCCCCGCGCCCGCCGCGCTTCGGCTTCGCTTTGTTCAGAGTATCCGTTTTCCGCGCAGGCGGGCCGTCAGCGCCACAGGTCGGCCAGCCCGTCGCCGAGGCACGACAGGCCGATGCCCGTGTACACCACCATGAGCCCCGGGATGACCGTGAGCCACCACGCGCTGTCGATTACATACTGGCCCTCGGCGATCATCGTGCCCCAGTCCGGCGCGGGCGGCGTGATGCCAATGCCCAGGTAGCCCAGCGTCACGATGAGAACCAGCAGGCCCGCCATGTCCGTCATCAGCACCACGACAGCCTGCGGCAGCACGTTGGGAAAAATCTGCGTGGCAATGATGCGCAGGTGCGAATAGCCCATCAGCCGGGCCGACTCCACCCACTCGCTCCTGCGCAGCGAGCCGGTGACGCCGCGGGCCACGCGTGCGTATGTCAGCCAGCCCACCAGCATGAACGTGATGAATATGCCGTGCATGCCCGCGCCCGTCAGGAACGCCACGACGGCGACCAGCAAGTAGTAAGGAAAGGCGATGAACGTGTCCGTCGCCAGCGCGACGATCCACTCCGTGCGGCCGCCGAAATAGCCGGCGGCCATGCCCAGGAACACGCCGACCGCGAACGGGACAATTTCCGCCAGCACCATGACGATCAGGTCCGTGCGCGCCGCATACAGCACGCGGCTGAACATGTCCCGGCCCAGCTGGTCCGTTCCGAAGGGATGCGCGGGGCAGGGCGGCGTCAGGAAAAGCTCCAGGTGCTGTTCCATCGGGTCATACCGGCAGATCGCCGGCGCCAGCAGCGCCGCCAGCGCCAGCGCGCCCATCATGGCCAGGCCGATATACAGCGTTCGTTTTCCCCGCCCGGCGCCGCGGGCGGGTTTTTGCCGTTTCATGCGTCCCGCCTCCTCACGCCCGCGTTCGGGGGTCGATCCTGCGCACGATGAGATCGGACAGGAAGCTGATGATCACAATAAACACCGCGCAATAAAGCGCCACCGCCTGCACCAGCGGAAAATCACGGTTGGAGATGGCCTCAAACAGCAGCTTGCCCACGCCCCGCACGCCGAAAACCTGCTCCACCACCAACGTGCCCCCGATCAGGTAGCTCAGGTTTACGCTGAACAGCATCAGCGTCGGCGCGACGGCGTTGCGCAGCACGTGCCGGAACAGGATGATCCGCCGGGGCACCTTCGCCGCCCGCAGCGTTGTCACGAAATCGGCGTCCAGCACCTCCAGCAGGCGCTCGCGCAGCGACCGCACCAGCGGCGGAATCTGCCCGAACGACACGGTCACGGCGGGCAGGATCAGGCCGTAAAGCATGCCCGGATCGCCCGGCTTCACGCCGCCGGCCGGAAACCAGCGCAGCTTCACCGCGAACAGCTGGATGAAGAGCAACCCCGTCCAGAACACCGGCATGCCCTGCGTGAACGCGGGCAGGACGCGGATGGCCTGATCGAACAGGCCGTCCCTGTGGGTGGCGGCCAGGAAGGAAAGCAGAACGGCCGAGGCCAGCGTAATGACCGAGACAAGCGCCGCCAGCAGCAGCGTCACCGGCGCGAAGCGAAGCACCAGATCGCGGCTGGAAACGCCGTACTTGATGGATTCGCCGGTATCCCCGCGGAGAAACACGTTCTGCAGAAAGCGCAGAAACTGCTGCGAGGGCGGCAGATTCAGGCCCAGCCGGCCCCGCAGCGCCTCAATGGACGACTCGGCGGCGTGCTCGCCCAGCACCATCACCGCCGGGTCGCCGGGCACCAGGCGGATGAGAAAGAACACCGCCACGGTCACCAGCGCGATGACCAGCGCAGCGCGAAGCAGCGCCTGGCAAAGCCAGCGGCGGAACTGCCTTTTTCCCTGCGGCGCCCGTGTGTTCCTCATGTTCTCATTCCCCAATCAATCAGCCCGCGCGCGGGATGAAACGCTATTCGCCAGCCGGCGCGCAGAAATCCACAGAACCGTTCGGCAGAACCGTCAGGCCCTCCACGCCATCGCGTACGCCCACCACGCGGCTGGCGCAGTAAAGCGGAACGTACGGCACTTCGTCGGCCAGCAGCTGCTGCAGCGCCGCGTAGATCCGGGCGCGCTCCTCCCCGTCCGGCGTCACCTGGCCGGCCTTCATCAGGGCCACGGCCTCGTCGTTCACGTAGCTGGTCCAGTAGCACTGGCTGAAGCCCTCGGGATCGACCTGAAAGGCGAAGATGGAATCCGCGTCCGGAAAGTCCGCGATGGCGCTGTTGATCATCATGGAGTAATTCAGGCTGCGGAAGTCCTGGCGGAAAGCCGCGATCTCCTGCGCGTTGATGTCGATATGAATGCCGATGGATTCGCCGGCGGCCTTCACGATCTGCGCCTCCTGCATGCGCACGTTGTTGCCGGACGCGATGCTGATGGTGGTGGCGAAGCCGTCCGGAAAGGCGCTGAGCGCCAGCTCGGCCCGCGCCGCTTCCAGGTCAAAGGGCAGGGCGTTCACGGTGTCGGTGGTGCTGTAGCGGATGGCGGCGGGCAGCACGGTGTTGGCCGCCTGGCCGTAACCGAAGGTCAGCGCGCGGGTCAGCGCCTCGCGATTCAGCGCCATGGCCAGCGCACGGCGCACGTGCACGTCCGCAAAGTGCTCGTCCAGCGTGTTGAAAAACAGCTCCTCGATCTCCCAGCCGCCGCGGGCGATGACGCCCGTCTCCGCGTATCGTTCGATCTCGGCGGCGCTGGCATACGCCAGCGACTCGACCGCGTCCACCTCGCCGGCCTTGAGCTGGCTGATGGCCTGGTTGTCGTTGTCAACCACCTTGTAAACCAGCCTGTCCGGCGCGCCTTCCCTCCAGTAGTATTCGTTTTTCACAAACGTCAGGTCGCCGGCCGGATCCCATTCGGACACGGCGAAGGGGCCTGTGCCCACCGGGCTGCGGAAGAATTCCTCCTCCGTGCGGCCGCCGTAATCCCTGGGCAGTATGCCGTTGGAGAAGTTGGCCAGTTCGGAAAAGAAAGGCGTGTACGCCTCGTTCAGCGTGATCACGACGGTTCTGGCGTCCGCCGCCTCGATGGAAGCCACATCCGCCTCCAGCGGCAGCGGGCCGCCCACCTCGAGGTGCCGCTCCAGCGAAAACTTCACATCCTCCGCCGTGAGGGGCGTGCCGTCGCTGAACCGCACGCCGTCCCGCAGCACGAAGGTATAGACGAGGCCGTCTTCGCTGATTTCGTGGGATTCGGCCAGGAAATCGCCCACGACGCCGTCTTCGTCAAATCGTACCAGCGGCTCGAACACTTTGTCAATCGCAAACGCATTATTTTCGGTTATTTCGGTATGCAGGTTGAACGACGTCACGGAATCCTCCCGCGCGAAAACGAACGCGCCGTCTTCCGCGGCCCGCGCCGCCGGCGCCAGGAAAAGCAGCGCCGCCAGCAGCAGGATCATTTTTTGAACGGTTCTTTTTTTCATCTTTTTCGCCTCCCCGCGACATGTTTTGGGTATAACATCCTCCGGAAGCCCGTGCTCCCGAACGTTGCAGGTATCATAGCACATTTAACCCATTAAATCAATAGGAAATAATGTTATATCTCTGGCACCCGCCTTCAAAGCCGCGCGAAGCACGGCACCCCAAACGGCCTCCTTCGAGCCTCGGCTTTCCGCGGCGAGCCAACAAAACAGGGCCGCCTCATTCGGGCAGCCCCTTCCCGGCCCTTCCGCGTTCGCCCGGCGCGCGTTTCCGGATCTGAAAGCGCACGCTAGTGGATCATCAGCGCCGCCCGCTCCATCATGCGGCTCAACTGGGCTTCGATGGAGGCCGCGATGTCGCGCACCATGCCAAGCGCCGCCTCGGAGGGCGGATCGAGCTGCTTCTCCAGCTCGGCGCAAATGCCCGTGCGGATGTCGTCGCGCCGCTTGCCCAGGCTGCGCCGGAAATAGCTCATCGTCAGCAGCTTGCGCATGCCCACCGGCAGCTCGGCCCTGCGCAGCAGGCGCTCCGCCGTTTCGGTGCCCACGATGCCTGCCAGCAGGCCCAGCACGAACCCGCTGATCAGCCCCGTGGGGCCCGCGGCGATCAGCGCGATGCCGCCGCCGCCGAAGACGGAAGCCAGCACCGTGGCCACAATGATGTCGATCAACGCCTTGAACTGGTCCATCTTAATGAGGCTGTCGCTGCCCACCATGATCTGCGCCGCGCCGATATCCAGCGATTCCGGCAGGCGCAGCGAGGTGCGCGGCAGGCCGAAACGGTCGCAGATGGGGTCGGTCAGCGCCTCGATGTCCGGCCGCAGCCGCATCACCCATTCGGCCACCGCCGGGCGCAGCGCCGCCTTCATCTCGTCGTCCGCCATGATGCGCGCCATGCGCCCGGACAGCTCGCCGCCGATATCGTCGAACGTCTTCAATCCGCCGGAACGCCACAGCGCGAACACCTCCGGCGCCGTCTCGTCGATCAGCTTGTCCGTAAGCGGCCCGGACACCGCCGCGAACAGCTCCGGCATGCGCGCCAGCACCAGGCCTTCCATTTCATCCGAGCGGATCAGCTCGCCCACCGCTTCGGTGAAGCCCTTCGTGCGCTGGTCGATGCGCAGCGCGTAACACAGGCCCCGCGCGATGGCGAATTCCGGCTCCAGCCCCCGCAGCACCTGGGCGCCGGGGAAGATCTCCCGGGCGGCGTCCTCGATGAGCGGCATGCGGGAGGCCCCGCCGGTGAGCAGGATGATCTGCGGCTGGTCCGCGCCAAGCTCCTTTGCCGCCGCCGCAAGCGACGCGCGGTAGCTTTCCTCAAAGGAACGCCCGCCGAGCGCTTCCAGCGGACAGGCCATCAGCTCGGCCATGTCGCCGTCGTCGCAGGTGATGTCCAGCGTAACCGGCGTGCGTCCGGCGTACAGCTTCACCGCCGACTCCGCGCGCAGCCCGCCGCCCCGCCGCGCCTGCGTGAAGTAGATCTCCTTCACGCGGCGCGCCTCGAACTCGCACCGCGCCTCATACTGCGGGAACCGCCCGAAGATATCCTCCAGCTGCCTCCGCTGCGGCGAGCGCCGGACGCAGCGCTCCAGCAGCATCCGGTCGAGCAGGCCGCCGCCCAGGTTCACCTCGCCGAAATCGGAGGCCACCAGGCTGCGCTCCGCCAGGTCGGCCACGAAGGTGAAATCGGTGGTGGAGGAGCCCGCGTCGATGATGAGCGTGGGCAGGGTGAGCAGGTCGTCCGACACGCGCAGCTCGCCGCTCTCCCGCGCGAACATGAACGCCGCGCGCGATTCGCTGACCACCTGGCAGTTCACCATACCCGCGCGCACGAACAGCTTCCTGTAGGCTTCGCGCACCTCCGGCGGCCAGCCGGAGGGACAGCCGATGAAGAAGCAGGCCGTCTCCGGGCTGTCCATGCGCCCGTCGGCCACGAGGGTGTTCATCACCTCGCGCGCAAACATCATGATGAGGCTGCCCGCGCCCGCGCCGTCCTGCAGGTAGCGGCTCTTGAAGCGCACCTGCAGCCAGTCCGCGCCGGGCAGGTGGCAGGCCTCCTCGCCGATGAACAGGCCCTTCTCCGGATGCGAGGCCAGGGCGGTGATGACGCTCTTGCGCCCGCGCAGTTCGATCATCTGGGGCTCGGTCTTTTTGCCCGCGCGCATCCAGGCCACGGCGCTCTCGCCGTCGCCCAGGTCGAAACCGAAATAATCGGTGAATTGCTTCATGTCTTCCATCTGTCACGTACTCCTGTTTCGTTGTATGCCGCGGGCGCGGCCGGGAACCGGCAGGCCCCATCTTTCTCCCTCACGCCTTTTTCCCTGCCTTCACCAGCAGGAAATCCGGCTTGTGCAGCAGGTCCCGCTGCTCCGGATGCGCCGCCAGGATCGCCGCGTCCGGCACGGGCTCGACGAACCGTTCAATCACAAACCCCGCGTCGGCCAGCGCGTTGACCACCGTCGAGAACGTCCGGTGATACTTCTTCACGCCCTCCACGAACCACGTCGATTCCCGCTCGCCGTCCACGCTGTAGTTCGAGACGTTGGCAAACAGCTTTTCGCCGCGCTCGTCCCGCGTCCAGCGTTCGCCGCCGGAAAAGCAGGTGCTCAGCGGGTGCTCCTGCGAGAACACGAAAGCGCCGCCCGGATTCAGCAGATCGTACACCCGCCGGACGAGCCCCGCATAGTCCTCCACATAGTGAATGGCCAGCGAGCTGACCACAAGGTCGAAGCGCTCGCGGAGCGCGCCGATATCCTCCATGGCCATGAGCCGGTACTCGACGCGCGGACAGCTGTTTTCCCGCCGCGCCCCCGCCAGCATTTTTTCCGAAATGTCCACGCCCAGCACCCGGCGCGCGCCCCGCCGCGCGAACTCGGCGCAGTGATCGCCGCAGCCGCAGCCCAAATCGAGCACGGCCTTCCCTTCGAGCGTCGGCAGCAGCGCCAGCAGCGCGGGCGTTTCAAAAAGATTGTTGGCGTTATCCGCCCTTTCCCGGAGGGCCCGGTAGCCCGCGAAGAAGGTCTCATTGTCATAGATGTTTTGCCGCGGCACGGGGATCCACTCCTTCAGCCCTCGCTCATTGCGCCAGCCCGAACGCCTCTTCCGCCAGCGCCACCGTCTGTTCAATCGTCCGGTTCTCGTCCCGCAGAATGACGCGGAACCCGGAATGCAGGAACGCATTGTACCGCGCCGGCGAATTGATGCGCTCAAGGCACTTCCGGAAATTGGCCAGCGCCGCCTCAGGGTCCTTCTCCTCCATCATCAGCCGGTAGAGGAACTGCTTTTCCCTGTCCGGCCGGTCGAAAAAGCGGCGCACGGAGATCTCCGGGTCGGCCAGCATGATGAGCACATGGTTTTCATCCGATATTTCCCGCAGCGTTGCGGGGCAGATGTTGGTGTCCACGAACACTTTTTTGCCCCGGCCGCTGATTCCCTCCAGGATGCGCAGCTCCAGGATCTCGCATTCCTTCGACGTGCGGTCGATCCAGGCCTCGTATTCGTCCGGCGTGCGGCGCACGAAGTCGTGCCAGTCCTGCAAGTCCCGCGTGTAGGTCAGGCCGGGAAACTCGGCCTTGTCCAGCTCCGGCAGCAGCGCGTCGTGATAGTTCTCCCCGCAGGCAATGCCGCCGTGCTTCTCGGCCAGCCGCGCCACCATGGTGGATTTCCCGGCGTAGGCCGTGCCGTTGATGAAATACACATCCTCAAATTTCATGCCGGTCACGCCACCTCCGTGGCCTGGCCCCGCGCCAGGAGCTTGCCTTCCTTCACCAGCGCCGGGCGGATGGTGAGCCCGTCCTCGGTGCCGGGGAACATCTCGAACCACTCCCGGCGCTCGGGGGAATACTCCACCAGCTCCACGCCCTGTTCGTTCAGGGCGCTGACCAGCTGAGGCGCCGCCTTGAGGGCATAGCCGCCGTCCTGCGTGTAGACCGCTTCCATCAGCATCTGCACAGGCGCCAGCATGTCGCCGGTGAGCTCCGTCCGGCCCGCGCCCGGCAGCGCGGCCTGTTCCTGCACAGCCTGCGAGAGCGAATCGTCGATGGCCTGCGCCAGCCGGTCGGTCATGCGCATCAGCTCATACACGTTCACCCGCGTGCGCGCCTGCAGGCCGGCAGTGTCGCCGTCGCGCTTCAGCCACGCCTGCGCCACGCCCAGTCCCGCCGAAACGAGGCCCAGCCCCGCCGCCGCGTTCTGCCCGATGAGCAGCATCCACGCCGCCAGCAGCAGCCCCGCGCCGGCGGAAGCCCACGGCAGCGCCCGGGCGATCTTTTCCCGCTTTGTCACGGGCCTGGGCTTCACGCTGATGTCCGCCTCGGTGACGCTCACCATCAGCAGCGCCGCCTGCCTGGCCGCCTCGAACAGGCGATCGGCCTCCCGGCGCAGCGCCGGCGTGTCCGCGTCCGCGCGGGCTTCGACGCGCAGCCGTTCCAGCGCGCGGCCCAGGCAATCCGCCGCGGCCTTGACGTCCGCGCAGCCGTTCAGCTCCCGCTCGAGCGCCTCCCGGCGCGATTCGTATTTCTCCAGTATCATGGCAACCTCCGTGATCAATGGGAATCCGCCGCCACGGTCATTCCCCGTTTCCCAGCTCTTTCAGGTACAGCACGTCGCAGCCGTCGTGCCCGGTGCGGCCCAGGGGCGCGCCGATCCGATGGAAGCCGTGCTTCTCGTAAAAGCGGTGGGCGGCCTTCATGCTGTCGAGCGTTTCCAGGTAGCATTTTTCATAGCGTCCGTGCGCGAAGGCGAGCGCGGCGTTGATCAGCTGGCGCGCCGCGCCTGTGCCGCGCGCCTCCCTCAGGCAATACATCTTCTGCAGCTCGCACACGCCCGGCACGCCGGCCAGCTCGCCGATGCCCGCGCCGCCCACGACCCGGCCCTGCCCATCCTCCGCCACCCAGTACGCGCGGCCCTCGCCGCGGTAGACCTCCGAGAAGCGCCCGAGATCCGGGTCCATCCAGGCCGTGCCCTCGTGATCGCCGCCGAACTCGACCAGGCAGCCGCGGATGATGGCCTCCACCGCCGCGTTGTCCCGCGGCTCGATAAGCCTGATGGTATAGCTCATGTTTTCCTCCAAACGTATTTCCCCGACTCGCCGCGGGTTACGGCAGCGCCGGCATGTCTGATTTGATGCGCCGCTCGATGCGCCGGGTGACGAAGGGCCGGTACAGCCGCGCCGCCTCCGGCCAGTCCGGGTGGCCGTCCAGCCTGGGCATGGCGTTGTAGTCGGTCTGAGCCGCGCGCCAGATGATGCGCCGCGCGCCGTTGGATATCCCCGGCGCGTTCGGGCTGCAGCAACCGCAGGCCACGCCGCCCTTCTCCTCGTCGAAGCGCACGTCGTCCGGGTCGGGCTCGCGCCCGCACACCACGCAGCGCTCCATCTGCGGCAGGTAACCCATCAGCGGCATGTACCGCATCTCAAAGCCGGCCGTCAGCAGCGCCGGCGGCAGCTGGGAATAATTGAGGTGCGCCAGCGCCTTCAGCAGAAGGACAAAAATGCCCGGCGCTTCCTGTTCGGGGAGCGCCGCGGCATCCGCCAGGCTCAGGTAATACATGCCGTGGATCAGCCGGTCGTAGTCGAAGCGCAGGTCGTAATAGCTCTCGCGGATATCGCACTGCGTGATCGAATGCCTGTCGCCGGTGATGTTGATGGTGAACTGCCCGGCGCAGAACACCTCCGTGGCGCCCAACAGCGCGGATTTGGGGCGCCGGCAGCCGCGGGCGATGGCGTCTATGCGCCCGTGCTCGGGCGAGAACAGCGTGACCATGCGATCGTAATCGCGATAGTCGGCCCGCCGGAGCACGATGGCGTCCGTGGTGTAGAGCATAATTATTCCTCGTATCCCGTCGCGCGCAGATCGCTCTCGCGGTTGCGCCAGTCCTCGCGCACCTTCACCCACAGCTTGAGCATCACCTTGGTGCCCATCATGCGCTCGATGTCGATGCGGGCGGCGGTGCCGATGTCGTGCAGCATCTTGCCCTGCTTGCCGATGATGATGGACTTGTGGCTGGCGCGCTCACAGTAGATGTTGGCATGGATCTCGGTGAGGTTGTCGGACAGCTTGGTGATGGCCAGCATTTCCACGCCGATGCCGTGGGGAATCTCCTCGCGCAGGTTTAGCAGCGCCTTTTCACGGATGATTTCCGCGCAGATCAGCCGCTCGGGCTGGTCGGTCATCATGTCGTCCGGGAAGTATTTCGGTCCCTCGGGCATGGCCGCGGCCAGCAGCGCCAGCAGCGTGTCCATGTTGTCGCCGCGCTGGGCCGATACGGTCACGATCTGGTCAAAGGCCAGGTCGTGCAGCGTTTCCAGCTGCGGCATGAGCTTCTCCGGCGTCGCCAGGTCCACCTTGTTGACGGCCAGGAACTTCGGGCAGCTCATGGTGAGCACGTCCTCCATCACCGCGCGGTCGCCCGCGCCGATGTGCTGCGCGTCCACCACGCAGAGCACCGCGTCCACGCCCTCGCGGGCGTCCGAAGCCTGCTTCATCATGAATTCGCCCAGCTTGTTGCGGGGCTTGTGGAGGCCGGGCGTGTCCACGAACACGATCTGCCAGTCCTCGCGCGTCGCCACGCCGAGGATCTTGTTCCGCGTGGTCTGGGGCTTGTTGGAGACGATGGCCACCTTCTCGCCCACGAACCGGTTCATGATGCTGCTTTTGCCCACGTTGGGCCGCCCGATGATGGCCACGAATCCCGAATGAAACGCCTTGTCTGCCATTGTATGTATACCTTCCTTCATCGCGCGCCGTAATGCTGGCGCGTCATTTTCCTTTTTCTTCCGCCTCGACCTCTTCGTGCATGATGTCGCACCAGTCGTTCCACAGCGCCTTGTAATCCGCAGCGGAGATGACGCGGCCGGTCAGGTCGTGCGGCGAGTAAACGCCCCGTGCGCGGCATTCCTCAACGCACCGGCGGTACATTGACCAGTTCCACTCGTCCGGCTCCCACATGAGCGGAACGCTTTCCAGGCCGGCGCGGATGGCCGCCACAGCGCGCGTATGCCCGTCCGTCATCATGGGGATCCCGTCCAGCAGCTTGATGGGAATCGGCTCGAAATTCGACAGATCGCGCGGATCGAACCACCTTGCGATCTCCGCCAGCTTGGCCTCCGACACCCAGAACTGAGAGGGCTGAATGTCCCTGAGGGTCAGCTTCTCCAGCATCCCGCGTTCCTTTGATTCCCGGTTCTCCATTTCCAGTTCCTCATTATTTCAAAAGGTCTTCCGGCCCGAAGGAATGCGGCAGCAGCTCGTCCAGCGCGGCTGTTTCCGGCTTTCCGCCCTTTTTGCCAACGATCACCCGCATGCGCGGCCCGAATTCCCTCAGAAACTGGCGGCAGATGCCGCAGGGCCAGGCCACGCCGCTCTCCCCGGCGATGGCGATGGCGGCGAATTTCGTCGCGCCCTCGCTCACCGCCTTCACCGCGGCGGTGCGTTCGGCGCAGATGGTGACGCCCAGCGAGGCGTTCTCGACGTTGCAGCCGGTGAACACGCGGCCGTCCTCCGTCAGCAGGCAGGCGCCCACGCGGAACTTTGAATACGGCGCGTAGGCCATGTCCAGCATGGCGCAGGCGCGCTCAAACAGCTCCCCGTCGGTCAGGCTGCCGCCCTCGCGCGGCAGGGAAACATCCGCCATAACCCTGTCCTCCATGGCGCGCATCTTCGCCCTGTCCCCGTCCGTCATGTGGTCGTAGCCGCACAGGTGCAGCATGGCGTGGGCAGTGAGATAGCCCAGCTCGCGGGCCAGGCTGTGGCCGTATTCGTCGGCCTGTTCGCGGGCCCGGTCGATGGAGATGATGATGTCCCCCAGGAAGCACAGCCCGGTGTCCGGGTCGTACTCCCGGCGGATAAGGGCGGCGTTGTCCCGCGCCGTGCCGCCGCGGAAGTCCACCGTGGGAAAAGAAAGCACGTCAGTGGCCCGGTCCAGGCCGCGCTGGGCCGCGTTGACGGCCCGGATAGTTTCGTCGTCCACCACCCGCACATACGCGCCGGCCCCGTCGACGCCCTCCAGCCGGCACACGCTCCGCGCTACCCGCTCCATGAGGGCAGGCGCGTCCTTCGGCAGCCCCGCCGCCGCGCATTCGATATCAAGCATTTTTCATTTCCTCCGGGCGCTTTGCCGCCGCGCCGTCCGCCTCCGCCGGAATGGCTGCCGGATGCTCCTTCCTGGGCGGAATCTTCAGCTCCGGATATTCCACGCGCTGGTGGAACACGCCGGAGAGCACCGTCAGGAAGGCCATTGTCGCCTTTTCGATGTCCTCCAGGGTCATGGGCGACTCGTTCAGCTGCCCGTCGTCGATCTTGCCGCGGATCAGCTTGCGGATCAGCGCCTCGAGCCCCTCCATCGAGCGGTCGGGCGTGGTGCGCGCCGCGGCCTCGATGGTATCCGCCAGCATGACCACCGCCGCCTCGCGGGTCTGCGGGCGCGGGCCGGGATAGCGGAAATCGTCGATATCCACGTTCTCTGCGCCGTTCTGCTTCACGCAGCGGTCGTAGAAGTAAACCACCGGGGTGTTGCCGTGATGCTGCCGGATGATATCCAGGATGGGCTTCGGCATGCGGTATTTTTCAGCCAGCTCCACGCCGTCCGCAGGATGCGCGGTCACAATCGCCGCGGACACCATGGGATCGGTGCGGTCGTGGGGGTTGTCGCCGATCTGGTTTTCCTTGAAATACATGGGCCGCTTGAGCTTGCCCACGTCGTGGTAATAGGCGCCTACGCGGGCCAGCAGGCCGTTCGCGCCGATGGCGTCCGCCGCGGCTTCGGCCAGGTTGGCCACGATGATCGAGTGATGGTATGTGCCGGAGGCCTCGAGGATCATGCGCCGGATGAGCGGATGGTTCGGGTTGCTCAGCTCCATCAGCTTGGCCGGGGTGACCAGATTGAACATCCACTCGAGCAGCGGCTGCAGGCCGATGCACAGCACGCCGGACAGCAGGCCGCTGCCGCCCGACCACAGCGCCCAGAACAGCACGTTCGTGGTGTTGGCCTCGGTGATCAGCCCCACGGCCAGCGTAGTGAGCATATTCGCGATGCACACCATGAGCCCGGCCAGCAGCACGACCACGCGCTGCGTCTTGTTGCGGATCAGCGCGATGCACAGCGAGCCGGACACGATGGAGGTCATCATCACAATGATGAGCGACGTGGAGAACGAGCCGGTCACGCCGCTGTTCATCAGGCCGCCCAGCACCGCCAGCGCGATGTTCACGATCAGCGCCAGCCTCGATTTCAGCAGCAGCGTGGTCAGCATGACGCCCAGCGCCACCGGCACCAGGAACTGGTTCACGTTCTGCACTACCATGCAGATGCCGCAGGTGATGATGATGATGACGCACAGCAGGCAGGTTCTGCGCGCGTCGTGCAGGATCTCCTGCTCATAGGTGATCATGTAGATGGCCAGCATCAGCAGCACGAGCAGCTCCAGCAGGCCCACGCCAATATACATCAGCACGTCGATGGAGCGGTTGCCCATCAGCATGCCCAGGTTTTCCAGCATCGCGATCTGCGCCCTGGTGATGATCTCGCCGGAGCGCACGATGTTTCGGCCCTTGAGGTAAACCACGGGTTCAACCGATTCGACCGCCTTCTGGCGGTTGGCTGCGGTGGTTTCCTGATCGATCAGCATGTTCGCCCGCAGGCAGGCCGCGGCGGCCCGCCTCACAAGGCTGATCACGGTCTCAGAATAGGTGTTCTGATTCTCGAGTTCCCGCTCGAGTTTCATGAGGGCTTCAGCCTCGCCGCCCTCGGCGATGCGTGACGAGAGCAGCTCGTCCACGATGGATACGACATCCGCGCGCAGCGCGGCAAAGGTCTCGTCATCCAGCGAACGCACCAGCTGCACGTCCTCTTCCGTCATTTCCATGTCCGGCAGCAGGGCCCGCGCCTCCTCCAGCGTGACCAGGTCGGCGTCGCGGCCCGTACGGATTCCGTCCAGAGCGTCGAACGTGGCGGCAAACGCCTCCAGCACGGCGGGCTGCACGCTCTCGTCCAGCGTATAGCTGACCGGCACGGCCGCGACGGCCTCGTCTATGAGCGCCTGCGTCGCCACCGTATCCTCCACGTCCTTGCTGGCGGTGATCGTGATGGGTGAAACCTGGCCGGCGCGCAGGTCGTACTGCTCCGGCTTAAACACCGCGAACAGCATGGCCAGCAGCGCCAGATAGGTCATGACGCCCATCAGCGCGATCAGCGGCGACGAATTTGCGCGCCATCGCCGGTTCTTCGGTTTCCGCATGAGCCCGTCCTCCTATCGGCTGTTGACTCTCTTGTCGTGTTTTTCATAGGCCTTGACGATGGCCTGTACCAGTTCGTGGCGCACCACGTCACGGTGCGTCAGCGTTACGATGCCGATATCCTCCACGCCCTTCAGCACCTCCAGCGCCTCCACCAGACCGCTGCGCTTGCCCTGAGGCAGGTCGATCTGGGTCACGTCGCCGGTGACGATCATCTTCGAGCCCATGCCCATGCGGGTGAGGAACATCTTCATCTGCTCCGAGGTGGTGTTCTGTGCCTCGTCGAGGATGATGAAGGCGTCGTTCAGCGTGCGGCCGCGCATGTAGGCCAGCGGGGCCACCTCCACCGCGCCGCGCTCGAACAGCCGCTGGTAGGACTCCATGCCCATCATGTCGCCCAGCGCGTCGTAGAGCGGCCGCAGGTAGGGATCGACCTTCTGCTGCAGATCGCCCGGCAGGAAGCCCAGCTTTTCGCCCGCCTCCACCGCAGGCCGCGTGAGGATGATTCGCTCCACATCCTTGTTTTTGAGCGCCACCACCGCCATGGCGATGGCCAGGTAGGTCTTGCCGGTGCCAGCCGGACCCACGGCGAAAACGCAGGTGTTCTTCTTGATGGCGTCCACATACTGCTGCTGGCCCAGCGTCTTGCACTTCACCTGGCGCCCGCGGTAAGTGATGGCGATCACGCCCTGCATGATCTCGTCGATGCGGTCCGCGTTGCCCTCTGAGGCCAGTTCGATGGCATAGCGGATGCGCGTGCGGTCAATGCTCTCGCCCCGGGCGATGATGCCCACCAGCCGTTCCAGCACCACGCGCGCCAGGCGCACCTTCTCCGCCTCGCCCGACAGCGTGATCTCATTGCCGTGGGCAAAGATTTCCACGTTCAGCTCGTGCCGGATCAGCTCCACGTTCTCATCGCGCACGCCGAAAAGCGTCATCAGCTGATCCACATTCTCCACAACCAGGCTTTCTCTGTACTCTGTTTCCAAGTATTCTTCCTCCTGCTATCGGAAAACGTTTTTTCCGTCCGCCGGCCGGATTTGGGCCGGCGCAGTCTGTGGTTTATGGCTCCGGATTCCGTTTCATATCCTCCACCGCGATGTTCATCGCCGCTTCGACGACGGCCTCGGCCGTCATTGTCCCGCCGCGTTCCGTCGTTCTCGTCCAGCGGTCTGTTTCCCGCGCGCCTTCGGGCAGCTTCGCGCGGGCCTGCGCCAGCGCCCGGCTCTCCAGCGTCCGCGCGAGGGCGGTCCGGTCGGCCGGCACGGCGCGCTCGCTCACCTCGAACAGCGTGCGCCGCTCGATGCGCATGGGCAGGAACAGCCCGCCCACGGGCAGCACGCTCGTCTCCACGTCCTCACTGGTGAAATCCTCCGCCTCGGTGAGGGGCCAGCGCCAGGACAGCAGCCTCAGCGCGGAACTCCAGCGCACGCGGCCGGTGCGCTCGCGCACGGTCTCCCGGAGCGCGCCCTCGCAGCGTCCCGTGAACCACACCCGCCCGACGACCTCGCCCAGCGCCCGCACGGGCCGCGTCTCCTCCGCCCCCGCGCGCTCTTCGCCGCTGATGAGCAGCTGCCCCGCCCGCACGACGTCGCCCGGCCTGACGCAGGCCAGTCCCGCCAGCGTCTGCACGCTGAGCACGATCGCGTCGCGCCCGGCGATGAGGCTGCCCGCCTCGTCCGGGCGGTACACCGCCGGCGGCGCGTCTTCGAGGCGGTATTCCACCGTGGCGCGCACGCCCCGCAGGCGCAGGCCCGCATAGGCCAGCCGGTCGAACTCGCTCAGCAGCTGCGCCGAAACGGCCGCGGGATCAATCGCGGCGCGCAGGGCCCCGGGCCTCACGCCCAGCGCGTCCAGCCGCTCCGCCAGCATCGCCCGCGCCTCGGGCGGCAGCGCCTCGTCCAGCGCCGCCACCTCCACCAGCCAGATGCGCGCCGAGAACAGCCACACAAGCGCGGCGCACAGCGCCAGGCCGGCGATCAGCGTGCGCCGCTCCA
>LVAP01000059.1 GCA_001603025.1 Clostridiales bacterium Firm_10 | reverse complement strand
GGTGGGAACAACAGGGCTCGAACCTGTGACCCTCTGCTTGTAAGGCAGATGCTCTCCCAACTGAGCTATGCTCCCTTGTCCCTGTTCCCACGCCGCCTCACAGCGACAGGAGATAGTATACACGATTTCCCAGGGGTTGTCAAGCCCCAAAATGCCGTTTTTTCGGTATTTTGCGAAATAAAGCGCCCGGCGCGGGACGGGCTGAATGCGGGAAACGCCGCCCGTCAGCCGCGCAGGGAATCCTCCTCGAAGCGCAGCGTGATGGCCATGCCATCCTCGCCGCAGACTGCGTCTGGAAAGAAGGCCCGGGCGTTTTCGATGTATTCCCCGGGCTCCTGGATCATCTGGGAATAGTGGGCCAGCCACAGCCGCCGCGCGCCGGCCCGCGCCGCGAGCGCGCCGGCCTGCGCGAAGGTCATGTGCCCGTGGTCGGCGGCCAGCGGAGCCTGCTCGTTCTCGCCGTAGGTCGCCTCGCAGATGAACAGATCCGCTTCCCGCGCGGCCTCTTCCAGCGCGGCGCAGGGCGCCGTGTCGCCGGAAAACACGAATTTCAGCCCCCTGCGGGGCGCGCCGAGCACCTCGTCGGACGTCACGACGCGGCCGTCGACCGTTACGGACGCGCCGCGCTGCAGCGTGCTCCACGCTTTCACGGGCACGTTCAGCGCCTGCGCGCGCTCCGGCATGAACCGCCCGGCCCGGCCGAGCGTAAACGCGTAGCCCTGGCTGGCCACGCGGTGCTCCGTCCGGAAGGCGGAAAGCCGCGCCTCCCCGGGCCAGCCCGGCTGCAGTTCGCACAGGCGGACGCCCCCCGCCGGCAGCGCCGCCAGCCGCACCTCATAGGACAGCCGGCCGGCCAGCTTCACCAGCGGCGCCAATTCCGCCTGCGCTTCCTGCGGCCCCACGATCACGAGCGGCGCCGTCCGGTTCATGCTGAACATGCTCTGCAGCAGGCCGGGCAGGCCGAAAATGTGGTCGCCATGGCAGTGCGTGAGGGCGATGACCCCCGCGCTGAGGATGTTGACGTGCGCCTTCCGGGCGGCGGTCTGCGTGCCCTCGCCGCAGTCGAACAGGATGGTATGCCCGGCGCAGCTCAGCGCCGCGGCGGTCAGCGCCCTGTCCGGCAATGGAAGCAGGGCGGCGGTTCCCAGCAGCGTTACATCGATCATTGCGGCGTCCTCCTGCCCTCCGGCGCGTTGGTCTTCAGAATTTCGCTGAGCGCGGCGGCCTTGTCCAGGCCGGCAAAGTGCAGCCTGCGGGCCTGCGCCATGAGCGCCTTCATGGCCGCGCCGGGCCGATAGCCCGCGGCGATGAGGTCTTCCCCGGCGAGCATGGGCTCGGCGAGGCGCGCTTCGTAATCCGCCAGCCGCTCCGCCAGCCAGGCGCTTCCGCAGCCCCGGGCGCGGGCCAGCAGCGCCAGGTCGCCGGGGCAGAGGCTGGCGTCGAACATCATGCGGCTGTGCGGGCGATCCGCCTGCGACGCGGCCAGATGCTCCGGCTGCGTGCGCAGCGCCAGCATGTTTTTCACGTATCTCATCCCGCGCACGTTGTTCGTGAGGCGGTCGAGCTGCCGGGCGGCCCGCTCCACGCCGTCTTCAAAGGCGTCCGGCAGGCCCTGCAGCAGCGCTGCGAGCATGAAATTGAGGGGTTCGGCAGCCTGGTCGCGCAGGGAAGCCGCCGCATCCAGCACCTGCCCCGCGGGCTCAAACGCCGCCTCACTCATGAGCGCCTCCATTTCCGGGAAGAATACGCCCAGCTGGTTCATCCCGCGCAGCGCCCGCAGGAACACGGAGGGACGCTCCGCCTTGAGAAGCGCCTTGCTCAGCTCCTCGAAAACGCGCTCGCGGGAAAGGTGGCTCACGTCCATGCCGCGGCAGATGGCCACGGTCTCCGGCGCGATCTCCGCCTCCAGGCGCGCGGCGAACTGCGCCGCCCGGAACACGCGCAGCGGATCGTCGCCAAAGGTATCGTCCGCCACGTGGCGGATGACGCGGCGGCGCAGGTCTTCCTGCCCGTGCCAGCAGTCGATGATCTCGCCGGTCAGCGGGTCGAGCATCATGGCGTTGATGGTAAAATCCCGGCGCCGGCTGGCCTCCTCGAAGGTGAGGAAGGGATCGGCCGTCACGTCGAAATCGGTGTGCCGGACGCCGCGCAGCGATTCGCGGCGGGGCATGGCGATGTCGATGTCGTAATGGCGCAGGCCGAGCACGCAGAACGCCGCGCCTTTGTCATAGGGCTCGCCCACCCCGGCGAGCAGCGCCCGCAGCGCAGGGCCGGAGAGGCCGTACACCTCCAGGTCCGCGTCCTTCGACGCGGCGCCGAGCAGCCTGTCCCGCACATAGCCGCCCACGAGCAGCGCGCGGCCGCCCGACGCCCGCACGCGCCGCGCAATTTCAAGAACCATCTGTTCCGTGGTCATGCCGCCGCCTCCCCCGCGCTTTTTCTTCCTGTAAGGATATTTTAGCACATTCCGCGCGGCCGGTTTGTAAATAATTGGAAAGAGACGGCCGGCGGCGCAAAGAAAAGCAGCCCGCCGGGCCGCCCGGGGGCAGGCAGGGGGCTGCGCGCTTCGGAAGCCGGTCAGCGGGCCTGGCCGCTCATCTGGCGCTCCTGGGCTTCGATCATCTTCTTGACCATCATGCCGCCGATGGAGCCGGCGTCGCGGGAGGTCAGGTCGCCGTTGTAGCCCTGCTTCAGGTTGATGCCCAGCTCGTTCGCCACCTCGTGCTTGAAGCTGTACATCGCGTTGCGGGATTCGGGAATATTGATCTGGTTGCTGTTGCTGTTGGAAGCCATGACTGTTTCCTCCTGAAATACAATATGATTGATATGACTGACTGGAATGGACGTTATCGGCCCGCTGAACGGCGCTCGTAGTCCTCGATCATCTTCTTGACCATGTAGCCGCCGACATAGCCGTTCTCGCGGGCGGTCAGGTCGCCGTTGTAGCCCTGCTTCAGGTTGACGCCCAGTTCGCGCGCGACTTCATACTTCATGTTGTCCATCGCGGCGCCGGCCTCGGGCACATTGATTCGGCTCTTGCCTGCCATCTGATTCACCTCCTTGCCGGGAATCGCCGCCGGGCGGCGCGGCGTCTGGCCGCCGCTCCATCCTGACGGTGCTTTCCTAGTATGGTCGCTCCGGCATGATTTACGACTGGTAATTCCGGCCATGGCGCGGCAAAAGGGGCGCTTGCTTTTCTCATCAAATTCTCATGATTCAATCAGAACCCTCTCAAGCAACGCCCGCCGCGGCGCGCTATAATGCTTACATAAACCGAACGGAGGACAAAGCCATGTCACCATACAACGGAAAAGACATCGACCGCGTCTGCCGGGCCAGCGGCATGAGCCGCGCCGAAGCCGACGCCCTGCTCCGGCAGTGCGACGGCCGCCCGGACCGCGTACTCGAGGAAAAATGCGGCGCGCTCCGCGTATACGCGGAGCCGGAGCGGGTTTCGGAGCCGGAGAGCGCCCTGTGCGCCGCCTGGCGCACCGTATCGGACTTCTTTGGCCGGACCTGGGAACAGGCCTGCAGGGCGGGGCGCAGCCTCATGGGCTCCCCGGCGCTGCCGGTGATACTGCTGGCCCTGGCGAGCGCTCCGGCCGTCATTTTGCTGGCGCTTTCGACGCTGTTCATGCGCCTGCCGCTGTAACGCGGCGCCCCGGATGAATCCGTATTCGCATAAAGCAGAGGGAGGATTTCGCAATGGAAGACAAGAAATACACACTCGAGGATGTTGAGGTCCTGCGCGGCAAAACCGGCGTCAGCTACGAGGAGGCCGTGAGCCTGCTGGAGAAGTACGGGGGCGATATGACCCGCGCCCTGATCGAGCTGGAGAAGCGCGGCCAGCTGGGCGACAAGAGCATCAAGATCAACGTCAGCGGCAACACCGCGGAGCTGGCGCGCAAGTGGTGGCGCCTGGGCTGCGACACCCGCGTCATCGTGGAGCGCAACGGCGAGACGCTGGTCAACCTCTCAGCGCTGTTCATGATCCTGGCGCTGGTGCTGGGCTGGCGGCTGGTGGTCGTGGCGGCCATCCTGGCGCTGGTGCTGGGCTGCCATGTGAAGCTGCGCCGTCCCGAGCAGCCCGCGGCCGGGGCCAAGGCCGGGCAGCCCGCGCCCGAGCCCGAACCCGCCGCCGAGCCCAAGGCCGGGGAAAAAGAGAAGAAGGACGAAGGATTCAACACCATCACCATCGAATAAATAACAGAAGAACTCAACACAGCCCGGGGGTGTGCTTTGGCGCGCCCTTTTGGGCGTTTACGGCGGAGGAGAGAGCATGCAGAAGATACTGGTGGTCGAGGACGAAAAAAAGCTGGCGCGCTACCTTCAGCTGGAGCTGATGCACGAGGGCTACGAGATCCGCCTGGCCCACGACGGCCGCGCCGCGCTGACAGCCTTCGGGGAATGGCCGTGCGACCTCATCCTGCTGGACCTCATGCTGCCCGAACTGAGCGGCATCGAGGTGTGCCGCCGCATCCGCCAGAAGAGCGCCGTGCCCATCATCATGCTCACGGCCAAGGACGACGTGTCCGACAAGGTGATGGGCCTGGACATGGGCGCGGATGACTACATGACCAAGCCCTTCGCCATCGAGGAGCTGCTGGCCCGCATCCGCGTGGCCCTCAAGCGGCAGGGCGAAGAGGGCGGCCACGCGGGCGGCGAGCGCACCCTCACCGACGGCCCGCTGGCGCTGGACCGGGACAGCCGCGAGGTGAACTACGACGGGTCGCCCATCCAGCTCACGAAAAAGGAATTTGACCTGCTTGAGTACCTGATGCTGAACCGCAACATCGCCATCAGCCGCAACGAACTGCTGGACAAGGTGTGGGGCTACAGCTACGCGGGCGATACCAACGTGGTGGATGTGTACATCCGCTACCTGCGCTGCAAGCTGGACGATCCGTTCCACGTGAAGCTGATCCACACGGTGCGGGGCGTCGGGTATCTGTTCAGGCTGGAGGAAGGCGGGGACGCGGAATGACGACGGGCGGCACGGACCCCAGGCGGTCGCTGGGGCAGCGGATCTCAGGGCAGTATTCGCTCTACCTGATCCGCACCATGGCAGCCATGCTGGCGGTGTTTACGCTGATGTACTGGCTCGCCGTGATCGCGCACTCGAGCAGCGTGTGCGGCCGCTCCATGCGTGAGGTGACGGAGGCCCAGTGGCAGACGGGAGCCTACCTCGTGGGCGAAGCCGGCATCTCCCGGCTGCCCGGAGAGGACTGGCGGCCCGGCCTGCTGCCGCAGTGGGTGGACGGGCAGCTGTATCTGGTGCGGGGCAGCGGCGAATACGCGATGGTGTTTACGCTGAGCGGCTACGCGTCGCTGTTCGTGGTGCTGACCATTACGCTCGTGGCCGTAGAGCTCATCCGCCTGCGCGTGCTGCGCCAGCAGGCGGACCGCATCAGCCGCCGGGCGCTCAGTCCCATATCGGACATCGTGACGGCGGCGCGCGGCCTGTCGGCCAGCAACCTGAGCGAGCGCATTTCAGCGGACGGCGCGAAGGACGAGCTGCTCGAACTCACCGAGGTGCTCAACGGCATGCTCGACCGCATCGAGAGCGCCTACAACGCCCAGAAGCAGTTCGTTTCGGACGCCTCCCATGAGCTGCGCACCCCCATCGCCGTGATCCAGGGCTACGCGGACATGCTGGGCCGCTGGGGCAAGGCCGATCCTGCCGTGCGTGACGAGGCCATCGCCGCCATCAGCGGCGAAACCCGCGCCATGAAGGACCTGGTGGAGCAGCTGCTGTTCATCGCGCGCCATGAGAACAGCCCGCAGCGCTACCAGATGGACTTTTTCGACCTGCGAGAGCTGGCCGACGAGTCGCTGCGGGAAACGCGGCTCATCGCGGAAGATCACAGGATCACCGCCGGCGCGATGGAGAGCGCCATCGTGCGCGGCGACCGCAGCGCCCTCAAGCAGGCGCTGCGCGTCTTCCTGGACAACGCCGTCAAATACACCCCGGCCGGCGGCGAGATCACGCTGTCCTGCGTGAAGGAAAAGGGATGGGCGCGCCTGACCGTTCAGGACAACGGCATCGGCATCGACGAAGAGGACCTGAAGCGCGTATTCGACCGCTTCTACCGCGCGGCGAACGTGCGCGGCAGCGAGGTAGACGGCCACGGCCTGGGGCTGTCCATCGCCCGCATGATCGTGCTGGCCCACGGCGGCCGCATCGAAGTGCAGTCGAGGCCGGGCGTCGGATCGCGCTTCCACATCCTGCTCAGGCTGTGACGCCCGGCGGCGAACGTTCTTCTCCCCTCTCCCCTTCGCGGAGAGGGTTTTTCATCGTGGGGAAAGCGCGCCGTCCCGGCTTTACCTATAATTTGCCTTCCGGAACTGTTTACATTTCACACCCGTCTGCTATAATAAGGAATGGCGGCGCCGGGACACCATGCCGGCGCGTTTTGTCTGCCACTTCCTCAAAGCGAAAGAGGAGTTTTGTGTCGATGAGTGAATTTTCAAGGGCGCAGGAGCGCGAGGAGCGCAGGCGCATCAACAGCGGCATGAAGGTGTCGATCTCCGCGCTGCTGCTGAGCTGGCTGCCCTTTCTCGGCGTGCTGCTGGGCAGCATCGGCTTCGTGAAGGTGGCGGGCTCCGTCACGCGGCGCTACCGCGGCAAGCGGCGGCTGGGGCTGCTGCTGGCCGTTCTGGCGCTGGTCGTCGCGCTCGCCGCCACCGCCTTCGAGGTCTACACCTACGTCCACAACCCATGGGTCCTGAGCGACATGAGAAACTGGTTCATGGACCGGCTGACCGGCGGTTCGTGGGACGCAGCCGGCTACGACTACAGCGCGCAGCCGCTGCCCGGCATGGGGCAGAACGGCGGCGCCTATGTGCAGGGCTACACGCCGGAAGGCTACTACAACGAAAAGGGCGAGCTGATCCCCTATGCCGAGCCGGAGCAGGCGGAGGTCGGCGAGGATGAAAGGGGCGGCTGACGCAGGCCATCATTCCATCAGTCAGTATAATTATTTATTTGCATGGAGGAAAACCAAATGTCTGAACAATGCACCCACAACTGTGACACCTGCGGCGTGGACTGTCCCAGCCGGAACCAGCCGGAGAGCCTGCGGGAGCCTGCCAACCAGTACAGCAATGTGAAAAAGGTCATCGGCGTGGTCAGCGGCAAGGGCGGCGTGGGCAAATCCCTCGTCACCGCCCTGATGGCTGTGGCCGCGCGCCGCAAGGGCTTTGAGACCGCCGTGCTGGACGCCGACATCACCGGCCCCTCGATCCCGCAGATTTTCGGCCTGCACACCACCGCCTTCGGCGACGAGCGCGGCATCCTGCCGGTTGAAACCGCGTCGGGCATCAAGACCATGTCGGTCAACCTGCTGATCGAAAACGAAACCGACCCCGTGGTGTGGCGCGGCCCCATCATCGGCGGCACCGTGAAGCAGTTCTGGACGGACGTCGTCTGGGGCGAAGTGGACTACATGTTCGTCGATATGCCTCCGGGAACGGGCGACGTGGCGCTGACTGTGTTCCAGTCCCTGCCGGTGGACGGCATCGTCATCGTTGCCTCTCCCCAGGAGCTTGTGGGCATGATCGTCTCCAAGGCGGTGAAGATGGCGCAGATGATGAACATCCCCGTGCTGGCGCTGGTGGAGAACATGAGCTACATCCAGTGCCCGGACTGCGGGAAGAAGATCAGCGTGTTCGGCGAGAGCCACGCGGACGAGATCGCCCAGCGCTTTGAAATTCCCTATGTGGCGCGCATCCCCATCGATCCCGAGCTGGCGGCGCTGTGCGACGCGGGCCGCATCGAGGCCAACCAGGGCCAGTGGCTGGGCGAGCTGGTGGACGAAATCGTCAAATAATATCCTCGCGACGACGCGGGCGGAGCGTTCCGGATGGGCGCTCCGCTCTTTTTCTGCGCGGGCGGAACGGGAGGCGAATCGCGGCGCGTCACGTCCACCTGTTGAAAATTCGCCGAAAATATGCAGAAAATATGTAGTGAAGTTCATAAATTTGCGCTTGACACGCCTGCTCAATCAGTCTAAAATACTTTTGTTAGCTTTTAATCGGGAGGTATGCCCGGTTTAGACTGATAATTTTTCATAAAGGAAGGAGGAGAACAGGTCTTTGAGTCCCATTATAGCAGTGATTCTGATCATCGTGGCGCTGGTGGTCGGCGTGGCAGCCGGTTTTCTCTACCGCCAGAACGTCACTGAAAAGAAAATCGGACGCACCGAGGAATACGCGAACAATCTTCTGGCCGAAGCCACGCACAAGGCCGAGGAGAAGAAGAAGGAAGCCATTCTCGAAGCCAAGGAAGAAGTTATCCGCCTGAGAAGCGAACTGGATAAAGAGGTGCGCGACCGCCGCAGCGAAGTGACCAAGCAGGAGCGGCGCCTCAACCAGCGCGAGGAAACGCTGGACAAGAAGCTGGATAACCTCGAAGCCCGCGAGGAAAGCCTGAACGAGAAGTACAAGGAAGCCGAACGCATAGAGGCCGAAGCGCAGAAGCTGCACGACCAGCAGCAGAGCGAACTGGAACGCATCTCCAACATGACGATGGAGGAAGCGAAGGACGTGCTCATCGTCCGCATCCAGAAGGACGCTTACCACGACGCCGCCATCATGGTGCGCGAAATCGAGAGCCGCGCCAGGGAAGAGGCGGACAAGAAGGCCCGCAACATCATTTCCCTCGCCATTCAGAAGTGTGCCGCCGACCAGGTGGCCGAGACCACCGTTTCCGTCGTCGCGCTGCCGAACGACGACATGAAGGGCCGCATTATCGGCCGCGAGGGCCGCAACATCCGCGCCCTCGAAACCGCGACCGGCGTCGACCTGATTATCGACGACACGCCCGAGGCGGTCATCATCTCCGGTTTCGATCCGGTGCGCCGCGAGGTGGCCCGCATCGCTCTTGAAAAACTCATCATGGACGGCCGCATCCATCCCGCCCGCATCGAGGAAATGGTCGAGAAGGCCCGCAAAGAGGTCGACAACCAGATCCGCGAGGCCGGCGAGCAGGCCATCTTCGAGACCAACCTCCACGGCATCCACCACGAGCTGGTGAAACTGCTCGGCCGGATGCGCTACCGCACCAGCTACGGCCAGAACGTGCTGAAGCACTCCATCGAGGTGTCCCACCTGGCGGGCGTTATGGCCGCCGAACTGGGCGCGGACGTGACGCTGGCCAAGCGCGCGGGCCTGCTGCATGACATCGGCAAGGCCATTGACCACGAGGTCGAGGGCACCCACGTGACCATCGGCGCGGAGCTGGCCAAGAAGTACCACGAATCCGACGCGGTGGTGCACTGCATCATGGCCCACCACAACGACGTGGAGCCCACCACCGTCGAGGCCGTGCTGGTTCAGGCCGCGGACGCCATTTCCGCCGCCCGTCCCGGCGCGCGCCGCGAGTCCATCGAGAACTACATCAAGCGCCTCGAGAAGCTGGAGGAAATCGCCAACTCCTTCGAGGGCGTCGACAAGAGCTTCGCCATCCAGTCGGGCCGCGAGGTTCGCATCATGGTCAAGCCCGAGGACGTCAACGACGCCGGCACGCTCATCCTGGCCAAGGAGATCGTCAAGCGCATCGAGAACGAAATGGAGTATCCGGGCCAGATCAAGGTCAGCGTCATTCGCGAGACGCGCTCCGTGGAGTTCGCTAAGTAACCGCGGCATTCAGCCCTGCGCCACCCGGCGCGGGGCTTTTTTGTCCCCCGCCTTCCCCGCTTGACTTTGCGCCGCGTGTTTGGTATAATATGCAACGCGTTCGCTGATGTGGTGGAATGGCAGACACCGGGGACTTAAAATCCCTTGCTCCTGGAGCGTGCGGGTTCGAGTCCCGCCATCAGCATAAAGTGAAAAGCCTTGAAATCATTGGGATTTCAAGGCTTTTTCATGTCCCGGGCACCGCGGTTTGACCCTTATTCGACCTCTTATAGCCACTCGTTTCCGTCTTCATTTGCAGCACAGAAGCGCCGCCTCAAAAACATGGCATGAATGACCGCTCCCCTGCAGGACACGCGGCGCCGGATTATTTCCATGCCGTGATGCGTTTGACGACGTATTCCGCGTCTTCGCGGCTGCGCACGCCCGAAACAGACGAAAACCATACGCCTTCAGGACGAATCGTCTCGAAGATCATGTCCAGTTCCTTTATGCTGCAGTGCATCTCTATGCCCTTGCCGGCTCTCTGAATCTTCTGGTATACCTCAACCCACTTGTGATAACCTTCGTTGCCGGCGCCGCAGACAAACTGAACCACATCAAGGTCGCGCAGCGACAGGATCGAATCCAGGTGCTTCAGCGCGCCCGGCCCATCGAGGTGGTAGAGCGATCTGTCGTAAAAGGCGCATTCCTGCGCCAGCCCCGGCAGGAAGAACTCCTCAAACATTTTATTGCTTATCATGCATGAAAAATCGTTGGAGGGAATGTAGTAGGTGTCGTCGTTTATCATGTTCGTCCACGATGTGGTCGGCATGCCGGCGGAATGAATCATGTTGTAAAACACGCCGTAGGCGGCGAAAAACTCCGGCGCGGCGCGCTGCAGCTCACGCTTCACCCATTCCGGCTCCTCAAGCAAATCGAGGCAAAGCTGCTGCGGATCGCGCAATGCGGCCACATGATCGCCGCCGGGGTGAAAATCAGTCAGTCCGACTATGAATTTTCCTTTGCCCCGTTCAAGCAGTTTCTGCGTGAATTCAACCATCTTTTTGAACAGCGGATGGTTGAAATCAATGCGCGCTTTTGAAAAATCGCTTTCCCAATCCTCCACGCAGGGCACGCTCCATGTCGTTTGGGGGCCGTATTTATATCCGCAGCCGCACCACGCGGAAAAGACTTCCGGGCCCAGATTGGGCCACGCGACGGGGAGCGCGTCGTATAAAAAGTCGGTCCGCGACAGGTCGTAATCCATGTCGTCAACGCGGCCGTCCAAATCGAGCCACTGCTCTTCGTAACTGGCGTAAGGGCGCGAAGGGCGGCGCGGCCCGAGGCCCTCTTTGGGCAGCCTGATGCACACAGGCGGTCGATCGATGATTTCACGCTCCCAAAACGCCATATACCGCGCATGGCTCTCTTCGTAATCCGGTTTATATGCAAAGTCCATGATAAAACCTCCGTCCGTCGAACCAGAAATGAACAGGGGTCCGGTTTAATGCCGCGGCATGACCGTGGCGCTACGGCAGTATTCTAGCATATCCCATTATTGCTGTCCATACGAAAATGACCCAGGGGCCCGGCCCGCATAGTATTCCAGCGATCAACGGAATTGTGTCATCGGTTTAAGCGAAAGGCCTTGCAATTATTGGCAGCCCGTGGCTCTTCCCTTCTCAAAAACAGGGGCTTATCCCCTTGTTTTATCCCTGCCGCGCCTTCATGTCCCGCATCAAATGCGGAAATGCGGTAAAATATCCCCCGTTCACCGCAAACGCGCACGGAATCCTCCCCCATAAAGGCGCGGCGAGTGTATGTAAAAAATCTTGACAGAGACCACGGTTTGAATTATTATTACATTAGTTTTTTGTCGTGCCTGTCCAGCGCGGCGGCCTCGAAAACAGGCCTCCGCATTCCACTGTATTCCCGAAAGGCGGGTTAAGCGATGCTCCGATACGCATTAAGGCGCCTGGTCACTTCCCTGATCACCATCTTCCTGGTCATAACGCTTACTTTCTTCCTCATGCAGATGGTGCCGGGCGGCCCGTTCCTGGGCGAAAACGTCAATCCGAAAATCACCGAAAGGCTGCTGGCCAAGTACGGCTACGACCAGCCGCTTCTGGTGCAGTACTGGCGCTACCTGAAGGGGCTGTTCCAGGGCGACATGGGCTATTCGATGGTCGTCAAATCGGGCTACACGGTATCGGAGGTCATCCTGGGCTCCTTCCCAACCTCCGGCAAGCTCGGTTTCATCGCGCTCTCCGTGGCGCTGATCATCGGCATCCCGCTGGGCGTGTTCGCCGCCATGAAGCACGGAACCGTGTTCGACCGCAGCTTCATTTTCCTCTCATCCCTGTTCGTGTCCATCCCCAGCTTCATCATGACCATCGTGCTGATGCTGGTGTTCGCCTCCTGGCTCAAGCTGCTGCCGGTGGCCTATCTGGACAGCTGGAAGTCATACATCCTGCCGGTGGCCGGCATGGCCGTCTACCCCATGTTCCACCTGGGGCGGCTGACGCGCACCACCATGCTGGACGTGGTTTCGCAGGATTACATCATCACCGCCCGCGCCAAGGGCCTTTCGACCGGCAAGATCATGTTCAAGCACGCGCTGCGCAACGCCATCATCCCGGTGATCACCTCGCTGGGCCCCACGATCGCAGGCATCATGACGGGCTCGTTCGTGGTTGAAAAGGTGTTCGCCATCGACGGCATGGGCAAGTATTTCGTCAACTCCATCAGTTCGCGCGACTATCCGCTGATCATGGGCACCACCATTTTCTACGGCGCGCTGCTGATCCTGTGCAACTATGTGGTCGATCTGCTCTACGGCGTCATCGACCCGCGCATCAAGCTGTGAGATAACCCGACGCGTTCTGCGCCTGGATGATTGGGACGGAGGTGCCGGCTGTGCAGTACAATCCGGAACTGCTGAAAAAATACGATATATCGGAAGAAGACCTGGTTCAGGCCACGGCGTCTGAAAAGGAAGGCATCGACCAGATGCGCCCTTCCGTCACTTACTGGAAGGACGCCTTTGCCCGGTTCCGCCGGAACAAGCTGGCCATCGTGATGTTCTTCATCCTCACGGTGATCATCCTCATGGCCATCTTCGGGCCGATCGCCTCGCCCTACACCTATAAGGGACAGTCCCGGGATGTGCGGCAGGGGCCGAGCTGGCAGCACTGGCTGGGCACCGACAACCTCGGGCGCGACCAGTTCACCCGCCTGATGTACGGCACGCGCATCTCGCTGCTGGTGGGCGTGGTGACCATGGTGCTGGTGTGCCTGATCGGCATCACCTACGGCGGCATCGCCGCCTACGTCGGCGGACTGGCGGACAACCTGATGATGCGCTTCGTCGATTTAATGATGACCATACCGTCCATGCTGATCATCATCCTGCTGTCGGTGGTGCTGCGGGATCCCCTGGAATCGCTGTTCAATAACCCCACCTTTTCCGGGCTGGCCACCATCGGCTCAGGCCTGATATCGATATTCCTGGTGCTGGCGCTGTTCAACTGGCTGGGTATGGCGCGCGCTGTGCGGGCGTCGCTGCTGATGAACCGCTCGCAGGAATACGTGCTGGCCTCCGAGGCCATGGGCGCCCGGTCGAAATGGGTGCTCACCAAGCACCTGCTGCCCAATTCCATCGGCGTCATCATCATCAGCGCCACCGGTGTGGTGCCCGGCGCCATCATGACGGAATCCTTCCTGTCGTTCATCGGCCTGGGCGTGTCGGCGCCCATGCCCTCGCTGGGCTCCATGGCCAACACCGCCCTCAACGGCATTATCAGCTACCCGCAGAACATGCTGTACCCCGCGTTCCTCATCAGCATGATCATCCTCTGCTTCAACATCCTGGGCGACGCGCTGCGCGACGCGCTGGATCCCAAGATGCGCAAGTGACCCGTGCGGGGGAGGCGAACGATATGAGTCATGAATCCAATATGAACCCCAACAACACCGTGCTGCAGGTCGAAGACCTGAGCGTGAATTTCCACACGCCTTCCGGCGTGGTGCACGCCGTCAGTCACGTCAATTTCTCGCTGCACGAGGGCGAGGTGCTGGGCATCGTGGGCGAGTCCGGCTCCGGCAAATCGGTTACGGCCAAGGCGCTCATGCGCCTCCTGCCGGACACCGCCCGGGTGAGCGGCTCGATCCGGCTCAAGGGCCGCGACGTGATGAGCATTCCCACCAAGGAATTCAACAAGATCCGCGGCAAAGACATCGCCATGATCTTCCAGGATCCCATGACGAGCCTTAACCCGCTCTATACCATCGGCAACCAGCTGGAGGAAACGCTACGGCTGCACATGGGCTTGCGCGGCGAGGCGGCCAGCAGGCGCGCCATCGAGCTTTTGGACATGGTGAGCATTCCTCAGCCCGAAACGCGGCTCAAGCAGTATCCCCACGAGTTTTCCGGCGGCATGCGCCAGCGCGTCATGATCGCCATGGCGCTGGCCTGCAATCCCTCGATCCTCATCGCCGACGAGCCCACCACCGCCCTGGACGTGACCATCCAGGCGCAGATCCTCGAGCTCATGCGCGACCTGATGAAACAGGTGAACACGGCCATCATCCTCATCACGCATGACCTGGGCATCGTGTCCGATCTCTGCGACCGCGTCAATGTCATGTACGGCAGCTACATCATGGAGACCGCCACGGTGGACGACCTGTTCTACGAAACGGCGCATCCCTACACCAGGGGTCTCATGCGCTGCCTGCCCGAGTCCGTGCAGAACATCGGCCAGTCCCGGCTGCACCCCATCACCGGCACGCCGGTGGACCTGATGATGCTGCCGGAGGGCTGCGCCTTCGCCTCCCGCTGCGATCAGTGCATGAAGCTGTGCATCAAGCGGCGGCCGGAGCTGCATGAAATGAAACCCGGACACGCCTCGCGCTGCTGGCGCACGATACTGGAAATGGACGAATAGCGGCATTCATGTCCCGGAGGAGTCAAAGCAATGAGCGACATCATACTCGAGTTGCAGGATCTGAAAACCTATTTCCCCGTGAAGGGATCGCGCACGAAGTCCGTCAAAGCGGTCGACGGCGTGTCCTTCCAGGTGAAGAAGGGTGAAACCGTGGGCCTGGTGGGCGAATCCGGCTGCGGCAAGTCCACCATCGGCCGGACGATCATGCGCTTCAACCAGCCCACCGGCGGCCGGATCATCTTCGACGGCAACGACATCACCACCGCCGACATGAAGCCCTACCGCCAGCGCATGCAGATGGTGTTCCAGGACCCGTATTCCTCGCTGGACCCGCGCATGAGCGTAGGCGACATCGTGGGAGAACCCCTGGACATCCACGATCCCAAAATGAACAAAAAGGAGCGGTACGCCCGCATCCTGGAGCAGATGAAGCTGGTCGGCCTCAACAGCGAACAGCTCAGCCGCTTTCCCCATGAGTTTTCCGGCGGCCAGCGCCAGCGCATCTCCATCGCCCGCGCCATGGTCATCAAGCCGGAGTTCATGGTGCTGGACGAGCCGGTCTCCGCGCTGGACGTGTCCATCCAGGCGCAGATCATCAACATGCTGATGGACCTGCAGCAGCAGATCGGCATGGCCTACCTGTTCATCGCCCACGACCTCGCGGTGGTCCGCCACATTTCCAAAACCGTGGTGGTCATGTATCTGGGCCATGTGATGGAAATCAACACCGCCGAGGACCTCTACCGGCATCCGCTGCATCCCTACACGCAGGCGCTGCTCTCCGCCATTCCCGTTCCCGATCCGAAGACCAGCCGCGCCCGCAACCGCCAGGTGCTGCAGGGCGACGTGCCCAGCCCGATCAACCCGCCCTCCGGCTGCGTGTTTTCCACGCGCTGTCCCTACGCCACCGAGGCCTGCCGGACCCAGGTGCCGAAGGTGGAGGACGTGGGCGGCGGCCACGTGGTGTCGTGCCTGCGGTACAAGGAGATCAACGGCTGAACCAATCCCGGTTTTATGCGCCGGCAAGGCGTATGAAATAAATAATTCAAGGAGGAAACTCACATGAAGAAACTGCTCAGCATCGTCCTGTGCGCACTGCTCCTGCTGACGGTGGTTCCCTTCGCGTCCGCCGAGGGCGAGAACGTGCTGACCATCGCCATGGGCACCAAGCCCTGCCTGGACCTCCACTGGAATGCCGGCTCCACCGGCGCGACCCTGATGAACATGCTCTATGAGGGCCTGTACCGCATCACGGAGAACAGCATCGAGCTGGCCGGCGCGACCAGCCGCGACGTCTCCGAAGACGGCCTGACCTGGACCTTCCACCTGCGCGAGGACGCCAAGTGGTCCGACGGCAAGCCCGTCACCGCCGGCGACTATGTGTACAGCATGAAGCGCCTGGTGGACCCCAACGTCTCCAGCTCCTACATGATCGACTACGGCCAGTATCTGAAGAACGGCCTGGCCATCTCCAACGGCGAGAAGGCCCTGGACGAGCTCGGCGTGAAGGCCCTTGACGACTTCACGCTGGAAATCCAGCTGGAGGAGGCCTGCTCCTACTTTGAATCCATGCTGACCTACACCGCCTACTTCCCGCTCCGCGAGGACTGCGTGGGCGTTGAGGAAGGCAACGAGGCCCGCGAGGCTCAGTGGAACTGGGCGTGGGACGCCGAGCGCCACATCACCAACGGCCGCATGATCATGACCTCCTGCGATCCCGAACAGGAGATCGTGCTGGAGAAGAACCCCAACTACTACGGCAAGGATGACGTGAAGCTGGACAAGCTGGTCGTCAAACTGCTGGACGACACCAACACCACCCTGCAGCTGTTCGAGACCGGCGTCGTCGACATGATCGACTCCTTCCCCTCTGAGGAGACCGAGCGCCTGAAGGCCGCCGGCTACTATCACAGCGTGCCCTCCCTGTACACCCGCTTCCTGCTGATCAACAACAACGCCGAGGGCCTGAGCGACCCGCGCGTCCGCAAGGCGCTGTCGCTGGTCATCGACCGCGAGTTCGTGTCTGACGTGACCCTGGGCGGCTCCTTCATCGCCGCTGACACCTATGTGGGCGCCGGCTTCCCCGGCAACACCGACGCGGCTGACTTCCACACCGACGGCGGCCCGCTGTTCAGCAAGACCGCTTCCGATGAAGACATCGCCGAGGCTCAGAAGCTGATGGCCGAGGCCGGCTATCCCGGCGGCGCGGGCTTCCCGCTGCTCACCTGCTCCTATGCCTCCAGCCCCAACTACGACCTGCTGTTCCAGTATCTCGAGGCCGTGTGGTCTGAGAACCTGGGCATCACCGTGAAGCTGGATCCCATGGAAGGCGCCACGATGACCGAGCTGCGCGACGCCGGCAAGTTCCTCATCACCCCCCAGGGCTGGGGCCCCGACTGGCTGGACGCCTCCAACATGCTGTCCATCTTCGTCACCGGCAACTTCATCAACGCCGGCCGTTATTCCAACGAGAAGTTTGACGAAGCCTATGCCAAGGCGAAGGTCACCTTCGAGACCGAGCCCCGCCTGGCCCTGCTGCACGAGGCCGAGCGCATCCTGATCGAAGAGGACATGGGCATCATCCCGCTGTACCATCGTCATGCCGTTGCCCTGTATCGCGACAGCGATGTCTCGAACGTGAAGTTCGACGCCGACCGCAAGGTCATGTACTGCGACGTCGTAGTGACCAAGTAAGCGATCGTTCCATAACCGCATAAACGAAGGGCCGCTCCCCCAGGGGCGGTCCTTTCATGATTGTTCCCGCGCGGAAAACTGGCGCAAAATAACCCGCGCGCGCTTTACAAAACACTGCCGGCGCGGTATAATGGACGCTGATATCGTTCATGGAGGGATTTGTCATGGCGGATTATTCGATCAAAGAGCTGTATACCTCAAAACCGACCGAAAACATTGAAAACGTAACGGTCAGCGGCTGGGTGCGCACCATGCGCGAGTCCAAGACCTTCGCTTTCGTCGAACTGAACGACGGAAGCTTTTTCCGGAACCTCCAGATCATCCTGGACGAGGCCGAGCTCGGCGACTACCGCGAGCTGGTGAAAAAGATCAGCGTCGGCGCCTCCCTCACCGTGACCGGCACGCTGGTGCTGACGCCTGAAATGAAGCAGCCCTTCGAGCTGCGCGCCGCCAGCGCCGAGGTGCTGGGTGAAAGCCCGGTGGACTATCCGCTGCAGAAGAAGCGCCACACGCTGGAGTATCTGCGCACCATCGCGCACCTGCGCCCCCGCGCCAACCTGTTCCAGTGCGCCTACCGCATCCGCTCCATCGCCGCGCAGGCCATCCACCGCTTCTTCCACGACCGCGGCTTCGTCTACGTCCACACCCCGCTGATCACCGGCAGCGACGCCGAAGGCGCCGGCGAAATGTTCCAGGTGACCACGCTGGATCTGGAAAACCCGCCCCGCACCGAGGACGGCAAGGTCGACTACACCCAGGACTTCTTCGGCAAGCCCGTGTCGCTGACGGTGTCCGGCCAGCTGAACGCCGAAACGCTGGCGCTGGCCTTCGGCAAGGTGTATACCTTCGGGCCCACCTTCCGCGCCGAGCGCAGCAACACCCAGCGCCACGCGGCCGAGTTCTGGATGATCGAGCCGGAAATCGCCTTCGCCACCCTCAAGGAGGACATGGAGCTGCAGGAGGACATGATCAAATACATCATCGACGCCGTGCTCACCGAGGCGCCCGAGGAACTTGCCTTCCTGGACAGCTTCGTCGAAAAGGGCCTGATCGAACGCCTCACCGCCGTGCGCGACGCGGAGTTTGGCCGGGTGACCTACACCGAGGCGGTGAAGCTCCTCGCCGAGAGCGGCCACGAGTTCGAATACAAGCCCTACTGGGGCTGCGACCTGCAGACCGAGCATGAGCGCTACCTCACTGAGCGCGTGTTCGGCCGGCCCGTGTTCGTGACAGACTATCCCAAGGAGATCAAGGCGTTCTACATGCGCGCCAACGACGACGGCAAGACCGTGGCCGCGGCCGACCTGCTGGTGCCCGGCGTGGGCGAGCTGTGCGGCGGCAGCCAGCGCGAGGAACGGCTGGACGTGCTCAGCGCCCGCATCGAAGAGCTGGGCATGAACCTGAAGGACTACTGGTGGTATCTCGACCTGCGCAAGTACGGCTCCGTGAAGCACGCCGGCTTCGGCATGGGCTTCGAGCGCATGGTGATGTACCTCACCGGCGTGTCCAACATCCGCGACGTGCTGCCCTTCCCCCGCACCACCGGCAGCGCCGAGTTCTGATCCTTCCGCAAACGGAAATTCCCTCCCGCCGTGTTTCCATCCGGCGGGAGGTTTTTTTGCCTCATGGAAAAGAAGCTGCCGCCCGGCGCTCCCGTTCTTTCCTGTTAATTTCCCCTGTCGGCCGTTGCATAAAATCCGATCCTATGTTATACTGTTTTCAAACGCATAATGGGCAAAGACGGAGAAGAGTATCCCGCAGGGCACGTCAAGAAGAGAACGCGCGCCGCAGGCTGAGAGCGCGCGGGACAGGCGGCGGGTGAAGTTCGCTCCCGAGCTTCCGCGCTGAACCAACAGTAGGCGCGGTCGGCGCCGTTCCCCGATACAGGAACGAAAGGCCCGCTTTTTTTGCGGGTGAAGCCGGGTGGTACCGCGAGTGAAATTCAGCTCGTCCCTTTTTGTGGGCGGGCTTTTTTGTTCCCGGCCGCCTTTGTCCGTTCATCAATACGCGCAAAGCGCGAAAGGAGTTCATTCACCATGCAGGATCAACTCAAAGCCATCAGGGAGCATGTGACGGAGGAGCTGAAGAACATCCAGGATTCGAACGCCCTGGAGCAGCTTCGCGTGCGCGTGCTGGGTAAAAAGGGCGACCTGACCGCCATCCTCCGCGGCATGGGCAAACTGCCCGCGGAGGAACGCCCGAAGATGGGCCAGATCGTCAACGAGACCCGCGAAAAGCTGGAAGCCGCCATCGACGAGGCGGCCGCTGTCCTTCGCGCGAGGGAGAAGGAATACCGCCTCAAAAAAGAAGCCATCGACGTGACCCTGCCCGGCGTCACGCGCGTGGCCGGCAGCCTTCATCCCATGAACATCGTGCTCCGCGACCTGCTGGATATCTTCACCGGCATGGGCTTTGAGGCCGTTGAGGGCCCTGAAATCGAATACGACCACTACAACTTCGAGCTGCTGAACCTGCCGAAAAACCATCCCGCGCGCGACGCGCAGGATACCTTCTATGTGGACGACAACGTGGTGCTGCGCACGCACACCTCCCCCGTCCAGGCCCGCGTGATGACCACCCGCAAGCCGCCCATCCGCATCGTCTCGCCCGGCCGCGTGTACCGCGCCGACGAGGTGGACGCCACGCATTCGCCCGTGTTCCACCAGATCGAGGGCCTGGTCATCGATGAGAACATCTCCATCGGCGACCTGAAGGGCACGCTGGACACCTTCGCCGAGCGGCTGTACGGCAAGGGCATCGCCACCCGCTTCCGCCCCTCCTTCTTCCCCTTCACCGAGCCCTCGGCCGAGGTCGACCTGACCTGCGCGGCCTGCGGCGGCAAGGGCTGCCGCACCTGCAAGGGCACCGGCTGGATCGAAGTGCTGGGCGCGGGCATGGTCAACCCGAAGGTGCTGGATATGTGCGGCATCGACTCGAAGAAATACTCCGGCTTCGCCTTCGGCATGGGCATCGAGCGGCTGACCCTGCTCAAGTACAATGTGCCGGACCTGCGCTATCTCTATGAAAACGACCTGCGCTTCCTGAAGCAGTTCAGATAAACATCAAGGAGGACAACCGCCATGAAAGTGCCCATGAAATGGCTTAAGGAATATGCCGAAATCAATCTCTCCGCGGAGGAATACGCCTCCAGGATGGTCATGGCCGGCAACGGCGTCGAGGGCATCGACAACACCGGCAGCCTGTTCGACAACGTGGTGGTGGGCCATGTGCTCAGCTGCGAGGACATCGAAGGCACCCACCTGCACCTGTGCAAGGTGGACGCCGGCCAGGAGGAACCGCTGCAGGTGGTCTGCGGCGCGCCCAACGTGCACGAAGGCGCGTGGGTGTGCGTGGCGCTGGACGGCGCGCACCTGCCCGGCGGCGTAAAGATCAAGAAGGGCAAGCTGCGCGGCCACGTGTCCGAGGGCATGCTGTGCTCCGGCCCCGAGCTGGACGTGCCCGCCGGCCTCTATCCTCACTGCGGCGAGGAAGGCATCATCCTGCTGAAGGAAGAATACAAGCCCGGCACCGACGTAAAAGAAGTGTTCCATCTGGGCGACGACGTGATCGACTTTGAAGTGCTGGCCAACCGGCCGGACTGCCTGAGCGTGTGGGGCCTGGCCCGCGAGAGCGCCGCCGTGCTGGACAGCCACTGCGTCATGCCCGAGATCGCCGTCCAGGAGACAGAGGGCATCGGCCGCTTTGAGGACTATGCCCGCATCGCCGTCGAGGACGACGAGCTGTGCCCGCGCTACTGCGCCCGCGTGATCAAAAACGTGAAGATCGGCCCCTCTCCCATGTGGATGCGCGAGTACCTCTACGGCGCGGGCGTGCGGCCCATCAACAACATCGTCGACATCACCAACTTCGTCATGCTCGAGACCGGGCATCCGATGCACGCCTTCGACCTTTCCAGGGTGCGCGATCACACCATCGTCGTGCGCCGCGCCCACGAAAACGAGCCGCTCACCACGCTGGACGGCAAGGAGTATACGCTCACGCCGGACATGCTGGTCATCTCCGACGCCGAGCGCGCCACTGGCCTGGCCGGCATCATGGGCGGCGAGGAGAGCGAGATCGTGGAGGGCACCACGGACGTGCTGTTCGAGTGCGCCGCGTTCGACCGCACCAACAACCGCCTCACCTCCCGTGCCCTGGGCATCCGCACGGAATCCAGCGGCCGCTTCGAGAAGGGCGTGTGCGTGCGCACCACCATGGAAGCCCTGGAGCGCGCCTGCATGCTGGTGAACATGCTGGAGTGCGGCGACGTCGTGCCCGGCGCGTTCGATCACTACCCGAACCCGCAGAACCCGCAGGTCATCGACGCCGAGGTGGATCGCATCAACCGCCGCATCTCCTGCAGCCTGTCCGGCGGGGAAATGGCGGACATCCTCGAGCGCCTGGGCTTCGAGGTCGAAGTGAGCGGCAACGAGCTGAGCTGCACCGTGCCCGAATGGCGCATGGATTTCGAGAGCGACGCGGACATCTCCGAAGAGGTACTGAGGCTGTACGGCTACGACAGGATCCCCTCCACGCTGATGACCGGCGTGACCATGGCGGGCCGCCGCAGCGAGCGGCAGACGCTGCTGGACGCCGTGAAAAACAGCCTGATCGGCATGGGCTTCTACGAGGCGCTGAACTTCTCGTTCATTTCTCCCAAGTGGATCGCCGCGCTGAACCTGCCTGAGGACGACCCGCGCACCCGCTTCATCAGCATCCGCAACCCGCTGGGCGAGGACACCAGCGTGATGCGCACCACCCTTGTGCCCTCCATGCTGAACACGCTGGCGCTGAACATCAACCGCGGCAACGCGGAAGGCCGCCTGTTCGAGGCCGCGCCGGTGTTCGCCGAAGGGAAGACGGAAACCACTCCCGCCACCGAAAAGCTGAGCCTGTGCCTGGGCCTGTATGGCGAAAAGGCCGATTTCTACGCCCTGCGCGATGTCGTGCTCTGCCTGCTCGGCGCGTTCGGCGTGAAGGCCTCCGTTTCCGCGGGCGGAGACGGCTACTACCACCCCGGCCGCAGGGCCGTGCTGGCGGCGGACGGCGTTGAGATCGCGCGCGTGGGCGAAATCCATCCGGACATCGCCGAAGCGTTTGACATCGAAGGCCGCGTGTATCTGGCTGAGATCGACCTCTGGAAGCTCCCGGAACTGGCCAGGCCTGTTCCTGAGGTGCAGCCGCTGCCCCGCTTCCCCGCCGTGACCCGCGACATCGCGCTGGTGATGGACGAGGCGGTCGAGGTAGGCCCGGTGATGGACCTCATCGCCAGGGCTGGCGGCAAGCTGATCGAGGACGTGCGCCTGTTCGACATCTACCGCGACATCAAGCTGGGCCCGAACCGGAAGAGCGTGGCCTTCGCGCTGAGCTTCCGCGCGGCCGACCGCACGCTGACCGACGCCGAGATCAGCGCCGCCATGGAGAAGATCCTCACCGCGTGCGCGAACGAATTCGGCGCGGCGCTGAGAAGCTGACGCCCGTTGCCTACACGGAAGAAACCACCCCACGACAATAAACAGAGGAGAGCGATCACCATGACGAGATCAGGTCAGGCTCGGAAGTTTGCCCGGAAAACCCTGAAGAAAACCGATGGCGCCGCGCGCAGGGTGCTGTGCGTTCAGATGGTGCTGTATACCCTCATCATCGCCGCGGTCGCAGCGCTGATCGAGCTGAACGCCCGCAAAATCCTTCTGCTCGGCGTATTCGAACCCTACCTTTTCCCCTGCGCCGTGTATCTGATGGCGCTTGTCAACCTGTTCATCAACGCGCCGCTCACGGCCATCGCCCGCAAGAGCAGCGAAGGCGGTTTCTCGCGCATGAATTTCGGGCGCGTGCTCATCACCCTCCTGCTCGCCGTGCTGCCCGCGGCAGCCACCTGGGGCCTCATGCTGCTGGGCAACCTCATCAACACGGAGTGGTCCGTCATCGTGAGCTGGGCCGTCCTCAACACCATGAACCTCGTGCTGAGCTGCGCGGCTGTGGCGGCGGGGCTGCTCATCATCCTGTACCTGTGCGGCGCCATCGGCGTATTCTCGCGCCAGCTGATGCTGTACATGGCAGACAATCCCGACCGGATGTCGGGCGCCAGCGTTGGCCAGATCGTCCGCAACGGCTTTGGGCATGCCTTCGTGCCTGTGCTGCTGGTGATCCGCTCGCTGTTCTGGTTCCTGCTGCTCATCATCCTGACCGCGGCGCTGCTGGGCCTCGCGTGCTACCTCATCATGCCCACGCTCATCACGTTCGAAGGCACCGCGAGCGACATTGCGGCCTCCTTCTACCTCGCGCTGACGCAGCTGCCCGTGTGGGCCATCGGAGCGGTCATCGCGCTGGGCGTCGTGTGGATGCTGGGCCTGGGCCTGGCTTTCTGGCCGCGCTTCAGCATGATGCGCCTGTACTATCATCGCCTGATGATGCGTGACACAGACGTCATGTAACCGCCGCCTGATTCGCCTGGATCGCTTCTCACCTGTCTGCCCGACGCAGAACGCGCCGGGCAGTTTTTTATCCGCCCCGTCCAGCCCGCCTCGCACGCGCCGGCAGGTTGGCGGCCAGCACGCCGAACAGCGCCCCCAGCGCCAGGCCCAGCGCCATCTCGATGGTCAGCATCTTCGGCGTGACCAGCGCCGTACCCGTCAGCGACACCAGGGCATAGCCCAGCGCGATGTACGTGAGTCCCACGCAGCCGCCCAGCGCCAGGCCCCGCCGGCCGCCCGGCCGCACCGCCCACATCGCCCCCGCGCCGATGGCCGCGACCTTGAGTGCCTGGTTGAGCGCGGTCAGTGCCCCGTCGCTCAGCCGGGCCCAAACTACCAGCGCCGCCAGGAACAGCATGCCGACGAGGGTCAGCGCGAGCGCCGCGCCCAATCCCCGCGCCGCCGCCAGAACCGCTTCACGCCTCGGATTGTCTGCCATGCCATCACCCTCCTTTGAGGCCATGATATGCGGTGTCCGGCAGTTCAATGCGGGAAACGCGCAGGCCGGTGCAAAAAAAGCCCGGTCGGACGACCGGGCTCAGTCAGTATGAATCATCGGCGTTTGGGACGCGCGGCGACGGATGCGCGCCGCCTGGCGATCAGCGCTGCGGCGGCTCCCAGCGCCATCAGGGCGCCGGCCACGCGGAACGGCTCGTCGCCCGGGCCGCCGCCCGTATCCGGCAGAACGAGGCCGGGATGGTCGACGGCATTCTCTCCGCCGGCCGCTTCGTCAGCTGGGCTTGCCGGGGCCTGCGCGTCGTCGGTGATCGTCAGGGTGACGGATCCGGACGTCACGCTGTATCCCCCGCCGGACGTCTCCGTCGGGCGATAAGAGCCTGCGGGCAGCCCGCTAAGGCTGATCGTGGCGCTGGAGGTGATGGCCGTCGACGCGCCTTCAACGCTGCCGTCGGCCACGATACATCGGCCGTCCTGCGCAATGAAGAAAATTCCTTCCGGCTGAATCTCCATATCGTGCACCGTTGGCAGGTCGGGCTGTTTTTCCCCGCTCACGGCGTCGGGCGCGCTGATGGTCAGCGTAAAGGAGTTGATGAGCTTTCCACCGCTCGGGCCGTCAAAAAGGCTGTCCAGGTCGAGCGTGTAGACGGTGGGCTCGGCCGTCGGTTCGGGTGTGGGTTCAGCCGTCGGTTCGGCCGTCGGTTCGGCCGTCGGCTCGGCTGTCGGCTCGGCCGTCGGCTCGGCTGTCGGCTTGGCCGTCGGCTCGGCTGTCGGCTCGGCTGTCGGCTCGGCTGTCGGTTCGGCCGTCGGTTCGGCCGTCGGCTCGGCTGTCGGTTCGGCCGTCGGTTCGGCCGTCGGCTCGGCCGTCGGT
>LVAP01000058.1 GCA_001603025.1 Clostridiales bacterium Firm_10 | reverse complement strand
GGCATGAATGGGCGCGAAGGGCGGGCGAATGACAGAACACAGATCAATGAACACCCCCCGGGGCAGGATTTCATCCTGCCCCGGGGGGTGCTGGCATATCTCCCCCGCCGGCAGGGCCTGTCACGCCTGCCGGCTATGAAAAAAGGCCGGCAGCGCGTTGTAGAGGTAGCGGAATATGTCGGCGTAGTCGTGCACGCCGTCCTCCAACAGGTCGTAGTCGATG
The DNA here is from genome assembly GCA_001603025.1 of Clostridiales bacterium Firm_10. Taxonomy (GTDB): domain Bacteria; phylum Bacillota; class Clostridia; order Christensenellales; family Aristaeellaceae; genus Firm-10. The sequence goes on along the minus strand of LVAP01000058.1, from coordinate 19,543 downwards.
TTGCCGCCGAAGCGGAAGACCTCCGGGAAGCGGCGCATGGCGTCGATCTGCGCCGATTCGTTGGGGCAGGCGATGTCCTTCGTGCCGGTGATGGCGTGGACGCGGAAGTCCTCCGGCGCGAAGCCCTGCTTCGCCACGGCGTCCGCCAGGGCGCGCGCCGTCTCTTCGGCGTGCAGCGAGCCGCCAAGCCGGCCGAAGAGCCAGCAGTCGCCGCTCAGCGGCATGAACCAGCGGAAGGCGTCCAGCGCCTCCAGGAAGGCGTACCACGTGGTCACGCTGCCCATCGAGAAGCCGCCGATGCCCCGATGGTCGCGGGAAGCGCGGATGCCCGCCGCGTCCGTTGACGCCGCGTGGGTGCGGAAACGGCTCTCGACGGCGGGAATGATGTCCGCCTTCAGCTCGCGCGCGAACAGGGCCACGGCTTCGCCGGAGGCCCCGATGCCCTTATCCACCGGGCCGGGCCGGTAATAGGTGGGCGAAACGACGATCAGCGGGGCCAGCTGGCCGCGGTCGATCAGGTTGTCCAGCACGGCGAGAAACGTGTCCGAGAAGAAGGAGGTCTGGTCTCCGCCGCCCCCGTGGATGAGGTAGAACACGTCGTAAGGGCAGCTTTCGTCATAGCCGTGCGGCAGGTACACCAGCGCGTGCTTGCGGTCGTCGAGGCCGTCGGTGGTGACATAGTCGACGCGCTCAACGCGGCCGGGCCGGGGGCAGCGCTCCAGGCACGCCGCGGGAATGGGATAAAGGTTCATGAGAAACGCCCCTTTCCTTGGTCGCTTTGGATGGACCGCCGGGCTCACTGGGCCTGCACGGCGGTCATGCAGACGGTGGAGACGATGTCGTCCACGGAACAGCCGCGGGACAGGTCGTTGCAGGGCTTCGCCAGGCCCTGCAGCACGGCGAACGCTTTGGCCTTGCCGAAGCGCTGCACCAGCTTGTAGCCGATGTTGCCGGCCTGAAGATCCGGGAAGATGAGCACGTTGGCGCGGCCGGCCACCGGGCTGTCCTTTGCCTTGAGCGCGGCCACTTCCGGCACGATGGCGGCGTCCAGCTGCAGCTCCCCGTCCAGAATGAGATCCGGCGCCAGCCGGTGGGCGATGGCCGCGGCCTCCTGCACCTTTGTGACCACGTCCGCCTTTGCGCTGCCCTTGGTGGAGAAGGAGAGCAGCGCCACGCGCGGCTCCTGAATGCCGCACAGCGTGCGCGCGGTTTCCGCGGCCGCCACGGCGATGCCGGCCAGCTGCTCCGCGTCGGGGCACACCATCACCACGCAGTCCGCGAACACCAGCAGGCCGTCGTCCCCCAGCGAGCGGTCGGGGCACTCCATGAGGAAACTGGAGGACACCGCGCTGATGCCGGGCTTTGTTTTGATGATCTGCAGCGCCGGGCGCAGCATGTCGCCGGTGGAGTGGACCGCGCCGGAAACCAGGCCGTCCGCCTCGCCGAGCTTCACCATCATGATGCCGAAATACATGGGATCGAGCGCCAGGCGGGCGGCGTCCGCTTCCGTGACGCCCTTGGCTCTGCGCAGCTCATACAGCCGGGCGGCGTAGTCTGCCCTCCGCGGGCTGGCCGCCGGATCGATGATCTCTATGCCGCCGATGTCCGCGCCGGCCGCCGTGGCCGCGGCCCGGATTCTGTCGGCAGCGCCCAGCAGTACCGGCCGGGCCAGATTTTCCCTGCCGAGGATGGCGGCGGCCTGCAGCGTGCGCGGTTCGTCGCCCTCGGGCAGCACGATGCGCTTTACGTCAGCGCGCGCCTTTTCTCTGATGCGTTCCACAATGCCCATAATAATACCTCGTCTTTTCGCGGTGAAATATTTATGGTCCTCTTTCTCCCAGAGCCCATGTACATATTACCATAAAACGGGACGAAAGGAAATGAAAAATTGAAGGGAGCCGGGGATTAAGGGGGAAGAGGCATTGACCGGGTCCAATGAGACAGCCCGGGAAAGCCGAAGGTCGTCTCATTGAGACAAAACCGCCCGGCTTCTCAAGGAAACCGGGCGGCCGGAAGCGGATTCGCGGCTTATTTCTTGTAGGTGGGGCCGTAGTTCGCGCAGGCGCGGTAGTCGGCGCCCTCCTTGTCCATGCCGAAGGCGTTCCAGGCGGAGGGACGGAAGATCTTCTCTTCCGGCACGTTGTGCATGGCCACCGGGATGCGCAGCATGGAGCACAGGGTGATCAGGTCCGCGCCGATGTGGCCGTAGCTGATCGCGCCGTGGTTGGCGCCCCAGTTGTTCATCACGCTGTAGGCGTCCTTGAACGGGCCTTCCTTGCCGTCGCAGCGGGGGGCGAACCAGGTGCAGGGCCAGGTGTAGTCGGTGCGCTTCCAGAGGATGTCGTTGACCTCGTCGGGCAGCTTGACCGTCCAGCCCTCGGCGATTTGCAGCATCGGGCCCAGGCCCTTCACGAGGTTCAGGCGGATCATGGTCACGGGCATCTCGACATCCGTGACGAAGCGGGAGGAATAGCCGCCGCCGCGGAAGTAGCCCAGGTCGGCGTAGTTCCAGGTGGTATGCGCCATGATGGCTTCCTGATCCTTCTTGGTCACGTCATACCAGGGCTTCATCACGGGCTCGCCGTTGCGATAAGCCGCCTTGCCGTTGGCGTCCAGGCAGCAGGCGCCGGAGTTGATCAGGTGGATGAAGCCGCCGTTCTCCTTGGCCACGCCCTCGATGTCATAGCCGGCGGCCTTCTTCACGGCCGCGGGGCTCCAGTAGGTGCGCACGTCGGCGAACATCTGGGCGCGGTTCGTGAGCAGCTTCATGAACAGCATGCCCAGGCCGTTGAGGATGTCGTTCTCAGTGGCCAGGATGTAGGGCTCGCGCGCGCCGTTGTGGTCGAAGCTGGTGTTCAGCATGGCCTCGGGGAAGTCGCAGTTGGGATAGAAGTCGGTCCACTGCCTCTGGCCCTGGAAGCCGGCGGCGATGGCGTTGTGGCCCACCGCTTCCTCTTCAAAGCCCGCGGGCAGGTTCGGGTTTCCGTTCATCAGGTCCTTGATGATGAGGTACATCTTGAGGGTGAATTCCCAATCCTCATCCTTCTGCTTGCGGGATTTCTGCAGCGACTTGGGGTTCTTGTCGAAGCCCTCCACCACGTACTTGTCGGCCCACTTCCTGAGCTTCTGGTATTCCTTCTTGTCGTAGATGCCCAGCGTCATGCGGCGGATGATTTCCACCTCGTCCACGGATTCCACGCGCATGCCCAGGTAGTCCTCGATGAAGTGGGTGTCCATGATGGAGCCGCCGATGCCCATGGTGATGGAGCCGATCTGCAGGTAGCTCTTGCGGCGCATGGTGGCCACCGCCACGGCGGCGCGGCCGAAGCGCAACAGCTTCTCGGTCACGTCCTCGGGGATGTCGGTGGCGTCGGCGTCCTGCACGTCGCGGCCGTAGATGCCGAAGGCGGGCAGGCCCTTCTGGGCGTGGGTGGCCAGCACGGAGGCCAGATACACCGCGCCGGGGCGCTCAGTGCCGTTGAAGCCCCACACGGCCTTGATGGTGTCGCGCTCGGTGTCCATGGTCTCGGAGCCGTAGCACCAGCAGGGGGTCACGGTGAGGGTGATTTCCACGCCCTCGCGGCGGAATTTCTCGGCGCAGGCGGCGGCTTCCGCCACGCGGCCGATGGTGGTGTCGGCGATGACCACCTTCACCGGCTCGCCGTTGGAATAGCGCAGATTTTCGGCAAACAGCTTCGCGGCGGATTTCGCCATGTTCATCGTCTGTTCTTCCAGGCCTTCGCGCACCTTCAGCACGCCGCGGCGGCCGTCGATGGTGGGCCGGATGCCGATCACGGGATAGTCTCCGATGTAACGATTGGCAGCCATGATGATTTCCTCCCTTGCTTCTGATGATCTGTGTCTATTCTACCATTGTTTGCGGAAAAAGTACACCGCTTCCGGGCAGAAAGTCCGCCTTCCGGCCTCAAACGTTGAAGCGGAACAGCGTCACGTCGCCGTCCTGCATCACATAATCCTTGCCCTCGCTGCGGACCAGGCCCTTCTCCTTGCAGGCGTTCATGGAGCCCTCGCGGATGAGGTCCTCATAGGGCACGATTTCCGCGCGGATGAAGCCCTTCTCGAAGTCGGTGTGGATCTTGCCCGCGGCCTGCGGCGCCTTGGTGCCCTTCGCGATGGTCCAGGCGCGCACCTCCTTGGGCCCGGCGGTGAGGAAGCTGATGAGGCCCAGCAGGTCGTAGCTCACCTGGACAAGCCGGTCGAGGCCGCTGGTTTTGATGCCCAGCTCCTCCAGGAACATCTGCTTCTCGTCCGGCGGCAGCTGCGCGATCTCTTCTTCCACCTTAGCGGAAATGACCATCACGCGGGCGTTCTCTCTTTCGGCGATCTCGCGCACCTTCTTCACGTTCGGCAGCTCGTCCGGGTTCCCGCCCAGCTCATCCTCGCTGATGTTCGCGGCGTAGAGCACGGGCTTGGCGGTCAGCAGGAACCAGCCGTCGGCCAGGGCGCGCTCCTCGTCGTCGAGGGGGCAGGTGCGGGCGGGGCGTCCGTTGTTCAGGTGCTCGAGCACCTTGTTCGCGGCGGCGAGCTCCGCGGCCATTTTGCCATCGCCCGTGCGCACCAGATGGCTGGCCTTCTCCTGGCGCCGGGTCACGGTTTCCAGGTCAGCCAGGATGAGCTCGGTCTCGATGGTCTCGATGTCGCGCGCCGGGTCGACGGAGCCGTCCACGTGGATGATGTTGTCGTCCTCGAAGCAGCGCACCACGTGCACGATGGCGTCCACCTCGCGGATGTGAGAGAGGAACTTGTTGCCCAGGCCCTCGCCTTTGCTGGCGCCCTTCACCAGGCCGGCGATGTCCACGAACTCGATGGTGGCGGGGGTGTATTTCTCGGGATGGTACATCTCGCTGAGCACGTCCAGTCGGCTGTCCGGCACGGCCACCACGCCGGTGTTGGGCTCAATGGTGCAGAAGGGATAGTTCGCCGCCTGCGCGCCCGCGCAGGTGATGGCGTTGAACAGGGTGCTTTTGCCGACGTTTGGAAGGCCGACCACGCCAAGCTTCATATATCACAACTCCTTCGCTTCATAGCCTGAGGGCCGCACGCCGTGCGGCAAGACCATTGTATCAGATAATCCGCCTTTTCTCAAGAGCGAAACGGGCCGGCCGCGGATTTTATGCGCCGAGAATCAGCGCCGGGATCAGCGAAAGGTCGGCGATGACCCGATCCACGCGTGAATCGGCCGCCCCGCCCGCGGGGTTGTACCACCAGCATCGGATGCCCGCGTTGCGGCCGCCCGGCATATCGCTGGAGAGGGAGTCGCCAATGATGACGGTTTCCGCCCGGGGCGCGTCGATCCGCGCGAACACATAATCGAAAAACGCCGGATCGGGCTTCTCCACGCCCACGTCCTCGGAAATGAACACGCCGTCCAGCAGCCGGTCCAGCCCGGAGTTGGCCAGCTTCCGCCGCTGGGCCGTGCGGGTGCCGTTGGTCACGGCATACTGCCTCACCCGTCCCCGCAGCGCCGTTACCGTTTCCCGGGCCCCGGGGTTGAACACCACCGTGTCGCCCAGCCGCACCTGATACTCGGCGTTGAAAGGCGCGGCGCAGCTGGCGTCCAGGCCCTCTCCGGCGAAGAAATCCTCAAAGCGGGCGGTCAAAGCCCGGCGCTTGTCGATTTCGCCCCGTTCGATCCGCTTCCAGTAGCCCACGTTGACGGCCGAGTAGCGCGCCAGCATGGCGTCGGTGCACTCGCCCAGCCCAAAGCGGGAGAAACAGGCCCGGATGGCGGCCTTTTCAGCTTCCAGGAAGTTCAGGAGCGTGCCGTCGATGTCCCACAGGACGGCTGTGATCGGTTCCATAAGCGACCTCCGTGCGTCAGGTCAGAAAGTGCAGGTTGGCGTCCGTGATGAAATTGCGCAGGCTGTAGGAGATGACTACGCAGTCGATGCCGTTCCGGGCGATGTAATCCACCAGGCCCTCGCGGTAGTATCGCAGGTCGACCATGTGGATTTCCGAAAAACAGGCGGTGAGGAAGGGAACCTCGCTGTCCGCGTAGGAATCCCTTGCCAGCAGCAGCTTCGGCCCTTCGTTTCCCGTGCGGAGGATGGCCAGCGGCCGGTTGCCGCCCATGAAGAAGGCGTATTTGTCCTTTTCGGCCAGCCGGGTCCAGTCATAGAGGGCGCCGGGCGTCTCCCGGCCGTTTTCCACGCAGGTGACGGTAACGCCCTCCTCCGGCGCGTAGATTTCGATGCTGTCCGGCGGAATGCGGCGGACGCCGGATTTGGAGAACAGCGTACCGTAGAATTCGGTGGAAACGGTCTGCGGCGAATAGGAAGAAAGGGGCTCGGGGTCCATGCCCATGCCAGCCAGCAGCGCCGCGGCGCCCCGGCAGGCCCCCAGGCTGGTCCAATGATGATCCGTGCGGTAGAAAAGGGGTTCGTCCGCGTGTTCCCGCAGGGGCGAAAGCGTGTCGATGAAGCGAGCCTGCGTTTCCGCCGCGATGCGCCCGATGAGGGCCGCTTCATCCGCGCCGGGCGCGCCGGAAGGCAGCCTGTCCCGCCAGATCTCCTGGGCCGTGGGGAGAACGGTAAAATACACGGGCACGTCCACGCCCTCGACAAAGCGGTTCACCGCGCGGATGTTCGCGGCGAGGCGCTCCTCGTCCGGCTCGTCGATGCGCTCGATGAGGGTGTCGCCGCACAGGTACACGCCGTTGTTCTCTTTCTTGCCCTGCAGCCGTTCCAGCGCCGCCTTCAGGGCCGTCCAGCCGTCGCGGAGGGCGAACTGGTCGCTCACATAGGCTTCCGCGTCCGCTTCGAACGCGCCGGAAAAAACGCGGCGCAGGGAAAACGCCGGGGGCTGCGCCAGGTTGCGGTTTTCCAGGGGCGAGAAGGAGCGGTCCGGCAAGGCCAGGCCCAGCAGCAGGAAACCGCCGAGGAAGGCGGCAAACAGGATGACGATGGCTCTCTTCATGGGCGCCTCCTCAGAAACGGAAATACAGGAACGGGTTGTAGGTGGCGTCCACCAGGTATGCCGTGCAGGCCGTGAGGGCCAGCGCCGTGAGGGCCAGCGCAACGCCTCCGCGGGCGCGCTCCGGCAGGCGCCGCAGCAGCGAGGCCATGAGCGGCGTGGAGCCGACGGCCAGCGCGGGAAGGATGGCGGCGTAGTTGGAAAGCTCGTAGCCGTCCAGCGCGCTCCACAGGCCGGCGCCATTCCCGCCGAACATGGCGGCGAGGTAAGCCCCGCAGTGCGCCAGGTCCTCCAGGCCGAACAGCGCCCAGCCCACCGCGACGAAGAACAGCGCGTAGACGTGCTGCAGCGCCCGGGGGACTTTCTCCAGCCATCTCAGCAGGAACAGCTTCTCCAGCATCAGCAGCGCCGCGAAATACAGCCCCCACAGCAGGAAATTCCAGCTGGCGCCGTGCCAGAAGCCGGTAGCGGCCCACACCGTCAGGATGTTGAGCAGCTGCCGGGCGATGCCGCGGCGGTTGCCGCCCAGCGGGATGTAGACGTAGTTCCTGAACCACGCGCCCAGCGAGATGTGCCACCGCCGCCAGAACTCGGTGATGCTGCGGGAAATATAGGGGTAGTTGAAATTGCGCATGAACTCAAAACCGAACATGCGCCCCAGTCCCACGGCCATGTCCGAATAGCCGGAGAAATCGAAATAAATCTGGAAGGAAAACGCGATCACGCCCATCCACGCGCCCAACGCGGTGAGCGAGGCGGGGTCCATGGCCTTGTACACGTCCCACAGGGAGCCGATGCTGTTGGCCAGCAGCACCTTTTTCGCCAGGCCCACGCAGAAGATCTCCACGCCCGAGGCGAATTTTTCCGCGCTGTGCGTGCGGTCGGTGAGCTGGCGGTCGAGATCGCGGTACTGCAGGATGGGGCCGGCGATGAGCTGCGGGAACAGCGTGACGAACGCGCCGAAGGTGACGATGTTCTTCTGTGCGCGCGCCTGGCCGCGGTACACGTCGATGGTGTAGGACATGGTCTGGAAGGTGTAAAAGGAAATGCCGATGGGGAGCGTCAGCCCCAGGGGCCGCAGGCCGCTGAGCGCGGGGATGCGGCGCAGATTGTCCACGGCGAAGTCGAAGTATTTGAAGAAAAACAGGAGCGCCAGGTTGAACAGCACGCTGGAGAGCACCACGCGCCGGGCCTTTCTGTCGTCCGCCCGGTATTTCTCCACCAGGAAGCCGTGCGTGTAGTCGATGGCGATGGAAGCGAACATGATGACGATGTAGACCGGCTCGCCCCAGCCGTAAAAGACGAGGCTGGCGATGAGCAGCGCGAGGTTGCGGAGCTTCAGGGGTGCGAGGTAATAGACCGCCAGCGTGATCGGCAGGTAGACGAACAGGAACATGAGGCTGGAAAAGACCAAGGGAAATACCTCCTGAGGCGCAATCCGCACATTCGGCAGACGGCAATGAGCAATCAGGAATCAGGGCAAAAAACCGATTAAAGGATAGCATACCCGGCATGAAATGTCAATTGCGCCTGCCCTTGCGGGCCGTCCCTTTCGCTGGTATAATGAAACCGGGCGCCGAGCGCCGCAATCGTGCGAAGGAGTGATACCATGAACCGTCTGGCTGCCATTGAAAGCCTCATGAGCGAGGGCGAGAAACGCCGCCTGCAAGGGATTTGGGCCCCGCGCGTGGTGGCGCAGCCGCCCTCCAACGCCTGGATGGACCTGTGCGTCATGCCGGACGGTGAGATCCGCCACTACGGCAGGCAGGACGGCGCGCGCGTCTACATCGCCTCCCGCGACGGCGGCCTCTCCTGGAAGACAGTCGACGTGGAGGACATGAGCGCCCTGTGCGCCGCCACCCGGTGCCCCGGCGGCCGGTGGATCCAATCCTACTGGCTGGCGGGCGAGGGCGGCTTCCAGGGCAGCGAGATGCCCCTGCCGCCGGCGGGGGCGGAGGGCTGGCAGGCCGCGCTTTCAGAGGAAGGGCCGGGAGGCCCGGTTCGCTGGGTGAAGGTGTCGGATGACGACATCCGCTGCCCCCGCGCGCCGCTGGCGCTGAGCAGCGGCCGCGTGCTGGTCGCCGCCAACGGGAACACGTTCCCCATGTCGCCCGTGGTGGCCCGCTCGGATGACGGGGGCCTCACCTGGCGCACGACCGTTCTGGAACCCGCGCCCATGCACGAGATCAGCTGGCCGCATCAGGGCGTGAGGTGGCAGAACGGCGCCTGCGAGGCGACGATCCTGGAGCGGCGGGACGGCTCGCTGCTGCTCGTCGCCCGCACCTCGCAGGATTATCACTACTTCTACGAGTCTTTCGACGGCGGCGAGACGTGGACGAAGCCCCGCCCCACCGCGCTGCACGGCACGCTGACCATGCCCACGCTGCTGCGGCTGTCCTCCGGCGCGGCGCTCATTTTCTTCTGCAACACCCAGCCCCTGCCGGAGGTCAACATGGACGCCGTGTGGCCGCCCCTGAAACAAAGCGAGAAGGAGGGCCGGGGGGAGGACGTGTTCACCAACCGGGACGCCAGTCACGCCGCCATCTCCTTCGACGACGGGCGCACCTGGCGCGGCTTCCGGGAAATCATGCTCAATCCCCTGCGCTGCGCCGCGGATTTCCGCACCTTCGGCGGCAGCGACGAGGTGCTGGACAAGAGCGTGCACCAGTTCCAGGCCATGGAGCTGCCTTTCGGCAAGGTACTGCTCGCCTGCGGCCAGCACGCGGCTTGCCGCCGCCTGCTGATCTTCGACCCGCAGTGGCTGCTGGAAACATCCCGCGAGGAAGACCTCCACCTGGGCCTGGCGAACCTGAGCACGCAGGTATACTATAAGAGCGTTTCGGGCAATAAGCGCACGCGCTCCGGCCACTGCGCCTGGAACCGCGCCTCCGGCGCCATCCTCCTCCCCGATCCGGACGGCAACTACGAGGAAGCCCTGTACCTGCAGGCCAATCCTGACCCGCGGCTGGTGTCGCCCCTGCAGGGTGTCGTGTGGAACTTTCCCGCGGCGAAGCGCGGCGAGGCCGCAATCCGGCTGCGGCCCGGCGGCGAGGGGCTCACGATCACGCTGGCCGACCGCTGGTTCAACCCCGGCGATCCCTACGTCGGCGCGTTCTCGCCCTTCCAGGTCACGCTGTATGAGCGCGAGTGCCCCGCGGAGAGCTGGAGCGAATGCCGCCTCACGTGGGACGGGGCGGGCTGCGACGTGCTGCTGAACGACCGCCTGCTTGTTCGCCTGAAGGCCGCCTGTCCCGCCCCCAACGGGCTGTGCTACCTCATCCTGCAGTCCGCCGCCCGGCCGGGCAGCGGCAGCGGGAGCTATGTGAAACGCCTTTCCATGCGGGCGCTGGACTGATATCCGCGCACCAAAACGCGCCCTCCCGAATAGCATGCGGGCAGACGGTTATACTTGCCTCATAGCCATTCGGGAGGGGTTTTTATGCGTATGTGTTCGTTCTGCGGCGCGCCCGCGGGAATAAAAGCCGGGCCGCTGGCGCTGTGCGACGGGTGTCGGGCCGCGCTGTGCGGCGTGGCGCCGAATGAGACGCGCTATCCGTGGTTTCAGCGCGCCGTGAAGCAGGCGCTTTTCGGCGGGATCACACGCAGCCGTCCGGCGATGCTTTGGCGGACTCCGCCTCCGCAATGGCGGCGCGGTTGAAGGGAAGGCCGGCGGAAATTCAACCGCTGGTTGATAAAGCGCTGAAAAGCCCAAATGCGCGGTCATTGAAACGGCGGGTGGAAATGCGCTATAATCAGGGCGAAAGGAGGGATTCACGATGACTGATCCCGTCAAGACAGGCGAACTGATCGCCGCGCGCAGGAAGCGCTTACACATGACACAGGCCGAGCTGGGCGAAAAGCTGATGGTGAGCGCCCAGGCGGTGAGCAAGTGGGAATCCGGGCAGGCGCTGCCGGACGCGGCGCTGCTGATCGATTTGGCTGCGGCGCTGTATACCAGCGCGGATTACCTGCTGCGCGGCGGCGCGGCCGAGGCGCAGTTTACCCGCGCGGTGAGCGTGGCCGACACGGTGCGCGCCGTCGAATGCCTGGCCGAGGCCCGGCGGCTGATGGGCAGGGACAACACCATCTGGCAGGGCATGGCCGAGGGCGTGGAAGCCAGGATGAACACCGACCTGGATGAACTGCTCTCCACGGATTTCCTGCGGGAGTGCACCGTCGTGGAGCTGCTCTGCCAGGCGCTGGAGCAGGGCGCGTATGTGGATCCGGAGGAGGCAAAGTCGCTGCTGAAGCACGACCACTGGCGGAACATGGTGCTGGCGCGGTGCGAGCGCAAGGGAATCCTGCCCCGGAAAGCGGAATGAAAAGGATTTGCCCGTTGGGGACGCCCGGCGGGCAATACTTTTGTAAAAAATGTGAGAGGCATTGAAATATTAACTCGTATCTGTTATAATTCTTTATTAGCGCATCCTTGCCCTGATTAACCGGTCAGGGCCGCTAAGTCCATAAGGAGGTGAAAAGCAATGAATCAATACGAAGTCATGTACGTCATCGACACTGCTCTGGAGGAGCAGGCTCGCACTGACCTGATCAATCGCTTTTCGGGTCTGGTAGAGCTGAATGGTGGTCAGGTTGACCGCGTCGATGAATGGGGCAAGCGCCGCCTGGCGTATGCCATCAACTACAAGACGGAAGGCTACTATGTGCTGATGTACATCGCCGCCCCCGCCGAACTGCCCCGTGAGCTGGAACGCAATCTCCAGATCAGTGAGAACGTTCTCCGCTACATGGTGATCCGCTATGAAGGCGCCCTGCCGCCGAAGCGCGAGCCGCTGAAGCCTTACGCGCCTCATGCCGCCGCCGAAGCGCCCGCCGCCGAAGCGTCCGCTGCGGAAGAACCCGCCGCGCCTGCCGCTGAGGCTCCCGCCGTGGAAGAGCCCGCCGCGCCTGCGGAAGAGGCCCCCGCGACCGAAGCCCCCGCAGAGGAGTAATTCCCAGACGCCCGAAGGAAGACAGGTGAACAGAGGATGAATAAGGTCATATTGATCGGCAACCTGGTGGCTGATCCCGAGCTGCGCAAGACCAGCTCCGATATTTCGGTGTGCACTTTCCGCATCGCCGTTCAGCGCCGGTTCGCCAATCAGCAGGGCGTGCGCGAGGCCGACTTTTTCAACATCGTCGCCTGGCGCCAGACCGCTGAACTGTGCGCGAGATTCCTGACGAAGGGCCGCAAGTGCGCCGTCGTCGGGTCGCTTCAGAACCGTTCCTATGATGCGCAGGACGGCACGAAGCGCTACATCACCGAGGTTGTGGCCGACGAGGTCGAATTCATCGGCGGCAACCCGAATAACGCAGGCCAGTATAATCCCGGCGACGTTCCGCCGCCGCCCGAACCGTCTTCTTCCTACACGAGCAACACCGGCTTTACTCAGGTTGACGACGACGAGCTTCCCTTCTGAGGAAGTCACCATTTTGTAGAAGGAGGAGACAAAAATGTCTGAAGACAGAGGCGATCGCAGCATGCGTCGTCCGCGCGGCCGCAAGCAGCGCCGCAAGGTCTGCACGTTCTGCGTTGACAAAATCCAGCATATCGATTACAAGGACATCCTTCGCCTGCGCCGTTTCACCAATGAGCGCGGCAAGATCCTGCCCCGCCGCATGTCCGGCACCTGCGCCAAGCACCAGCGTCAGCTGTCTGTGGCCATCAAGCGCGCCCGCACTGTGGCCCTGATGCCCTACACCACGGATTAATCATCTGAACAACGAACGGCCCGCCGCAGAAATGCGGCGGGCCATTTTCGCCATGAAGCGCTTACCAGAACAGGAAGGAATCGCCGTTGAGCTTGCGCACGGCCTCGATGAAGAAGAAATCGGCATAGTTCATGGCGATGTGGTGATCGCCGTTGTGATAGGCGGAAGAGCACTTCGTGAGAATGGCGGGGTACTCGTCGCGCCAGTCGGCGGCGTTTTCGGCCATGGCGCGGATGATGTTCACGCCCGCGTCGAAGAAGAACTTCGCCTCCTCGCCCTCAACCTGCCTGCCCAGCTCGATCAGGCCGCAGGCGGCGATGGCGCCGGCGCAGGCGTCCTTCAGGTCGACGTCGGCGGGCTGGCGGAAGTCGATGCGGGGGATCCAGTCGTCCTGGATCTGGCTCACGAAGTACTTCGCCACCTTGCGGGCGGTGTCGAGGTAATCCTGCCTGCCGGTGTGGATCCAGCTCAGCGTGAAGCCATACAGCGCCCAGGCCTGGCCGCGGCTCCAGGAGGAGCCGGAAGCGAAGCCCTGGCCGGCGGGATTGTCCACGAAGGCCATGGTTTCGGGATCGAAGATCACGATGTGGTTGCAGGAGCCGTCCTCGCGCACGAAGTGCTTCATGGCGGTGTCGGCGTGGATCATGGCGATCTTGCGGAAGCGTGGATCGCCAGTGAGGTCGCTGGCCCAGTAGAGGATGTTCAGGTTCATCATGGTGTCGATGATGGCCCAGCCCACCCGGTCTCCGTTCCAGGCGCGGATGAAGCCCAGCGGGTTGAAGCGGCCCGCCAGCAGGTTCGCGGCCAGCAGCGCGCGCTTCCGGCTCTCGTCGCTGCCGGTGAGGCGGTAATTCACGCCGGCGGAAATGTGCCACATGAAGCCCACGTCGTGGTGGAGGACGTCGATGTTGTAAAGCGCTTCGTCCAGCATCTTTTCGCTGCGTTCCGCCTCGGCCCGATAGGCTTCGTCGCCGGTCAGCAGGAACATCTCCCACATCATGCCCGGCCAGAAGCCGTTGGTCCACCAGCTGATGCTGCCGCGGTCTTCGGGATACGCGGGAGCCCATTTGCCGTCGCGGACGGTATAGGGGATGAAATCGGAATTCGCGGCATTGGCCAGGGAGTGGGGCATTTTGCGCGTGATTTTCCCGACGAGTGTCTTTGTCAGTTCCGCCTGGGATAGCCTCATCTCTTCAAACGTCATGGATTGATCGTCCTCCTTTCAGGAACGCCGTTTCCGGGAGCGGTTCCCCTTCAGTATACTATACCCGGCGGATAAATTCAAGCGTGGCCGGCGGAGAAAATGGTATTCGCCCGGCGCGTTCTGTGGTATAATAGCGGCAAAGAGGCGCGTGCGGCGCCGCCGAAAGACGCAAGGAGAGTGAAAGCATGATTTCGATTGAATACAGAAACGCGCTGGGGGAAGTTGTGGCGAGAACCGAACACGCCGACGAGGCGCTGCTGTGCGTGAACGCCGCCCGCGCCGAGGGAGAGAGCATCGTCATTTCAGGCGGCGGCGAAAGGCACCTGATGGTTCAGCTGGACGCCGCCATGCCGGCGGGCGAGGTGTTCCTGCCGGAAGGTTCCATGCGCTGGAGCGTTCCCGCCGGCCAGGAGCGCCGGGCGTACTGCCCTGCCCTCTTCGCTGCGGGGCGGCACATCGTTTCCGCCCGCGCCATGACGTCCGCCGAGACCGGGGCGCGCCGCAACCTCGCCTGCAACCCCGCCGACCTGCGCGGTGAAACGAACTTTTTCCCGCACTGCACGGCCAACGTGGAGACCCGCGGCGAGTCCGTGTTCGCGGCGCGCAACGTCATCGACGGCTGCCGGCACAGCGTCAGCCACGGCGACTGGCCCTACCAGAGCTGGGGCATCGGTGCCCGGGAGGACGCCTGGTGCCTGCTCGAGTTCGGGCGGGAGGTGGAAATCGACGAAATGGCGCTCACCCTGCGCGCGGATTTCCCGCATGACGCCTGGTGGGTCAGGGGTCAGGTGGCGCTCAGCGACGGCGCCGTGGTGGATTTCCCCCTGGAAAAGACCGGCGACCGCCAATATATCGCGCTGGGCGCGCACCGCGTGTCCTGGCTGCGGCTGCAGAACATGATCAAGAGCGACGACCCCTCGGCGTTCCCCTCCCTCGTCGAGTGGGAGGTGTTCGGCCGGGACCTGTGAGACGGGACCGGCGGCTCTGCGAACACAAAACAGCGCGCGGCGGAGACGAAAAAACGTCTCCGCCGCGCGCTATCTTTTTTGGGTCAGCGGGCCGCTCAGAGGGCGGCGCCAGCCAGAACCTGCCGCGCGATCAGGAACGCGCCCAGCAGGAAGGTGTAAACGGCGAACCAGCGCAGGCCGATCTGCCGCACGATGTACAGCATCAGCCGGATGGCCAGGAAACCGGCCAGCGCCGCCGTCGCGACGCCGATGACCAGCGGCAGCGCGCCGCCCATCTGCGCCGTCAGCGCGCTCAGCTGCGCGCCGAAGCTGACGTTTGCCGCCTCAGCCATGTCCCAGATGTCCTTGGCGCCCAGCACCGCCGAGCCCAGGATGGCCGGAATGGACATGAGGAAGGAGAAATCCACCGCGCGCTTGCGGGAGATGCCGGAGATCATGCCGCCGGAAATCGTGCAGCCGGAACGGGACACGCCGGGTACGATGGCCAGCACCTGCATGCAGCCCATTACCAGCGCGTCGTACCAGCGCACGGGCTTGTGCTTGCTGGCGCGCAGGCGGTTGACGGCCTCGCCCAGCAGCAGGATGAAGCTGGTGAACAGGAAGCAGTAGCCCAGGTATCTGCTGTCTGCAAAGGTGGCCTCGAGCTTGTCCTTGATGGTCAGCGCGGCAATCACAGTGGGGATCGTCGCCAGGATGATCCACTTGAGCTCGGAGCTGAAGGGATGGCGGATCATGTTCCAGATGCGATCGCGGTACACCACCAGCACGACCAGGAGTGTGCCCAGGTGCAGCAGCACATTCAGGATTTCGGGCGCTTCGTCGATGTCAAAGAGCATCTGCAGAAGCGTCGTATGACCGGAGGAACTGATGGGCAGGAACTCCGCGAGGCCCTGCACCAGCCCCAGAATAAAGGCCTGGAAATTTGTCAAGACGCTTCACCTCCATTGGGAATTGAGTGTTACACCACGATGTTGACCAGCCGGCCCGGCACGAAGATGAGTTTCTTCACCGGCCTGTCGCCGATGAGCTTCTTCACCTCATCCTGAGCGAGGAAGTAGTCGCCCGCCTGCTCGCGGGTCAGGTCGGAGGGCACGTTCATGCGGCCGCGCACCTTGCCGCACACCTGCAGGGCCACCTCCACGGTGCTCTTGACCAGCGCAGCTTCGTCGTATACCGGCCACGGGGCGCGAATCAGTTCGCCGCCGGCCAGGCCGCACAGCGCGTTGATCTCCTCGGTGATGTGCGGGGCGACCGGGTTGAGCAGGTGGATGAACGCCTTCAGCTCGCCGCGGGTGATGGAGCCCTTGGCATAGACGGCGTTGATGAGGGACATCATCGCCGCGATGGCGGTGTTGTACTTCATCTTTTCGTAGTCCTCGCCCACCTTCTTGATGCAGGTGTTGAAATCGTAGGCCATGTCGGCGCTGATGCCTTCCTCGTCGGTCACGATTTCCATCAGGCGCCAGACGCGGTCCAGGAAGCGGCGGCAGCCCTTCACGGAGTCGTCGTTCCAGGGTGCGGCGGCGGTGTAGTCACCCATGAACAGCACGTACAGGCGCAGCGTATCGGCGCCGTACTGTTTCACGATGTCAAGCGGATCGACGACATTGCCCTTGGACTTGCTCATCTTTTCGCCGTCCGGGCCGAGAATCAGGCCCTGATAGGAGCGGCGGGCGTAGGGCTCGGGGGTGTTGACCTCGCCGATGTCATACAGGAAGCGGTGCCAGAAGCGGGAATACAGCAGGTGGCGCGTCACATGCTCCATGCCGCCGTTGTACCAGTCGACAGGCATCCAGTATTTCATTTCTTCCATGTCGGCGAAGGCCTTGTCGTTGTGCGGATCCACAAAGCGCAGGAAGTACCAGCTGGAACCCGCCCACTGGGGCATGGTGTCGGTTTCGCGCCGGGCGGGGCCGCCGCACTTCGGACACGCGCAGTTCACGAAGGATTCGATGCGCGCCAGCGGACTCTGGCCGTCCTGGCCGGGCTCGAAGTTTTCCACGTCCGGCAGGGTGAGGGGCAGCTGGTCGTAGGGCACGCCCACGGTGCCGCACTGGGGGCAGTGAATCAGCGGGATGGGCTCGCCCCAGTAGCGCTGGCGGTTGAAGGCCCAGTCCTTCATCTTGTACTGCACGCCCTTGCGGCCCAGGCCCTTTTCGGCGAGGAAGCGGAGCATGGCCTCGATGGAGTCCTTTTTGTTGTCGTAGGCGTTCAGGAAATCGGAGTTGATCATGCGGCCGTCGCCGGTGTAGGCTTCCTTTTCGATATCGCCGCCTTCGATGACCTGGATGATGTCCACGCCGAACTTTTTGGCGAATTCCCAGTCGCGCTGGTCGTGAGCGGGCACGGCCATGATGGCGCCGGTGCCGTAGCCCATCATCACGTAATCGGCGATGAAGATCGGGATCTCCTTGCCGTTTACGGGATTCACGGCCCGGAGGCCGTCCAGCCTCACGCCGGTCTTCTCCTTGACGAGCTGGGTGCGCTCGAATTCCGTCTTGCGGGCGCACTCCTCGCGGTAGGCCTCCACCTCGGCCCAGTTGGCGATGCGGTCTTTGTATTTGTCCAGCAGCGGATGCTCCGGCGCCATGACCATGAAGGTCACGCCGAAGAGCGTGTCGCAGCGGGTGGTGTAGATTTCAAGCTTTTCGGGTGCGCCGGCGAGCTCGAAATTCACGAAGGCGCCGGTGGAGCGGCCGATCCAGGTGACCTGCTGCTGCTTGATGCTTTCGGGATAATCCACGGTTTCCAGGCCCTCGAGCAGCTTGTCGGCATACTCGGTGATGCGCAGGTACCACACGTCCTTGGGCAGCTGAACGACGTCCGAATGGCACACGTCGCACTTGCCGCCCTGGCTGTCCTCGTTGGAGAGCACCACCTTGCAGTGCGGGCAGTAGTTGACCAGCGTCTTGGCGCGGAACACGAGGCCGTGCTCGAACAGCTTCAGGAAGATCCACTGGGTCCACCTGTAGTAGTCCGGAAGCGACGTGGAGATCTCGCGGGTCCAGTCGAAGGAGAAGCCGATCTTCTTCATCTGGTCGCGGAAGTGATCCACGTTGCGGGTTGTGATCACGTGGGGGTGGGTGTTGGTCTTGATGGCGTAGTTCTCGGCGGGCAGGCCGAAGGAATCGAAGCCCATGGGAAACAGGACGTTGAAGCCTTCCATACGGCGCTTGCGGGCGATGACCTCCAGCCCGGAATAGGCCTTGATATGGCCCACATGCATGCCGGCGCCGGAAGGATAGGGAAACTCCACCAGGCCGTAGAACTTCGGCTTTTCATGGGAGGCCTCGGCGGCGAAGGAATTGTTTTCTTCCCAGTGCTTTTGCCATTTGTCTTCGATGGCTGCCGGGTTATAGACGGGAATTTCTTTCATGTCCTGTTTGCTCCTTCTTTGAAAAATAAAGGCGCTCTCCATCTTCCCCGAGACGGAAGGCGCTCTCTTTTGCGGTGTCACGCTTGTCCGCCGCCCTCTGCTTGCCGTCGGCGTCCATAATCGCAATATATTATAATGGAGTGCCTTCGTTTTGTCAACGGCTGCGGAGCGTATTGAACGGAAACTTAAGATAGGCGATTTGCCAAACGCCCCGTTCTGTGATAAAATAGCTTGCAATGAAATAAGAATGATACTGTGCCGGAGGGAAAAACATGCCGCTCCATGCGCGACGACGCTTCGTCAATATGAAAAAAGCCCTGGTGTATACGGTGGTCATCAACTCGCTGCAGATCGCGGGCGCGGTGACGCTGGCGCTCCTTTCGCTGTTTACCGGCGGGCACGCCTTCGTGGGCCTGCCGGAGCAGGTGCTGCTGTGTACGATGACGTTCATCGTGTCCTGGGGCGCGGCGCTGGACATCCGCGAGGCCTTCCACGCGCGCCGCGTGGCCAGCGACGCGGACATGCTCGAGGAGGCTTATGACCGCCTCAACGAGCTCAACGGCACGCTGCGGGCCCAGCGGCACGATTTCATGAACCACCTGCAGGTGGTTTACAGCCTGATGGAGCTGGAGGAATACGGCGAGGCGGGCGATTATATCGAAAAGGTATACGGCGACATCCGCCGCGTGAGCCGCACGCTCAAAACAGCGCATCCGGCCATCAACGCGCTGCTGGCGGCCAAGCTGTCGGACTGCGAAAGCCGGGGAATCAGGGTTTCGCTGCAGATCGAATCCGCCTGGACGGACCTGCCTGTGGAGAGCTGGGCCATGTGCCGCGTGCTGGGCAACCTGATCGACAACGCCATGGACGCGCTGCGCGACGCACCGGAACCCGCGCTGACCATCCGCCTGAGCGAATCGCTGCACGGCTACGAGTTCGCCGTGTGCAACAACGGGCCGATGATCCCGCGGAACACGGCGGAGCGCATATTCCTGCGCGGTTTCTCCACCAAGGGCGAGGGGCGCGGCATGGGCCTGGCCATCGTGAAGGGCATCGTGGATGAAGCGGGCGGCCGCCTCACCCTGTCCTCCGACGAACGCGAGACACGGTTTGCCGGCACGCTGCCCCGCAAAAAACCGGAAGTCGCCGAAAAATGACGGGAAAATAACAAAGAATAGCGCGGAGTTCACGCATTATTCCCATCAATTGTTAAGGGCGAACTTGACAGCGTCATGGAATTGTCATATAATCCATAATGAGTATATGTAGGGAGAAGGTGTATTCCCTGATGAAACGCATTTTTTCGCGCCGCATTTTGTGCGCGCTGCTGTGCGCCGCCCTGCTGGCCGGCAC